>NZ_JADYXC010000003.1:0-375906 GCF_015864505.1 Pseudoalteromonas sp. SWYJ118 | reverse complement strand
TATCAACGGATATTACAACAACGTTAGGCCGCATCATTATAATGCCGGTTTAGCGCCAAATGAATCTGAGGTTAGATATCAAGATTCTAAAACTGTGGCCAAATTTTATTGACCACTACAATCCACCTTTGCACCTTAGCTTTTCTGAGCGCCCTTCTTGATATCCTGGAGATTTTGTCATAAATGGATCTATTGGATGTAACCCTTTATTATTTATAAAGAAGTTACGCTTTTCTTTGCCTTCCATAAACTTGTGAAAATGCAAAGAAATATAAGAATCTAATTCACTTAATGCTGCAGCTAAAACAGTATCTGTATCCAATGAATGACTTGTTTTATTTAGACATGCTAATTTTTCCCAGACAATCTGAGTTCCCTGAATCATTTCTTTATTAAGCAATAATAGAGGATGTTGCAAAATTTCATTTTCATCCAAAATTTCTAAACACCAAGTATTTTCTTTCTCTATTTGGTCAATATCCCAAACAGCCGCACACATAGGATAACCTTGACGCTTAGAAAATACAGTTAGCCTTCTAGCTTGTGAAAAACTAGCTGTTTTCATACCAGAACCAAATCGCCCTAAGTCCCCTCTCAGTCTTTCATCACTAGGATCTTTACAGCCTATTTTCATATTATGAATTAATTCTTGTGGAGACATCCCGACTCCATCATCTAGAATGGATATATTAGGTTCAGCAAGGCTTGGTAATGAGTAAATACTTATATTGGACGCATTAGCTGTGAGGGAGTTATCAATAATATCTGATATTGCAGAAGGCATTGTGTAACCAATACGCATAAGTGTTTTAATATGTGACCTAGGATCTGGTGAGGCATCAGCAAAGTAGCTCATAGTCCCTCACTTAAAACGATTTTAACTTTGTCTAGTGCAATATTTTCTTTAATATCGAGACCATCAGAACCCGCACTAAATTCACATAAGTTAATTATAAATTTTTTTAAATTTATATCCGTTATATTGTTTAAATACATTTCAATTTGATGGTTCTCATCAAAAAATTCATCCAATGTATCGTTAAACCTTTCTTGTGAATATTCTGAGAATCTAGTGTTCACATACTCATAGATAGCGAGTTCTTCAGTATGAGAGATAACACCATCTTTACCACAAACACATGCTGCAATCTTAACAGCACAGTCAATTAACTTTATATCCATAAGCACACCATTAATAAACCAATAAAAATAAAGTTTTAAAAATATGATTTAGTGACTTTCACTTAAATATATAAGGATCGGAGGTTTATATGAACCAATCCATGGCTTTAAAACAATCAGTAAAATCTTGTCCCTAAAATAAATTTAGCATGAACCTTTGGGTAAAAGACAGTCCAAATGAGATAAATATTAATACATTTACATTAGATCTATAAACTTTTTGCAATCTACAAAAAAATTAAACATCCAACTACCAACACACTCCAATTCCCCGTGATCACACCTGAAACTTAGTTAATGATGAGTAATTTACAGCATGGATGCTGTAAAAAGCGTAGCTTGGCCATGGATGGCCTATCTACGCTGGTTACGTTCACATCATTAACGTAAGTTGAAGATACAGTATGATCCTCGGGTGCGCCGTGGGATTCCAAAGGGCGGTCGGCGGCAGCCGCCCTTTGGTTGCCATCGCCAACGCGATATAACCTCGAATAGAGGTTTTTAATCCTTTAAATCCACATCAAAACACCAATTTATGAGCGCGATATAAAATCGCACCTACACATTAATTACACCGAAATTTAAAAGCTTCGCTTTTCGCGCGAGCAAGCTCAGCGCCTTGTATCTCTCATTGATAAATGATTAGCTATCATTTATCACATCGAAGTCAGTGAGCTTGCCTCAGCGCCTAGTATTTAATACTGCTCCGTAGATAAAGCCCTGACTTTCTATTCTCAGAAACTGAATGGTATCCAAGCACACTTTTATTTAAGTAGATGCTGTATGTACAAGGGGAGTAAGTAGAGATGATGTTTATCGGCATTGATATTAGTAAAGAGAAGATTGATTTATCGTGGTTGAGAGACCAGCTTACAAACAAGATTAAAACAAAAGTCTTTAAAAACAAGCATCAAGACTTTTTAGCAATAGAAAAATGGCTTTTAAATACAACTAAAAGCGCTGCTAATGAGCTCGTTATCACCCTCGAACCAACGGGTGTTTATCATGAAGCACTGATGTATTTTTTACACGAGCAAGGCTTTAATATTATTTTAGCGAATCCCGGTAAAGCTAAAAAGTATGCAGACGCTTTAAACATAATTCATAAAACAGACAAATCTGATGCAACGATGCTTGCCCATTACGGCTGTGCTAAGCACACAGTCGTTAGTTATTGGCAACCTGATGCATTAGAAGTTAGAGAGCTTAAAGCCCTTATCCGTCGTTTAGATGCGCTTGAGAGTAACCGACAACGAGAAGCTAACCGATTAGAAGCAAGTGAATTCAGCAACGTTTCTGCGCGTGTTTGCCAATCAATAAAAGTGACTATCGCGTTTTTAGACGATGAAATTAAACAGCTTAAATCTGACATTGATAACCACATAGATAATGAACCTGATTTAAAAAGAAACAGGAAACTACTTGAGTCTATCCCTGGCATTGGGCCCGTATTATCGAGAGAGCTGACGTATTTATTTGCCGCTAAAAAATTTAATAAAGCCAAAGAAGCGGCGGCTTATTGTGGATTAATCCCACGGCACAATGAATCGGGTAAATTAAAAGGGCGAACATCAATCAGTAAACTTGGGCCAGCCAGAATTCGATGTAAACTTTATATGGCGGCCATTGTCGCTGGGCAATGGAATAAAACAATAAAACGACACAAGTTAACGTTAATAAATAATGGTAAAACACCGATGCAAGTTGTGTGTGCAAATATGCGAAAGCTAATTCATATATGTTTTGGTGTAATAAAAAACCAAGAAGCGTTTAAGCTCCAAGAAAGTTAAATACGACCTTGAAGCTTAAAATGAGAGATGGTATCTACAAGTTAAGCGCGATGTAAAATCGCGACTACGCTACGACTACACGTCATACCTTGGCTTTTCTTCCGCTACTAAATCAAGTTCTGTAATTGGTTGTTGATATTTAAAACCAGCCGCCTCTTCAAAATAACCTTTCTTTACCCATAACTTTGCACTATTTGCCTGTGCAACCTGATACGCCCAATCGCTAACCGAAAGTGACTTATCTGAATCGCAATTGAAGTAATCACTAAGTTCATTTGTTAAATGCTGGCTATTAACCACTAAATTTTGTTCTTGCCAGCGTTCGCGGTGAAGTTGCGCGGCTAAAAAGTCACTTTTACTGTTGTTACAAGTGCTATGTGCTGCCACAAAGTTATGACCTAAATCATTTGCGTAGCGGGCAAACGGTATAAAGTGATCAACCTCGGTTTTACTGTTCAATGGTTTTTGGCAATAAAAACAATTGCCATGCTGCAGCTCTATTAACACAGGCTTTGCTTTACTCAGTGCATTGCGATCGAAGCCAAATAAAAAGTCATGTAGTTGGCTTTGTGGGCCAATTAAGGCTTGGTTATGCTTAATACTTTGAATTTTTTGCAGCCATGCATTTTTTGCTAAATAAACAACTAGGTCGTAAAAACGCCTAAAGCAGCCTGCAATACCTTCATTTAAGGTAATGTATGATTGGCCTTTAATATGGGGATACAAGAAACACTCTTCTTTGCCATTTAATTTTTGTAATAGCCACAGCGGGCCGTCTTTAATGGTTTTTAATGTTGAACTGCGTATATTATTCCAATCTTGGCTCTTTTTTAGCTGGCTAATAGAATTAATATTATTTAATTTTGCATCATGAAGCGTAGTTATAATCTTGGCTTGTTTATTAGAGTTGGTATTTTGTAAAAGTAGTTGCTCTCTATTATTACCAATTGCACCAAATGGCGATGCTTGGTGCCAATATAAAGTAATAAATTTGTCGACTAATTCATCAAACTTTATTTGTAACTGTGCTTGCGGATCGGCGTGATGTTTTTCGATACTAATATCAGCCAGTGCATGTAAAAGTGCAAACTTATAAGTAGCACTAAAATCACCTTCAACTAATAAGCGCTGAATATAAGCAATAAAGTCGAGCTGTTGCTGCATTGCTCCAATCATAAAACGTGCACTACTTTAATAAGCGCATTTAGCCACACTTCACTTTCGCGCTCTGGGCGCTGATCAACACTTTGCCATTGTTTAATGGCTTTTAGCTGCGTATGGCTAAGAAAATGTGTTAAAGCAGTTTCGTTTAAATCGGTAAATTCACGACCATTATGCACACGCTCTGTATCGCCATATTTAAACGATACATACAAAACGCCATTCGGTTTAAGCGCACGTTGTAGGTTTAAAAACACCTGCGGTAACTCAACTTTTGGAACGTGTAATAAACTAGCGCAGCACCAAATCCCGTCGTATTGATTTACACAATCTAGCTCTTGGAATGTTTTAACCGCTACAGGTTGTTGTAAGTAACTGCTTGCCAACTCTGCCAGCTCTGGGCTTGCATCAAACGCACTTACAGTAAAACCCTGCGCTTTGAAAAATGCGGCATCGCGCGCACTGCCACAACCGGCATCTAAAATATGCCCGTGTTGTGCAACGTGCGGTAAAAACTCAGCATAAAGTGCCGACATATCAACGTTAAGTGTTGAGTCGCTAAAGGCTTTGGCATTTTGGTTGTAATAAGTAAGTGTGGTATTTGACACGAGACTCACCGCTCCTTGGCTAATCGTTTAACAGCTAAGGCACTGTTAATACTGCATTCATTATTTGTTTAATCTACAGGAACAGGCGCATTAAATATAGGCTTAATAAGTAGAAATTTTTAAATTAATACGCTGTTATTATTAAGTGCTTATGTTGAGCACTGAGCGCGACATAAATCACGCTAAACGTTTTTTGTTATTTTTTTCTTAGCCAAAAAAGACTGGCTGGAACCGAAATCCACGCTTGTTTACCTAACGAATCAAGATAAACACCTACCTCTTCTTTACTGCCTGGGCTGTAATATGGCGGCTGTTCTTTTAGTTTTTCTTGCCCTGTGAGTATTTTGGCAAAGTGTTTACTTTGCTGCTGGAGCATTTTTTTGTAATCATTAGCTGGTTTTGAATCGCCATGTTTTACAAAAGCACTTAGCGCACGGCTTGCTGTTGCGTGTAGCTCTTCACTGTCGGACTTAACCAATAGAGCGTCTAACTTGTCCCATTCTTTATTAATTATTAGGCAATTCATTAATAAAAAGCGATTACCTTGATTGTCGTTTGGGTTTAGCGTTAATAACTCTTCGAGCTCTGACTGTGCTTTTTGGGTATAACCATGCAGCGCATGTATTTTTGCTCGATGCGCGCGAAGCATCATATAAGGGCGGGTTTCGTGCAAGCCCCAAAAGTGCCCTGTGTTGTCTTTAATAAATTGCTTTGTTATGTGCCCTTCCATCATTTCTAAAAGCATCAGCATTGGCTCAAGTGCTTTTAGTTCTGTGTCGGCAAGAACCAGTTCAAGTAGTTCATCAAGCTCATCTAATTCATTTGGTTCTTCGTCTAAAAAGCTGTTGTTAAATTGTGCCTCATCTTCATCACTTAAAGTTAGGTCGTTACTAAATCGAAGTTCAAAAATAGCGTCGGCCATAAAATACACATAATTACGTTTATATTCTTGGGCGTTGTATTGGGCAAATTCACCAAATACTTTTGCCGCTGCTTTTTCGCTAGTAAAAGCTTTTAAAACGCCACTTAGGCTATCAACAGCCTGTTTTTGTAGTGCATTAAGCATACGTTTATTTATATTTTTAAGCGCCTGTAAAACCCCTTTACAGTAACTTGGTAGGGGCATGTTGGGCTTTAGTGAATCCCGGTAGTCTTGCTTGGATAGGCTGCATTTTGCTGGCATTTTTAATTCGTTTTGAATTACTTTATCCATGCTTTGGTTATACAACGCCATTAAGCTTTCGAGGTATTTTAGCTCGCTCTCTTTTTGAAGGTTAATATCTCCAAATAAATCAGGCTGCCATTCACTCGGGGTGAGCATGTGTGGTAACACACCTAACCCCATTAAATAACCTTGTATAAGATAGTAGTTTGGTTGTTTAGTGCTTAATTCACTGAGTTTTATAACATTGTTGCGAATTTTAGTTGACGACATAACGTGCCCTGCTATGTATAAATTTATTATTAGTGTACCCATAGATAAGGTTACCAACAACGCTAGTTTGGTTGTTTTATCCTTAAATTAATTTTTAACGAAATATTTACAAATTTAAACAAACCCGTGCCGCTAAAATACAAAAGCTGGTTTATACTGTTGTAATAATGAGCAAAATAATAACTATGAGGCGTAATGAATAAATTAATTACCGTATTTTTATGTTTGCTGTTTACGGCTCCATTTAATGTATTTGCTTGTGAAAGAACCTTTAGCGTGGCATCGCACGATGCTTTTTGGCCGCCTTATGTAATGGGCATTAACGGCAAGCTGCAAGGCTCGGAGGTTGATGCACTTAACATTATATTTGCTGACTCCCCTTTTTGTTTTGAGGTTAAGTTACTACCAAATTCTAAGCGGGCTTTTATTGAGCTTAAATACGGCCGTGTTGATTTAGGATGGGCTGCAAGTTATACCGATAAACGCGCTAAATATGTGCACTTTAGCGATAACTACCGAACTGAGGTTATGCGCTTATACGAAAACAAAAATAATCAGCATAGTGTTAAAAGCCTCGAAGATATTTTTAAACAAGGCTTTAGTGTTGGCGCTAACTTTGGAAGCTACTACGGCGAGGAGTTTGAGCAATATAAAACTAAATATAAAAAGCAGATTGAATACACCAGTGCAACTAGTAAGCGCTTTGAAATGCTTAATAAGCAACGTATTGATTTTGCTATTGAAGACGAGTTGGTGGGGGCTTATTTTGGCCAAAAAGGCTCAAATATAAAATTAGTAACCAACATTGAGTATGTAAATAAAGACGATATTTATTTAATGTTTAGCAAAAAAACGGTATCGGTTACTGAGCTTGCAGTAATTAATGAGCATATAAACAAAAACAAAACAGCACTTAAAGCGCTGTTTAAATACTAGGAGTGTAATGAAAACTTTATTTTTAACATTTACTACACTGCTATTTACTCACTTTAATGCCCTTGCGTGTTCAAAAACATTAGTGATGGGCACTAACGAAACTAATTGGCCGCCTTACCTTGTTAAGCAAGGTGATACATTTTTAGGTACTGAAGTAGATGCTGTAAGCGCTATTTTTAAAGATTCAAAATTTTGTATTAAATGGACTTATTTTCCGAGTTTTTCGCGTGTTCAAGCTGAGCTTAAAAATGGCCGGGTAGATATAACCTATGCGGCAAGTTATACAAAACAACGCGCTCAATATGCGCATTTTAGTTTGCCCTACCGCGAAGAAGTTATGCACCTTTATAAGCATAAAGACTCAGCTGATGTAACCAGCTTGGCTGATCTTTTTAGTAAGGAGTTTACAGCAGGTATTAACCGAGGAAGCTTTTTTGGTAACGAGCTTGAACAACTAAAAACTAAGTATTCAACACAGGTAGTGCTTACTGCTCAAGCAAATAATCGATTTAGCATGCTAGATAAAAAACGAATCGACTATGTTATTGAAGACTCTGTGGTTGCGCAGTACTTTGTAAAAAAACACCCCTCAATTACGCAGGTAAAGTCTATTACGCCGATTAACGTCAACAATGTGCACTTTATGCTGAGTAAGGAGTCGCTAACACTTGATGACGTGGCGACCGTTAATCAATTAATTACTAAAAATGCAGCCGCTATAAAGTTAATTTATCAACCTGTGCATTAAAGCATGGGCAATAACTTAGCTCTTTGACTGCAACACTTATTTAATATTGCTGGCGGTGGTACTTACTTACATTCCCCGCTGTAAGTAAGTACCACCGCTCACGCTAAAAATAGTGGCTTAAAAACGAGAATTGCCGTTATTTTCGCTTGGTTATAAATTAGCTGCCTTTTATCTTTCATTCGTTGTGGCTGATCTGTATAATTCGCCAGCTAATTTACCCTATTGTCTGGTTCTTGTTTGTGGCGTATTGCTGCAGCGTACTCCTGTCAGTACTAATCTAGGATTACCCTTTTTGATCTCCACCGCAAATATTACGATGCAGTTTGGCGCAGAGCCGTTGTTTGAAAACATTTCAGCTAAATTTGGTAACGGTAACCGTTACGGTTTAATTGGCGCTAACGGCTGCGGCAAGTCGACTTTCATGAAAATTTTAAGCGGTGCGCTTGTTCCAAGTGCGGGTAATGTATCTATTACTCCAGGGTTGAAATTAGGTAACCTAAGCCAAGACCAGTTTGCTTTTGAGCAATACAGCGTTGTAGACGCGGTAATTATGGGCGACGTGGAGCTTTGGAAAGTAAAGCAAGAGCGCGAACGTATTTACTCGTTACCAGAAATGAGCGAAGACGACGGCATGAAAGTAGCCGATCTTGAAAGCGTATTTGCTGAAATGGACGGTTACACGGCAGAAAGCCGCGCTGAAGAAATTTTGCTTGAAGCGGGTATCGATAAAGAATTTCATTACGGGTTAATGGCAAACGTTGCTCCAGGTTGGAAACTACGTGTGCTTTTAGCACAAGCGTTATTTGCAAATCCTGACATTTTGCTACTGGATGAGCCTACCAATAACTTGGATATTCATACAATTACGTGGCTTGCTAACGAGCTTAACAAACGTAAATGTACGATGATTATTATTTCGCATGACCGTCACTTTTTAAACTCGGTATGTACACACATGGCCGACATTGATTACGGCGAGCTGCGTATTTACCCTGGTAACTACGAGAAGTTTTTAGATGCTGCGGGCCTACAACGCGAGCAACTTTTAGCTGAAAATGCTAAAAAGAGCGCTGAGATTGACGAGCTACAAGACTTTGTTAACCGTTTTGGTGCTAACGCATCTAAAGCTAAACAAGCAAGTTCGCGCGCTAAAAAAATGGATAAAATTAAGCTTGATGAAGTTAAATCTTCAAGCCGTATGAGCCCATCGCTTTCGTTTGACGAAGGTAAAAAAATGTATCGTCAGGCGCTTGAAGTTAATAAGCTTGGCCATGGTTTTGATGGCGAAATGTTATTTACTGGTGGTGATTTACTATTAGAAGCTGGCGCTAAGCTTGCTGTAATTGGCGAAAATGGTGTGGGTAAAACTACATTTTTACGCTGTTTAGTAGATGAGCTTAAAAGTAATGAAGGCGAAATTAAATGGTCTGAAAATGCGACCTTTGGTTATTGCCCGCAAGACAGCACTAAAGATTTTGAAAACGATTTAACGTTGTTTGATTGGATGTCGCAATGGCGTACAGCTAAGCACAACGATTTAATGGTTCGTGGCATGTTAGGCCGTTTGTTGTTTACAGCAGACGATTCAAACAAGAAAGCACGTAACTGTTCTGGTGGTGAAAAAAACCGCCTGTTATTTGGTAAGTTAATGATGCAAGACGTTAACGTGCTTGTAATGGACGAACCAACTAACCACATGGATATGGAAGCCATTGAAGCGCTTAACAATGCATTAAAAGACTTTGAAGGTACGCTTATTTTTGTAAGCCATGACCGTGAGTTTGTATCGTCATTAGCTACGCGTATCATTGATATTAAAGATAAAAAAGTAATCGACTTCCAAGGTACGTTTGACGAATACCTAGCAAGTTGTGAAGAGAAAAAAGCGTAAACTTTTTCTAATTGCTTATAAAAACGGTGCTAAATTTAGCGCCGTTTTTTTATGTGTGGAATTTGAGTTTAACTATAAAATTAATTAATAAAGGCTTAAATAAATAATTCACTAAGAGGTTAAGAGACGCTACGCTTTTAGAGTCAGTGATAAAATACTCGTTTTCTGGCTTGGTTCTTCTCATTTACTCCTCTTTGGCTTCTCCTAGTGCAATAGTTTTTCAAGTAAATAATTCACTAATGATGATATAAGACGCAGCGCTTTTAGAGTCAGTGATAAAATACTCGTTTCTGGCTTGGTTCTTCTCATTTACTCCTCTTTGGCTTCTCCTAGTGCAATAGTTTTTCAAGTAAATAATTCACTAATGGTGATATAAGACGCAGCGCTTTTAAAGTGAGTGATAAAATAAAAAAGCACTGTTTTTTTGACTTTATTTTTCTTAGTTACTGCTGCTTCGCTTTTCCTTATGCAATTAATGGCTCCTATCTCAGAGCTAATTATTCACATTATTTTATTGGTAAATTCTGCATACATCACAGCTTTAAATCTAGTCATATTCTCCTGTAAGTCTTTGTCACTTAATGCTAATGTTTATGGAGTGAGTTATTTAAAACTTTAATGGCTAAACCAAGAGGTAACTATGTCTAATTGGGTTGAAGCAACAGTAAAAAGCGTAACATGGTGGAGCGAAACGCTCTTTAGCTTAACCGTTAATGCTAATGTAGAGCCGTTTAAAGCAGGGCAATTTACAAAGCTTTCTATAATGGATGGCGACAAGCGTATTGCTCGGGCTTATTCATATGTGAATGCCCCTGAAAACCCCGATCTTGAATTTTACCTTATTAACGTTATTGACGGTTTGCTTTCTCCTCGTTTAGCTACATTACAACCTGGCGAAACCGTACTTATAGAACAACACGCAACCGGCTTTTTTACCCTTGATGAAATACCACAAAGCGATCAGCTTTGGATGTTAGGTACTGGCACTGCCATAGGCCCTTTTTTATCGATATTACAACAGCCCGATGTATGGAAAAAATACAAAAGCATAAACTTAGTGCATGGTGTACGTTTTAATAACGACTTAAGCTATCAGGCACTTATTAACGAGTTATTAAGAGTGTACCCAGAACAACTCAACTACATTCCTGTTGTAAGTAGAGAAGAGCCATTACAAGGCTTAAGTGGCCGGATTACTAACGCTATTGAGAGCAACGGCTTGTTTGAACATGTAAAATTAAATCCTGAGCCTAGTAACGCGCAATTTATGATTTGCGGAAATCCACAAATGGTAAAAGACACCACCGCGCTACTTCTCGATAAAAACTTTACGCGTAACCGCCGCAAAGCACCCGGTAACATTACTGTAGAGCAGTACTGGTAGGCTACAGTGGTGGTATTAACTATCCGATAACGTTAAAATTTGCTATGTTGCACCCTTATACCAATATTATCAAAAATATGATCATTCTATCGCATTAAATAACTCACTAACTGCGTTAAAAGTTATTCATATAGAACAACTATATGTCACAATTTTCGCCTTGTTATTGTGCTATTTTCTTGACGCTATAATAGATCACTTATTTAATGTAATTGGTATTACACGTGTTTAGTGTTCATTTTAGGAAAGTTATGAAACCGTTATCTATTATTTTTGCCTCGTTAATTACCACCGTTGCGCTTATTACTTACGCCGCAGAACAAAGCGAGCCTGAGCAAAAAGAGCAGCAAGTTGAAGCTCAAGCAAACGCTGAAAAAACAAAAGTTGAAGATGAGCAATCAGTAACTCAAGTCAAAGCTGACGACAAAGTAAATACGCTTGAATACAAAGCACCTGAGCTTAAAAAGCCAACAATTGATGCGACTAAACCAGACGATTCAAAGGTATTGGGTAACGAGCAGATTAAACCTACTGAAAAGCCGAAAAATAAAATAGAAAAAGCAGTGGCTGTAGCCGAAGCTGAAAAAGCAGTTACGCAAGCAAAAGAAGCGCTGACAGTTAAGCAACAAACTAAAGCTAAGCAATCGCGCGAATCACTTGCGGTAGTAGAGCAGTTAGTTAAAGCGTATAACGCGCGTAACATTGAAGAGTTTCTTCGTGTATATGCCGAAGATGTTGAGTTTTATATTTTCCCTAATGAGCTATTATTTAAAGGTAAAGAAAAACTAATAGAACGTTATGGGCTAATGTTTAAAAAGTTAAAGTGTATTCACTCATCACCAATTAAGCGCATAGTGCACGGCGATATAGTGATTGATCACGAACTATCAGAAACCTGCTCAACTGACGAAAAGGTAGTTGATAAACGCTCAGAACTTATTTCGAGTTACCAAATTAAAGATGGAAAAATAGTACGCGTACTGTTTTTTAGATAAAGGCTTTATATGCAAATAAATGACGATAAAAAAATTCGCTTAATGTATCGCATCGAGCCCGGTTGCCTTGGCCCTAAGGGTGCTGAGCATGTTGAAGATTTTTGTCGTTTTGCAAATAAACATATTAAGTCACCATTTTATGGCCAATTTGTATTTTTACCTCGTTACGATAAAGCCATAGACGAGCGACAATATAGCGTTAACAGCCGTAATTTATCACTTGCTCAGGCTCATGCGTACTTAAAGCATTTTGATATTGATATAGAAGAATTTGAAGAACAGCTCGACGAGCTCCTCACTAAAGCGATTGATTTATACTTTAAGCGATAGCGTTTAATTGCTGTTGCTTAGGTATTCTCCCCCTCCACAATGCGTTTTTATTTATTTTAATTATTATTAAAAGTATAAGTAATTTCTTCCACAAAGATAAGGTAATCAGTAATAACCGAGAAAAACCAGATCGGCCAATATGTATCACTTACTCTAAAAGCGCAGTGCCTCTTAAGCTCTTTGTGAATTAATTAGGTCTTTAAAAGCTTTTATTTGCACAATGAGAAGTAAAAGAGGAGTGAATGAGAAAGCCGAAAACAAAAACCAGTATTTTATGTTTTATCACTACTTTAAAAAGCGCAGCGCCTCTTAAGCTCTTTGTAAATTAATTAGCCATTTAAAAGCTTTTATTTGCACAATGAGAAGTAAAAGAGGAGTAAATGAGAAAGCCAAAAACAGTATTTTTATGTTTTATCACTACTCTAAAAGCGCAGCGCCTCTTAACCTCTTTGTGAATTAATTAACTAAATATTTTAAAAGCCCTTAAAACAAAAAAGCGGTGTTAATTTTAACACCGCTTAATGCGAACTATTTATAGCTATGTGCTTTTATAATCAGATTTACAACATCGGTTTTATAACATCAAACACAGCTTCTATGTGGTCGTCTCTGTCGTTTAGTGCCGCTATGTAACGGTATTTTTTGCCGCCTGCGTTTTCGAATATTTCTCGGTTTTCGCCTTCCAGCTCTTCAAGTGTTTCTAGGCAGTCGGCGCTAAAAGCAGGACTGATAATGGCTACATCGGTAATACCCTCATCAGGCAGGGCTTCAAGCGTTGCGTCGGTGTAAGGCTTTAACCACTCGGCTTTACCAAATCGACTTTGAAAAGTACTAATTACTTTGTCTTTATCAAGGCCTAGTTTTTCGACAACTAAACGCGTGGTTTGTAAACATAGGCAATGGTACGGATCGCCTCGCTCTAAAAATAGTTTAGGCATACCGTGATACGAAAAAACAATTTTTTGTGGCATACCATTCGCTTCTAAATCCTCACTAATACTATTAGCAAGTGACTCAATATAACGGGTGTTTTTATGATAGCCATTAATAAAGTGCAGCTCTGGCACCCAGCGCCATTTACGCAGTACGCTCGATACAGCATCGAACGTTGAACCCGTGGTTGGGCTAGAATATTGCGGGTACATTGGCAATATAATAATACGCGTTAAGCCTTTATCACGAAGCTCCTCAAGGCCTGCCTCTATTGAAGGATTGCCATAGCGCATAGCCATTACTACTTCGGTATTGGTATAGCCTTGCTCTTTTAATAAGGTATTTAGCTTTACGCTTTGTTGGCGAGTGATGTGAGTAAGCGGTGAGCCATTTTCGGTCCATATACTTTCGTATAATTTAGCCGAACGCTTAGGGCGCACACGCAAAATAATGCCATGTAAAATTATCATCCATACTAGGCGTGGTATTTCTACAATGCGTGGATCTGATAAAAACTCACGTAAGTATATACGAAGCGCAGCAGCTGTTGGTGCATCAGGGCTACCTAGGTTAGTAAGCAGTATTCCCGTTTTTTGGTTAAAACGCCCATCATGGGGGTTGTCAGTAACCGCAGAAAATCGCGACACAGAGTGCTCCTTCAAGCAAATTCAATAATATATTTTATGCACATTGTAACGAAAAAAACTGCCGTTTAGATCAATCATTTAGCAGTTTTAACCATAATTCTAAATGGGGCTGGTTTTTTAGATTCTAGTTGCTGCAGTTTTTCTATTGATTTGCGGCTAAATACATGACCTTTAGGCAACAACATTATACCCGAATGGCTGTGCAGAGCATGGCCGAGTATCATTTGCTCTTTGAGTTCATGAGCATTACAAATTAGTACTGATCCTGCTGAACTTTTTTGTTCGTGTAGTTTTGCATGGCTTGCTTCAAGCGCACGAACTATTTTAGGGTGGTAAAACGAACCACTATAAAGTTTTACACTTTCGAGTGCATCCTCATGGCGCTGCTTTTCATCGCTTGCATTGCTCTGCTCAAACGCGTCCCAGTAATCGCGCGCTAACCCTAATACCATAGCCCCTATCGGTATATCGTTTCCAGCAAGGCCTTTGGGCATTCCATTTCCGTTAAAACGTTCAAACTGGTAATAAATAGCATCCGATAAGTCGTGTAAATGTATTGCTGGCATTAGCATTAATTGTGCAGTACTTGGATGAGTATAAAAGGTTTTGCGTTGTTGCTCATTTAACCGATTTAGCGGTTTTTTATAAAGTTCAGGGTCCATAGCAAGCAAACCTATTTGTGCTAAATAACCCGCCATTGGGGCAAGATCGATGCTTTTTTGCGACAGGTTTAAGTAAAGCGCTATTTGTGTACAGGTATTTGCAATATTTTGTGCTTTGTTGCCATCAAGGTAAGGATTTGCATTAACAAAATTATATAGCAGCTCAACGGTCGATTTGTGCTCTTGTTTTTCCCGCTCGTTGGCGTCTTCAAGCTTTTTTAAAACTTGTTTAATTTGTAAGGTACGTTTTTCTACTCGTTGCTCTAACGTGTTGTTTAGCTCAAGTAGTTCTTGGTTTTGCGCCTTAACTTGTGTTTCTAATTTTTTGTTTTGCTTTTTTAGCGCAAATTTTTCTAGGCTATCTTTAATGCTTCGAAGTAATAAGTCATTTTGCCATGGTTTTTGAATATAACCATTTATTTGCCCTTGGTTAACAGCCGCTAGGGTTGTTTGTATATCGGCGTAACCGGTTAATAAAATGCGTTGAGTGTCGGGTGCCAGCGCACGCGCTTTTTCTAAAAACTCGGCACCGTTCATTACTGGCATCCGCATGTCGCTAATAATTAAACCAAATTCATGATTTTTAAAAAGTGTTAGTGCGTTTTGCGGATTATCGCAAACAATAACCGTTAAGCCATTTACTTCAAGTAGTCGTGTTAACGTACGTAGTACTATTTCGTCATCATCAATACAAAGTACATCGATCTGATTCATTGGTGTGTTTGGTGTTGCTTGAGTCATTGCGCCGCCTTTAAATTACTTCTGGCTAAATAATAGCTTAAAAAAACATCCGTGACCTGTTTATGCTTACCTTTTATATAGAGTAGGAGTCACCTAATGTGGTTATTATCTATAAGTAGATAAATGCTCACACTAAAGTTGCAAATTTGCATGTAGACGACTAAACGTTAAGTATAAAGTTATCTATATGGATGAAAGGAATGAATGGATCAGATGGTAATTTTGAACGTGCTTTTTTAAACGAACAAAAGCTGCGCTTGGCCGCAGAACAATTACTCAAAGATAAAAGCACCGTTTTAGTTGCCATAAATAATGAATTACAAAAAAAAGTAGCCGATTTAGAACACCAGCAAATGCTGTTTGTGCAAACCGAAAAAATGGCAACCTTAGGAACGCTTTGTGCAGGCGTAGCCCATGAAATAAATACCCCGCTTGCCTATGCAATGAGTAATATAGAAAGCTTACAAAATTCTACTCCTTTGCTTATCACGTTGCTAAAGCTTAACGAGCAATACTTAAACAATGAAATTAAAGAAAGCCGTTTTAAACACGAAATCGACATACTCAATTTACAGTATCCGTATGCGTGGCTTTATAACAATTTGCAGGGACAAGTTAACGACAGCGTTGAAGGACTCAAACGAATAAAACAAATTGTGCATGACTTATTAAACTTTGCCCACCCCTCCTCCTCGCAAGATAAACAACTAACCGATGTAACAACGGGTGCTAATAATGCTTTAAGATTATTAAGTAACAAACTCAAACTATGCGAGATAAAAACGCGGTTTGAACCACTACCACTTATTTGGTGCAATTTATCGTCAATTAATCAAATTTTTGTAAATCTATTAATGAATGCTTGGCAAGCATGCGAGCTTGATTTAGAAAAAGGCTGCATTATTGAGGTCAATATTTTTGAACTAAACACAAATATCTGTATTGAGGTAAAAGATAATGGCTGTGGAATGAGTGAAGACACAATAGCGCATATGTTTGACCCTTTTTACACGACAAAAGAAGTTGGAGAAGGTACCGGTATGGGTATGACACTTGTATACGCTATGGTGAGCGATCATGGCGGAAAAATAGAAGTTAACAGCACATTAGGGACAGGTACGACCATCCGCTGCCTATTACCTTTAAAAGCGTAAACTAACGAACAAAATCACAATGTAAATAAAAAGTTAATAGATCTTTTTTTTGAAGTTTAATGCCCTTGTAGCGTGTATTTCAATCGATTAAAGGTGGTTTTTTCTTATCTTGAAATTTATTTGCATACTTAGACCAAATATTTAGTTTTTTTCATTTCTTTTTGTTTGCATATGTTGCTAGGATGTTTGCAACAGGTTATGAGCACCATAACCACACACATATTATAAGAACACAAAAAAACAGGGTCGTCACTATGCCAACATACCGTTTAAACACACTTGCTGTAGCCGTTGCTTTCGCGTTTAGCGCACCAAGCATTGTTAACGCAGAAGAAGCACCAGTGCAAGCTGCTAAAAACATTGAGCAAATATCTGTATTAGGATCGCGTGTATCTAACCGTACTTCTACAGAGTCTTCTTCTCCTATTGATTTAATTGACGCAGATGATTTAACCAAAGGTGGCTTTACCGAGCTTGGCCAAAGCCTTCAAGCGACAGCGCCTTCATTTAACTTTTCGCGTACACAAGTATCTGACGGTTCTGATTTATTTAGACCCGCAACACTTCGTGGCCTACAGCCAGATCAAACTCTTGTATTAGTAAATGGTAAACGTCGTCATAACCAATCAATTTTTGGCCTTAACGGTACAGTAGGCGCAGGCGCTGCGGGTACTGATATGAATGCGATTCCGCTAACGGCCCTTAAAGGCGTTGAAGTATTACGCGATGGCGCAGCGGCGCAATATGGCTCTGATGCTATTGCAGGCGTAATTAACTTATCTCTTAATAACTCAACCGGTATTACAACGGGTTTTATACAATACGGCGGCACAAGTGAAGGTGACGGCGACACTATTTCAGCAGGTTTAAACCGTGGTTTTGAATTAGGCAACGAAGGCGGCTTTATTAACCTATCGCTTGAGTACCGTGATGCCGATGGCACTAACCGCGCCGAGCGTGATACGGGGGGGTCGCTTAATGTTGAACCAGGTACGTTAAGTGAAGACGTACGCTGGGGCCAAGGTAACTCAGAAAGTGAATTTACGTCGTTATTTTACAACATGGCATTACCAATGGGCGACGGCGAGCTTTACTCGTTTGGTGGCTACTCAGAGCGCACGGCGCTGGGTAATGGTTTTTACCGTAATTTTAACGAAGCGTCTAAAAACGTAACCCAAGTATATAGCGATGGTTTTTTACCGCGCATATATAACGAAGCACAAGATATTTCAGTCGCGCTTGGTTTTAAAGGCGATATAAACACAGATTGGAATTACGATGTATCGGCCGTTTATGGTGAAAACCAATACGACTTTACATCACGCAATACATTAAACGCTTCTTACGCGGCTGAGTATTTATTTAACAACCCAAGTGCAAGCGATGCCGATATTGCAGCAAACTCAGGCCCTAGTGGCGGTTACTCAGGTGGTTTTAGATTTGATCAAACAACGCTTAACCTTGATGTAAACGGTATTGTAGATATTGGCCGTGGTGAACCTTTATATGTAACAGTAGGCGCTGAATATCGTAAAGAAAACTACGAAATAGTACCTGGCGATGAAGCATCATACGCCTGTGGACTAGCAAATATGGATACCTCGTACCCATCAGTAAACGATCCAGACCAATTTGCACAGTGTGGTTTTCAGGCTTATAACGGCCTACGCCCTGAAGCAGCTAACGACAGCGACCGTAACAGCTACGCAGTTTATGTAGACGTAGAAACTATGATCACCGATGCATGGAACGTCAGTGGTGCGCTACGTTATGAAGATTTCTCAGATGCTGGGGATGATTTAATTGGTAAATTAGCAACACGTTATGAATTTTCAGATGACTTCGCTGTACGTGGTGCGGTATCTACTGGTTTTAGAGCACCATCACTTCAACAAAGTGGTTATACAGCCTTTACAACTAACTTAGGCTCAGACGGCACATTAACGCAATCGTTCACTGCAAACACAGGGACCGCTTTCCCAAGTGCGTTAGGCGTAGATAGCTTAGAGCTTGAAACTTCAACAAACTACAGTGCAGGTTTTGTTTACGATGTAACAAGCGAGCTTTCGTTAACGGTTGATTTTTACCGTGTAGAAATTGAAGACCGTATTACGCTTGGCAGCTTACTTACCGCTGACGACGTATCGTTTAGCTCAGAAGCAGTTGCAGCGCTACAAGCAACTGGAGCTGTGCAAGCTAACTACTTCTCAAACTCGGTTGATTCTACTACGCAAGGCGTTGATATTATTGCATCGTACCGTACAGAAGTTGAAGGTGGCAATTTAGGAGTAACCTTTGCAGGTAACCTAAACGATACTAAAATTGACGGCGTAAATGCTGAAGACGGTATTCCTGAAGCGGTTGCTTTTGATGATTTACAACGTAGCTTTTTTACCGACGGACAACCTAGTGAACGTGCAACGCTTACGTTTGACTACGAACGCGATGCCTACACATCAACCATTCGCTTTAACTACTTTGGCGAAACAGATGTAAAATACTTTGGTAATGACCATATTTCATTACCAGGTGAGCTTTCGCCAACAGGATCGTTTAAACCAACAAGTACGGTTGAGTCTGCTGTGTTAGTTGATTTAAATGTTAGCTACCAAATTAACGACATGTTTGCGCTTTCAGTGGGTGCCGATAACGTATTTGACGAAACGCCAGACGAGCTAGGCGACGACGAAGTACTTAACTTTATCACCAACGGCGCATTTAAATACCCAGTACGTGCATTACCTTACGGCTTTGACGGCAGAACGTACTATGCAAAAGTAAGCTTTAGTTTTTAATTTATAAAGCAAACTAAAGTAATATTAAGCGCAGTTATTAACTGCGCTTTTTTTATACTTTTTTATTACTAAAAAAGTACCTGTTGGGCATTAAAAATACTTGCGCGGTTGAAAATTAAGCCTACAATCGCCATCTCTTAAATAGGCTAATATAAAAGCCTTTTTATTATTTAACTTAAAATAACCATTAGTTGATAGGAAATATATGACTAAAAAATCTAAAGCAAAAACCGCAAGCAACAGCGCGGTAGACACAGGACGAGGCGTTATAAACCACAATGCACTAGCGGCGATGGTCACCTCTAAATTATTTAAACCACAAGTGGTTAAAGCTAAAAAAGGCAAAGGTTCGTTTAAACGCAACAACAAGCATTCAGGACAAGAGTCCTATTTAATCGCGGCTTAAATAGCACCGATCAAATAGGGCTTTTGAATATAGTAAGCGAGGTTTTATACCTCGCTTTTACTTTTAAAGCATACAAGCCACGTTACATAAGCGCGAAATAAATTCGCACCTACGGGTTTGGTATTTGCACGGTGTAGGTGAGGTTTTATACCTCGCTTTCACTTTTAGAGCATTAAAGCCATGTTACATGAGCGCGAAATAAATTCGCACCTACGGGTTTGGTGTTTGCAAGATGTAGGTGAGGTTTTATACCTCGCGTTCACTTTTAAAGCATTTAAGCCATGTTACATAAGCGCGAAATAAATTCGCACCTACGGGTTCGGTGTTGATGTAGGTGAGGTTTTATACTTCGCTTTCACTTTTAGAGCATTTAAGCCACGTTACATGAGCGCGAAATAAATTCGCACCTACGGGTTTAGTGTTTGCACGATGTAGGTGAAGTTTTATACTTCGCTTTTACTTTTAGAGCATTTAAGCCATGTTACATAAGCGCGAAATAAATTCGCACCTACGGGTTTAGTGTTTGCACGATGTAGGTGAGGTTTTATACCTCGCTTTTACTTTTAAAGTATTAAAGCTAAATTACATAAGCGCGAAATAAATTCGCGCCTACGGGTTTAGTGTTTGCACGATGTAGGTGAGGTTTTATACCTCGCTTTCACTTTTAGAGCATTAAAGCCACGTTACATGAGCGCGAAGTAAATTCGCACCTACAAGTTTGTAGAGCACGGTGGTTTAAACTGCTGTGCTGAATTTTTAACTGTTTGTGATGGGTTTTCACCAAATAGTTGCGTGTAATCTTTAGCAAATTGTCCCGCATGCCAAAATCCCCAATTGGCTGCTATTACTGAAATTGGCTTATCTTGGTTTGGTTTTTTTAGTTCCCGCCTTACATTATTTAAACGTGTTAAACGTAAAAACCGCAAAGGGTTAATTCCTAAAACACTCTCAAAACTATACTGAAGTGTGCGCCTACTTACAAAGGCAAGCTCGCACAGCTCAGTTATGGTTATTGGGTTTTGTGGATTTGTGGCCACGTAATCTTTTACTTTATCTACTACGGCTTTTCGATGTTTATAACTTGGCGCAATATTTTGTTGTGGATTATCTGCTTGTAATAAGTGTAGTGCCAACATGTTTAGCATATCTTGCTGTGATTCGGTTTTAAGTCCAAAGCCCTTGCCTACAACCATGCTATTAATTATTTGCCTTGCCGTTTGCAATGATGAGTTGCTTACCGATAAGCGAGCTGATTGTGCAGATGATAGGTTTTTCAATGTTACGCCTTGTAGCTGCGCCATATATTCAATTGAATTCCAATCGATTACCAAACCATAAATATTAAATTGCTCAGGGGTTATCAGCTCAAAGTCATTATCACTTGTGCGGCACATAAATTGATTACTTGCCACACTTAGACCATTAATCTTACTTTGCTGCGACTGACAAGGAATGCCAAGCCAAACCGAATTGGGGGCGATGTTACATTGCTGACGAAGCGCTCGCTCGGTGTATTCTTTAAACACATGAATATTGACGTAATCTGTTTCTTCAATAAAACCATAAAAGCTGCCGTCGCTCATTTGATCGTATTTTTGCTGCCATTGAGTAAGGCTATGCGCTTGCTCGTCTATATCGTGTGTTTGCACCTTGCTCTTTAGTGGTGCGTTGTAGCTACTTTGCTGCGCCATATAGGGGATGCTCTTTTTCGTTACACTTTTATTATGGTTAAGTTAACACCGCTTTGCGTATGTAACCAATTGAATTGGATTAATAAATAATCTTTTGCCGAAATTCGATAGTTACTTGGTACAAAATAAGCTGTCTTGTAACTATTGAAAATTGATTTATAGCTAAAGATGCAGCAAAACCTATACCAAGGTTTATCATGTTAGTTATGTGGAGTAAATCATGGGGCAAGCGTACAGTTACACTTTAGGTACACACACTTATAAATTCAAGAACTTAGCCCAGTTAATGGCTAAAGCAACGCCGCAACGTTCGGGTGATCGCTTAGCGGGTGTCATTGCACAATCAGCACAAGAACGTGCTGTGGCACAAATGACATTGGCCGATGTACCTCTTAAAACATTTTTAAATGAGGCACTTATTCCCTACGAAGATGACGAAATTACACGCTTAATTATTGACGAGCACGATGCCAATGCCTTTATGGCTATTGCACATTTAACCGTAGGTGATTTTCGTAATTGGCTTTTAAGCGACTTTGCAACACCCGCTGTACTTGCAAGTATAAGGCAAGGTATTACGCCCGAAATGGCTGCTGCTGTTAGCAAAATAATGCGCAATCAAGATCTCATATTAATTGCTAAAAAGTGCCATGTTACAAGTGCTTTTAGAAACACTATTGGCCTCCCTGGGCATTTATCTACACGTTTACAACCAAATCATCCAACTGACGATATTAACGGTATTGCTGCATGCATGCTTGATGGGCTGCTATACGGTAATGGCAATGCCGTAATAGGTATAAACCCAGCAACCGACAACGTTGCCCAGGCCATTAAATTAATGACATTAATGGATGATGTTATTCAAAAATACGCCATACCGACGCAAAGCTGTGTGCTTACCCATGTTACTAACACTATTGAATGTATAGAAGCTGGCGCACCGGTTGATTTGGTATTTCAGTCGATTGGTGGCACGGAGGCTACTAACTCAAGTTTTGGTTTTAATTTAAATACCTTAGCTGAAGCGCAAGATGCCGCTTTGAGTTTAAAGCGTGGCACTGTTGGCAATAATGTGATGTATTTTGAAACTGGGCAAGGCAGTTCGCTTTCAGCAAATGCGCATCATGAGCTTGATCAGCAAACGTGTGAAGCTCGCGCTTATGCAGTTGCTCGTAAGTTTGATCCGTTACTGGTTAATACCGTGGTGGGGTTTATTGGCCCTGAATATTTGTTTGATGGTAAAGAAATTACCCGAGCAGGACTTGAGGATCACTTTTGCGCTAAGTTACTAGGCATACCGATGGGGTGTGACGTGTGTTACACCAATCATGCAGAGGCCGATCAAAACGATATGGATAATTTGCTAACGCTATTAGGTGTTGCAGGTTGCTCGTTTGTAATGGGAATACCTGGCTCTGACGATATTATGCTTAATTACCAAACTACGTCGTTTCATGATGCATTATATGTGCGTCGAGTTCTTGGTTCTAGACCCGCCCCTGAGTTTGAAGCATGGCTAAGCAAAATGAAAATTATGCAAAGCACTACCGACATCACACTTTCAGATACCTTGCCTCCCGCTTTTGCTAAACCTCTGGGTGCAATTGCTGGAGGTGGCTCATGAAATCACGTTCAAAACCGACCACTCCATTAGATAACTCAGTAAATGAGCATAAAAATAACGGTAATGTAGTGCACAACCCTTGGAGTGATTTACGGCGTTTTACCGACGCCCGTATTGGGCTTGGTCGCGCTGGTATAAGTTTGCCCACCTCAGAAATGCTGGCTTTTCAGTTATCACATGCACAAGCGCGTGATGCGGTGAGTTTTCCGCTTGATATTAACGAAATGACTGAGCAACTGGGCAGTATTAATGATCTAAAAGAGGTTGCCCCTCCCCTGCATTTACATAGCCAAGCCGTTGACAGGGTTACTTACCTTCAGCGACCCGATTTAGGCCGCAAGCTTGATGAAAGTGGTAGGCAAACACTTCTTAATTATATGAATAAGCAAAAGCACACTACGCAAGCTAAGTACGATTTAGCAATTGTAGTGGTTGATGGGCTTTCGTCGCTGGCGGTACAAAAAAATGCATACCCATTTATAACAGAGCTATTAACGCACCTTACAACAGACAAGCAATTTAAAATTGCTCCCATTACTTTGGTTGAGCAAGGGCGAGTAGCGATTGGCGACGATATAGGTGAGTTGCTAAATGCGCAGGTGGTTATGGTGTTAATAGGAGAGCGCCCAGGACTTAGTTCGCCAGATAGCCTTGGCTTGTATTTAACATGGGAGCCCAAAACAGGACTTAACGATGCATGTCGTAATTGCATATCGAATATTCGCCCTGCAGGCCTACCTTATACAGAAGCGGCGAGACGCGCACTGTACTTATTACGTGAAGCTAAAAAACTAAAACTAACTGGGGTTAATTTAAAAGACCGCACACAAGATGATGTAATTGAGCATCAGGTATCAACCACTAACTTTTTAATTGCTGAGTAATTTTAATTAAAAACACATGAAATAAAACAATAAAAACTAAGCATCAACGGAGAAAGGTTATGTCTACTAACAATACAGAGTACCTAGCTAAAAGACAGTTAAAACGGGGTACTGCGGGGTGGTTATTGCTCGCAGGTTTGGGTGTGTCGTATGTAATATCGGGTGACTTTGCAGGCTGGAACTTTGGTATCGCCGAAGCCGGTTGGGGTGGTTTTGCCATTGCTGCAGTATTAATGGCGGTTATGTATTTAGCGCTTGTACTATCGCTTGCTGAAATGTCAGCTGCAATACCTGCTGCAGGCGGTGGTTATAGTTTTGCGCGTCAAGCTATGGGGCCAGCAGGAGGCTATTTAACAGGGCTTGCCGTATTAATTGAATATGCCTTAGCGCCCGCTGCTATTGTTATTTTTATTGGCTCGGCAGTTGAAGCCCTCACCGGATTTAATGGCCCATGGGTATATGCATTATTTTACTTACTATTTGTGGGAATTCATTTAGCGGGCGTAGGAGAAGCGCTTAAAGTAATGATGGTAATAAGTGGTTTAGCGGTATTAGCTATTATTGCAACGGCTTTTGTTTTAATCACAAATTTTGATGCATCGCGCTTATTTGACGTCCCCGTAACCGATGCAGTGGGAGCTAGTGAGTTTTTACCTTTAGGTTGGTACGGGGTTTGGGCTGCATTACCGTTTGCCATGTGGTTATTTTTAGCGGTTGAAGGTGTACCGCTTGCTGCTGAAGAAGCAAAAGATCCCGCTAAAGATGTGCCAAAAGGCATTATTGGTGCAATGATCTTTTTGTTATTTACTGCTTTTTTAGTTGTTGTTTTAGTACCTGGTGCTGGCGGTGCTGCTGCAATGGGGGCAAGTGCTGTACCTTTAGTTGATGCATTAAATGCATCCGGTAGTGAGGGCTTAGCAACCGTTGTAAATATATTAGGGCTTGCGGGTTTAGTCGCTTCGTTTTTCTCTATTATTTATGGTTATAGTCGCTTAGTGTTTGCTTTATCTAGAGCCGGTTATTTACCACGTTCGTTGTCGATTACGACTAATCGCAAAGTACCCGCACGCGCGTTAATTGTACCTGCTGTATTTGGTTTTTTAGTATCACTCAGTGGTGAGGGTGACTTAATACTTGCAATGGCAGTAGTAGGTGCAACGCTCTCGTATGCGTTAATGGCATTGAGCCATATTTTGCTCCGCGTTAAACAGCCTGATTTACCTCGCCCGTATAAAACCCCTGGTGGTGTTGTTACTTCAAGTATTGCTTTAGTACTTTCGCTTATAGCATTAACGGGTGTGTATGCGTTTGACCCTCGTGCATTTTTATACACTATGGTGCTGTTTATTGTGGGCGCCGCATATTACTTTGGCTATAGCTCAAAACACTTAGTTGCTAAAAGCGCTGATGAAGAGTTTGCAATGTTGGCAAATGCAGAATCTGATTTAGAAATGGCTAAGTAGGTATTAATAGTTATTAAATATAAGTGAGGCTACCCCTCACTCATATTTTTATACGTACAATACGATGTAAAAATGGTGCCTGCATGTAGGCATCAAGTCCCTTCTATACTTTATTAATACCGTTTAAAACTAAAACTTTATGTTGCCGCGTAGCGCTTTGTTTTGCCCGTGTTTAGTTTTTTTATCCATGCGCTTTCGCTGTGAATTACGGCTGGGCTTGGTGGCACGACGCGCTTTATTAACAACGGTAGCACTAAGTATTAAATCTTTTAAGCGCTTAAGGGCATCTTCTCGGTTTAGCTCTTGAGTACGATGGCTTTGCGCTTTAATTATTAAAACGCCTTCTTTGGTAATTCTTGTATCATTTAAGGCTAGCAAACGCTCTTTATAAAAATCAGGTAATTTAGAGCGGTTAATATCAAAGCGTAAATGAATTGCACTTGCGACTTTGTTAACATTTTGACCACCGGCACCTTGCGAACGAATAGCCGTTAGCTCTAGTTCCCATTCATCGATAGTGACAGTATTTGAAATTGTTAACATTGTGTTCAGCTCTATTTGTCAAAAATGTATTATATCATCAGTACATTAGCTTGTGGTGAATGAACTAAATTCTTAGAACTTAAATAAATTCTCATAAATTGTACTATAAAATCAGCCAATATATTATTTTGTGTTGGCAAGTGTTGCTTATTAGTTTCTAATTGGCACAACTTTAATACTAGGAAATGCTCAATGAAAAAAATACTTGTATCACTTAGCTTATTAGCAATGAGTTTCTCAAGCCTTGCAGTAGATATTAACGAAGGTCAACTTCAAAGCTATATGAAAGCACTGCCAGCTGTAACGAGCTGGGCAAGCAGCCAAGAGTCTTTAAAAGACTTAGACTTAGCAAGTATGTTAGGTGGTTCTGCAGATCAAAGTGTTGACGAACAAAGCTCTTTAGCTAATAGCGCACTAAGCATGATTAAAGAGCAAGACCTATACAAAAGCTTCGCGGGTGTTACAGGGCGCTACGGCTTTACACCAGAGCAACTAGTAACTGTAGGTTCTGAAGTATCAATGGCTTATATCGAAAATCTTAAGTCGGGTCTTTCGGCTGATAACCAAGAAACTGCCAATAAAGTAATGGGCGGTTTTCAAAGCATGAAAAGTGCTAAAGATAAAGGCGCTAGTTCGTTAATGGGTTCGTTTGGTAAATCGTCAAGCGCAGCTGAGGAGTCTACAGAGTCTTTAGTAAGCGAAAGTAACCTTGAACTTGTGAGCGAATACATGCCACAACTACAAAAGCTTTTTGCACTTCTATAAGTTTTATTGTTTTATAAAAAGGTGGCTTTTGCCGCCTTTTTTAATGCCTAATTTTTATATGACTTAGATAAATTACAATATTTTATAAGTAATACTGACCGGGACTATATGCAAAAACGGGGGAGTAAATTATTACTCCCCCGTTTTTATTTAGCGTACAGATTATTTAAGATCGAATCTATCGGCATTCATTACTTTTACCCATGCGTTTACAAAGTCATGTACAAAGCGCTCTTTGTTGTCGTCTTGTGCATAAAACTCAGCAAGTGCGCGCAATATAGAGTTTGATCCAAATACTAAATCAACGCGTGTTGCAGTCCATTTAGTAGTGCCACTTTTACGGTCTACTATATTGTATAAACCTTTTTGAGTTGGCTCCCAACGGTTTGACATGTCAGTTAAGTTTACAAAGAAGTCGTTGGTTAATGAGCCTACGCTATTTGTAAATACGCCGTGTTCGCTGCCAGCATAGTTAGTACCTAGTACTCGCATCCCACCAATAAGTACCGACATTTCTGGTGCACTTAATCCCATTAATTGGCTGCGCTCTAGTAATAACTCTTCCGCTGACACTGCGTAATCTTTTTTCAGCCAGTTTCTAAAACCATCGTGTATTGGTTCTAGTACATCAAACGATTCTGCATCAGTCATTTCGTCTGTTGCATCTCCACGTCCTGGAGCAAACGGCACGTTTACATCAACACCGGCTTGTTTTGCAGCTTGTTCTACGGCTGCTGTACCACCTAAAACAATTAAGTCGGCGATGCTAACAGGTTTACTCAAGCCAGCCTGCACTTTTTCAAGCGCACTAAGTACTGATGTTAAACGTTCTGGCTCATTACCTTGCCAATCTTTTTGCGGTGCTAAACGAATGCGTGCACCATTTGCGCCGCCACGTTTATCAGAACCACGATAAGTACGTGCGCTATCCCAAGCTGTATTTATTAAATCAGCGGCACTAACACCACAATTTAATAATGTTGTTTTTAGATTGCTAATTTCGTCGTCTGTTAATGTGTAATCAACGGTTGGAATTGGATCTTGCCAAATTAAGTCTTCGCTTGGTACGTCAGCACCTAAGTAACATGATTTAGGGCCTAAATCGCGGTGAGTTAGTTTAAACCAGGCACGTGCAAACACGTCTGAAAAGTAGTCAAAGTCGTTATAAAAACGCTCAATAATTTTACGGTACGTTGGGTCCACTTTCATGGCCATATCAGCATCTGTCATCATTGGGTTCAAACGAATTGATGAATCTTCTACATCGACAGGCTTGTCTTCTTCTTTAATATTAATAGGCTCCCACTGATGAGCACCTGCAGGGCTTTTAGTGAGTTCCCATTCGTAGGTTAATAAAAGCTTACAGTATTCGTTATCCCATTGTGTTGGGTGCGTAGTCCATGCGCCCTCTACACCTGATGTAACTGTATCGCGGCCAATACCACGGGTTGTAGTGTTATTCCAACCAAGGCCTTGCTCGTGTACGTCAGCAGCTTCTGGCTCTGGGCCTAAGTTTTCTGCTTTGCCATTACCATGTGCTTTACCTACTGTGTGCCCGCCTACCGTTAATGCAGCGGTTTCTTCGTCATCCATTGCCATACGCGCAAAAGTTTCGCGAATTTGGGCCGCTGTTTTAAGCGGATCAGGTATACCATTTACACCTTCAGGGTTTACATAAATTAAGCCCATTTGTACTGCGGCTAATGGGTTTTCCATGGTGTCTGGTTTATCTACACTTTCGTAACGACCGTCACTTGGCGCTAACCATTCTTTTTCAGCTCCCCAGTAAACGTCTTTTTCAGGACGCCAAATATCTTCTCGGCCGCCGGCAAAACCAAAGGTTTTTAAACCCATTGATTCGTATGCCATGTTGCCCGCTAAAATAATTAAGTCGGCCCATGAAAGCTTGTTACCGTATTTTTTCTTTATTGGCCAAAGTAAACGGCGCGCTTTGTCGAGGTTACCGTTGTCTGGCCATGAATTTAGTGGCGCAAAACGTTGATTACCTGTACCACCGCCCCCTCTACCATCGGCCAAACGGTATGAACCCGCTGAGTGCCATGCTAAACGAATCATTAAACCGCCGTAATGTCCCCAATCGGCTGGCCACCAATCTTGGCTATCGGTCATTAAGCTTTTTACGTCTGTTTTTAGCGCGTCAAGATCGATTGATTTAAATGCTTCAGCGTAATTAAAGTCGCTATTGTATGGATTTGATTTGGTGTCGTGCTGATGAAGAATGTCTAAGTTTAGGGCATTTGGCCACCAATCAGTATTGGGATTAGACGTTTTAGTATTACTGCCGTGCATGACCGGACATTGGCCTGCTTTAGGGTTGCTCATTCTGGAATCCTTATAATAGAAAAGTAAAATACTTAATCAATCAGTATTGTTGCTTATGTATTTATAACTTTTTAAAAAGTAACGGTTATTTTTATTTAATCGGCTTACTTATTATTTAGTGTGCCTGCCTAAACACTTACGTATCCTTAATATAGGCGCATAAATTATGCTACGCCAGCCTCAACATACTATTTAAAACGATTGCTCCAATTTATATTTTTGATTGGCCTTTTGCTAATGATGTATTTAACAATAGCTTTGTAATTACGTTCAAAATAATAGTAAAAATAAATTTGATGACGCTCGTATAAGGTATTACGTAAGATAAAAAAACAAATTAGTGAATTAACCTTAACCTTTTTACTAGACCTGTGATCGAATTGAAAAATTTCGGCGTAATGGTATGTGAAGGGTTTGAAAGTGGCTTTAATTTATTTAAAGCGCACATTGGAATACCCCCCTTCACCATGAAATTGTAGTTATATAGTTATAATTATAAAGGTGCATTACTTAAGCCCAATGCACCTTTACTTTATAAACCGAATACTTTGAGTATTCTTATATTTTTAACTAATTGAATTGAATTAAGTATTTGTTCATAAAGATTCAGTTAGTATGAAGTTGTTCTCCTGTGAATCCCTACGACATATTGTTGTTTTAAGCAGTTTTTGCCAGCTCATATTGAGCTGGTTTTTTTTTGCCTATTTTTTCTTAAAACCAACTAAGTATTAGCAAAATGCTCATGCTTTAACCTGTTATTGCTAAGCTCACTAGGCTAAAAAATTCTTACAACTATTACTCCTATCTAAATTAGGTCAATTTTAATCCTGAAAAGTCAACGCGCCCTAGTGCCATTCAGCCCTGCATGTTAAAGTTATTACAGTAATTAATTTAATTAGGCGTACCGATGCGTTATTACCTATCTACACTTTTTGTTTGTTTAACTTTTTTTTCGGGCATAGTAAATTCTGCTGAACAAAAACCAGCAGCCCCTACAGCACAACAAGAGCAACAAGCCCTCAAACAACTTAAAGAGTCTATGTTTAAACCGCTAATGGAGCGCTACATACTCGACGAGCTAAAAGCCGTAAGGCAAGATCAACAAAAACTCCGTGAGGATGTAACTAAGCAAGTTACTCATGCACAGCTTGATACTGCAGATCGCGCATTAACATACACTACCGATACTATTAATAATGTATTTTTTATAATTACCGCTACGGCTTCTATTTTGGTTTTAGTGGGCTGGAACTCACTACGCGATGTTAAAAACAAAGTAGAAGATATTGTAAATACACGTGTAAGTGTAATTACTGACGAGTATGAAGACCGATTAAAAATTCTTGAAGAAAAACTACGCGTTCGCTCAGAAGAAATACTCAGTAACCAAGAGCGCATATCGGTTACCAACGAGGTTCATTCGTTATGGATGCGCGCCAATTTAGAAAGTGATTTTGCTAATAAAATTGAAATATTTGATGAGATTTTAAAACGCAAACCAGAGGATGTTGAAGCCATTGCTTATAAGGCCGATGCGTTATTAGAAATAAATGAAACAGCACAAGCCATTGAGTTGTGTAATCAAGCCATTGATATAGATAGTGTCTATGGTTATGCCTATTGGCAACGAGCATGTGCTTATGCGCTAACACATAAGCATGCTGATGCATTAGCCGACATTAAAATGGCACTTGAATACTCTCCAAATTTACGTAATGAGCTATTACATGAGAGCGCATTTGCAAGCTTACATGACAACGACAGCTTTAATACGATAGTAGCTGGTGAAGTTGTTTAAGCACTCAGTATTTGGCCTGTATGATTAGGCGCAACATCATAAAAAAGGGCCTTGGCCCTTTTTTTGTTTTTAAAGGTTATGTTTGTTGGGTAATACCAACCTGCATAAATTTTTGATCAATTTAACGAATTAAATTGCACTATAACGTCGTTAAAAATTTTTTATTTAGAACAACTAGATACAAAAGTTTTTGCCTAGTTCTAGCTTAATTTTCTTAACGTTAAATAGACCCCATATATAAGCAGATTGGTATAATTAGAAGCTTTACTGCGCTCTACAAACTCTGCTCTACCGTAGAGTTAAGACCTAAAGTGATTAATTCACAAAGAGGTTTAGAGACGCTGCGCTTTTAGAGAAGAGCTTAGAAGTTAAAATAATCAGAAGTTGTGCTTCTAACATGAGCAACAAGTCATACTCTAAACTTGGTATAAACACTGCTATTCGCGCAAGTTACAAGCTTTTAAAGCAACGCTTGTACTTTTATAATGCCGAGTCAGCATTGGTTTTGCTCTTCTCATTTGCTCCTCTTTTTCTTCTCTGCGTGCATATTGTTTTTTAGGGCTGTTATACACAAATAGGTTTAGAGATACTGCGCTTTTAGAGAAGAGCTTAGAAGTTAAAATAATAAAAACAATCAGAAACTGTGCTTCTAACATGAGCAACAAGTCATACTCTAAACTTGGTATAAACACTGCTATTCGCGCAGGTTACAAGCATTTAAAGCAACGCTTGTACTTTTATAATGCCGAGTCAGCATTGGTTTTGCTCTTCTCATTTGCTCCTCTTTTTCTTCTCTGCGTGCATATTTTTTTTAGGGCTGTTATACACAAATAGGTTTAGAGATGCTGCGCTTTTAGAGTAGTTAGCTTAAGTAATTAGAAGCTGTGCTTCGCGCGCGAGCAAGCTTAGCGCCTACCTGAGAAACTTACACTCAGCAGTTTAATTTACCTGTAGACGCGCTGCTTGCAGGCGTTTAAAAACGCAGTTTTTAGATGGTTGAATTAATACCAACCCGCAATAATACTTAATCATTTTTAGGGGCTAAACGTGTCGCTACCTGCGTTAAAAAATTCTCATTTAGAACAACTAAATAGTGAATTTTTTGCCTAGCTATCAACACGTTTTTCCATCCTCAAAATAGATCACTTAATTAAGCGAATTGGTATAAGTAATTAGAAGCTGCTACCCATTTTCTTCAGGCATAAAAAAAGCCGCATAAAATGCGGCTTTGGAGGTTTAGTCTCACTTCACTTTGGGCGTGTCTCCAAAACTTAGTGAATACGTTACCAAGGAACTGTTATGTGTTATTTAAGCTATTGACTCTAATGCAATTTTAACCATTTCGTTAAACGTGCTTTGACGCTCATCAGCAGGTGTTGCTTCGCCAGTGATTACGTGGTCACTTACTGTAAATAATGCCATTGCGTTTGCGCCGTATTCAGCTGCAACGCCGTATAAGCCTGCTGTTTCCATATCTACTGCTAGCATGCCTAACTTGTCTAAGTCTTTATAGAACGAATCATCTGCTTGATAGAATGTGTCTGTCGTAAATACGTTACCTACTTTTGCTTTAATTCCTAGCTCTTTAGCAGCGTTTACGCCGTTTAAAAGTAGGTCAAAGTTAGCAATAGCAGCAAAATCGTAGCCACGTACGCGTGCACGGTTTACGTTTGAATCTGTGCTTGCACCTTGTGCAAAAATTACGTCACGAATTTTGATATCTGTGCCAATACCGCCACACGTACCAATACGTATAATATTTTTAACGCCAAAGCTTACAATTAGCTCACGTGCATAAATAGACATTGATGGAATGCCCATGCCTGAACCCATGATACTTACTGGCTTACCTTTGTAAGTACCAGTGAAACCGTACATGTTACGAACGCCTGTAACTTGTACTGCATCATCTAAAAAGTTTTCAGCAATATATTGCGCACGTAGCGGATCGCCTGGCATTAATACTGTTTCGGCGAAATCACCAACGTTTGCACTGATATGCGGAGTACTCATTAATTGTTTTCCTTTTTATTTGGCGTTTTTAGCTCATTTAAAAAGCTGTCGCCGTAATCAAGCGCAGATAAGCTAAACCACTGTGCCAGTGTTTGACCTATATCTGCAAAGCTGTTGCGTTCACCTAATGGTGTGTTACTCATACCTGGTTGGTATGCAATAACAGGTACGTATTCACGAGTGTGCTCAGAACCTGGAAAGGTTGGGTCACAGCCATGATCTGCAGTGATCATTAATACGTCATCTGCTTTTAACTGATTTAGTATAGTTGGTAAATAGTCATCAAATTCTTTTAATGCTTTTGCGTATCCTACTGGATTACGACGATGACCAAATTTTTCATCAAAATCAACTAGGTTAGTAAAGATTAAGCTACGATCTGGCGCGCTTTCCATTACTTCGCTGGTTTTTTCTAGCAAGTTCATAAGTCCAGGTGCTTTATGCTTTTGGGTTATGCCCTGATGCGCGTAAATATCTGAAATTTTACCAATACTAATTACTTCGCCGCCGTCTTTTGCTAGTACATCTAGCAATGTTGGTGCAGGCGGAAGTACTGAATAGTCACGACGATTACCCGTTCGAGCAAAGTCTTGGCTATTTGAACCCAAAAATGGCCGCGCAATCACTCGTCCTATATTCATTTCATCAAGTAGCGCCCGTGCGATTTCGCAAACTTGATAAAGCTTCTCTAGGCCGAATGACTCTTCATGCGCGGCTATTTGAAACACGCTATCAGCTGAGGTGTAACAGATTGGTTTACCTGTTTTTACGTGCTCTTCACCTAGCTGTTCTAAAATGGTAGTTCCTGATGCATGGCAATTGCCTAAAATACCAGGAATACCTGTACGAGCAATAAACTCGTCTATAAATTCTTGTGGGAAACTTGGCTGTGTTTTTGGGAAATATCCCCAATCAAATAACACCGGTACGCCTGCCATTTCCCAATGACCTGATGGCGTGTCTTTTCCGCTAGAGATTTCTTTAGCGTAACCCCATGCACCTTGAGGAGCTTGGCGGTCTGAAATTAAACACGGTTCGCCACCGGCAGCTTCGCATGCATCCACTAACCCAAGTTTTGATAGGTTAGGAAGCGACAGCGCACTGCCTGTTTCGTCGTAATATGCTTTTAGTAAGTGAGCGAATGTATTAGCCCCAAGATCGCCGAATTTATCTGCATCTGGTGCTGCACCGATTCCTAGGCTATCTGCCATTAAGATAATTGCTCTTGCCATTTTGACCTCACTTTGATTCTAGGCGGTTACTTTATCTGCTGATCGAATTTTTCGTACAGGACAAAAGTCCTGTTTCATAAAACCTAAACATTATAAATTTGCACCCTTGAGCGAAGCAAAAGAGATTAATCGTGTCTTTTTTGCTATTGTGATCTACCAACAATATATCTTTCTGTGTGGATGAGAACTTTAGTGACACGAACTACTATTATAGCCATTGCAGGCGCATCAGCGTCGGGCAAATCTCTTTTTAGCCAAACAATTTACAATGAATTGGTTAATGAGCTTGAACCAGGCGCTATCGCCATTATTGAAGAAGATGCTTATTACAAGGATCAGTCGCATTTGCCGATGGCTCATCGTACGCAAACAAATTACGACCATCCAGATGCATTTGAACACGCATTAATGCTTGAGCATTTAACGCAACTTCGTTGTGGTAACTCAGTAGAAGTACCAACGTATGATTATGCACAGCACACGCGTAGCGCAACCACACGCCGAGTGCCAGCTGCTAAAATACTCATTGTTGAAGGTATTTTACTATTGAGTGATAAAGCGCTTAATAAAGAATTTGATATTAAGGTGTTTATAGACACACCTTTAGATATTTGTTTAATGCGTCGTATGCAACGTGATATGGAGCAACGAGGCAGAACATTACAATCTGTTGTTGAGCAATATCAGGCAACTGTTAGACCGATGTTTTATCAATTCATTGAGCCTTCTAAACATAACGCTGATTTAGTTGTGACTCGAGGCGGCATGAACCGCGTTGCGATTGATATAATAAAAAGTAAAATTAAATATTTACTACAAGAATAACAACGGGAAACATTTGTATGACAACATTTATGAGCTTAGTAGGCATGTGTGTGCTACTAAGCATTGCCTTTGCTGCGTCAACTAATCGCAAGGCAATTAATTTAAGAACCGTTGGTATAGCATTTGCGATGCAAATTGTTATTGGTGGTTTTGTACTGTTTTTCGAAGCAGGTAAAAATGTGTTAACTAGCATGTCATCAGCCGTTTCATCGGTTATTGGTTATGCAAACGACGGTATTGGATTTTTATTTGGTCCACTTGCCTCACAAGACACATTAGGTTTTATTTTTGCGATTCAAGTTTTGCCGGTTATCGTGTTTTTCTCAGCACTTGTTGCTGTGTTATATCACCTTGGCATTATGGATTGGATAATTAGGATTTTAGGCGGCGGTTTACAAAAATTATTGAAGACCTCGCGCACAGAATCGCTTTCAGCAACTGCAAATATTTTTGTAGGCCAAACTGAAGCACCGTTAATAGTTAAGCCATTTATAGCAACGATGACAAAATCGGAATTGTTTGCAGTAATGGTAGGTGGCTTAGCCACTGTAGCAGGCTCTGTAATGGCCGGTTACGTAATTATTGGCGTAGATCTTAAGTATCTTATTGCTGCGAGCTTTATGGCTGCACCAGGTGGTTTCTTAATGGCCAAGATGATTGTGCCAGAAACTGAAACGCCTAGAGATAACTTAGCTGATTTAGATTTAGATGACGAAGATAAGCCTGTAAATGTAATTGATGCAGCTGCATCAGGTGCTGCAAACGGTATGCATTTAGCACTTAATGTAGGTGCAATGTTACTTGCTTTTGTAGCGCTAATTGCATTATTAAACGGTTTATTAGGCGGTATTGGCGGGTGGTTTGATTACCCAACATTAACGCTTCAAGAAATATTAGGTTATGTATTTGCTCCAGTTGCATGGTTACTAGGTGTGCCATGGGATGAAGCGATTATAGCCGGCAGCTTTATTGGTCAAAAGATAGTAGTAAACGAGTTTGTTGCTTACTTAGACTTTATAAATTATCGCGATACGTTAAGCGCGCACACACAAGCAATCGTTACTTTTGCTTTATGTGGGTTTGCTAACTTATCATCGATAGCCATTTTACTAGGTGGGTTAGGCGGTATGGCGCCTAGTCGGCGGAAGGATATCGCACGCTTAGGGCTCAGAGCAGTGTTAGCCGGATCTATGGCTAACCTTATGAGCGCAGCAATTGCTGGGTTTTTCCTCTCGCTAGCTTAGAAACTTATTGAGATGAACACCGGTGTTGCAAAACAAGAGGATAGCGCTTTAAGGGGTTAAAGCTCTATCTGACTTGAACGATACTTCACCAAGGGCCGCAAGGCCCTTTTATCGTTTTAGGCCTTAATTTTTAGCCTCATCTACTTCAAATCTCAAGCCACTTATCTATTTAGCCTCCTTTATAGTTATACATAACTCAAATAAACCAATATCTTAGTAACAAGTTCACATAAATAATTTTTGTGTTTTTCATATTTTCAGCCACACTTATTATTACTTAAGCTAACCGAATGACGATTCGCTATTGTGAAATATATTCTTTATTCTCTTTTTTTAATTTGCTCTGCGTATGTTCAAGCAAAGGAAGCCCTGCTTGTTGTTACAGAGTTAGCACCACCAAACCAAGTATTGATTAATGGCGAGGTAGCAGGTGAAGGTACTCAGTTTATTAGAGATATATTTGCTGAGGCTGATCTCACACCTAACATTCAAATGTATCCTTGGGCACGTGCTTATAAAATTGCAGATGAGTTAAAAAACACCTTTATATACAGCCTTGCACGCACTGTAGAGCGAGAAAATAAATTTTATTGGATAGGACCTGTCGGACGTTTTGAACTAGGCTTTATTGGCCTATCAGAGCGAGATGATCTTATTATAAACACTACTGAACAAGCAAAAGTGTATAAAATTGCAATGCAACGCAATGACTTTTCAACACAAACCCTCACGAAACTTGGATTTGAAGTTGTTTTAACCTCTGATATTCAAAAATCATACTCTTTACTATTAGCTAAAAAAGTAGATTTAATTGTAGACGATCCTTTATATATGCAGCAGATGAGCGACTACCTAAAGCTCAAACCAGCACACTTAAGGTTTATTTATAAAATAGATGAGCTAACAATTGATGCTTATTTAGCTGCGAATAAAAAAACAGATATGCGTTTAATTGAAGCACTGCAAGCTGCATTTTTAAAAATAAAGCAAAATAAAGGGCTGCCTTACGAAAGATAAATCATCAAAGATAAGTATGTTTATAGGCGGCAAAATCGTCTTTCATTTTTAACTTTTTATATTCTTCATAAAATTACTTTATGGCACGCACAACTACTTACTTATTAAATGCGATGCAATTACTAGCAAGCGCACAAAGATATAATTTTTGCAGCCTTTCAGCACCTTCCCCACTTTATAGTCAAAGGTTCCAGCTGATGCTTTATTGTCATTATGAGCCCGAAATTAGATCTATTTTTCTTTTTAAAAATAAATCCATATATTGTTTTCGCCCGCTTTAAAACCAATTTTATATACGCCTAGAACTGAATTTTTTTTCGGCTTAAAATTTAGACCGCATACTTAATGGAATTGGTATAACTTGCTTATTAGCTTTGAGCTTATAAAAGAAGGTTTTACTAGATGCTAGCGGCTGACCCCAATTAAATAGAGGGTCACGTTCGATGTTTTTAATTATTGAAACAATGCCAAAGTAAGGGGCTTTTAAACTAAGTTATAAGCACGCTTCCAAAGTAGCAATTTAAACTCGCAGGTTATATCAATAGCTGTGCAAATACCTTTTACAATATTGAGAGTACTACTAACAAGCTGGTCTTTGTCGTTTTGAATTTGTTGTTTTGAAATTATAAGGGAGAAATGTTCGGTATAAATTACAAGCTTAAACTCACTTGCATTAGCGCAATGAGAAGAATAGAAAAACGAATATTAGGAGGGCTAAATAATAGCAATATCATTTAGTTAATTTACATTGATAATGGGCGTTGCTTGGTTTGAGTCAAATTTCAGACACAAAAAAAGCACCTTAAGCGCTTTTTTTTCATTTCACTTAAAAAGTAAAATTATACAGCTGTGATGTTATCAGCTTGTGGACCTTTTTGACCTTGTGAAAGAGTAAACTCTACACGTTGGCCTTCAGCTAAAGTTTTGAAACCTTCGCTTTTGATTGCTGAGAAATGTGCGAAAACGTCTGGGCCATTTTCTTGCTCGATGAAACCAAAACCTTTAGACTCGTTAAACCACTTAACTGTACCTGATACGATGTTAGACATTGTAATATCCTGAAATAAAAATAAAAATATGCTCATAAGAGCGGGTGTAGCAAAAAATGAGATGGTACTTTAAAAACTTCAGGACGGTACTACAAGTATTACTTATATCGAAATGGAGATTTATAGCTTACATGCTTTCTTTCTAGCTGTGGCCCACTATATAGAGTTTAAATAATATGTCAAGTACCTATCTATAATCAGAATGATAAACAACCAAAACAGCTATCATTGGTTATTAAAATTCAAATTCTAATGCGAGCCTAAAACTATGGTTTTTTTCTGATTGGCTTATCTCAGTGATGAAACCCGCTTCCCATTTTAATTGCTTTTGCCCATCAAAGCGCTGTAAACCTATAAAGCCAGGCCCTATACCAATAAAGTCTTCACCTAGGTAAACCTCTATAGAAGGCTGGAAAGCAGAGCGATATCGATAGCGATATTGTGCTCTAAACTCACTTTCCCATTCGTTTTTAATGTCTTGCCCCCACTCATAAACCAAAAAAGCATTTAGCGTAAGACTTGTTTTTCCAAATTCTTTTTCGATCACAAAACCCGAGGTTGCCTCATACACATCTTCGTTATGTTTTTTTTCAAGCTCAAATAACGCGCCCCAATCAGCCCATAATTTACCTTGTTCAATTAATTGCCAACGTAGCTCAAGCTCATAAGCTTCTAATCCAAAGTCGCCGTTGTCGTCTCGCTCACCAACTAAATAGCCTTCTAGTGCCATTGTATCGTTAATAGCACCACCGCCACCCAAACGCTGCGCTAATATATTTCCACTATCTGTTTGGTGCGACACTAATCGCCATTCAAACTCACGCTCAAAAGGCAAAACATAGGGGTGATATACCTTATCAACAACAATACCGTCAGCATTCGCTTGGGTTGGAAGTAACAACACGCAAAAAACGGTAAAACTAAGCGCGAAATATAGGTTGAGTGCTTTCATACACGTTCCTTAGTTATTGAAGCCGGAATAACATAACAAAGTAATAAAAATAACACGCTGCTTGTACTATATATAAGTACACTCATTAAATCAGGAGTGGCCTCGTAACCAACAAGCGCACGCAGTACGCGCCCAAGTTCAGAATTTTCACTTAGCACATCACGTAAATCCCACACTGTTGATGTGTTTGTAATTAAATCTATTTGGCTTGCCAAATCCAGTGCAACTAATAACTTAGCCGCGCTGTTAAAAGCAAGCAAAGTAAAAAGCGGATACATACCAAAGCGGTACTTAATTGTATTCATTAAAAAGTACAGCAATACGCTAAAACTTAAGCAAATTCCACTGCCTAATAAAGTGCCAATAAATAAGCTTTGCCCTGCATCACTATTTTGCCAAAAACTGGTGAGGTAAATAATATAATGGCTTAAATACAATGTTACTGTACTGATAACTGCGATATAAAATGCCGCTGACTTTTGCTTTAGTGCAAATACCAACACAGCAATAAATATAGTAATACATAGCCCTATTTGTGAGTACTCTAACCCTTGGTGTTCAAACCACTGGCTCACCCACGATGCGCTTTGCATGTACAAAAACGACATTACCGCGCCAATTAACACAGCAGAGCATATTCGCAAAGAGCTCTGTTTTTTAACTACTTGTAATAGCACTAATAAAATAGCCACAGGTAGTAATTGATTAAGGCTCATGACTAAACTAGTTATTAGCATGCTGCCCCCCTTCATCGCTAACTATAACAACGCCCCTTGCTGTATTAGGCGAAAACTCACCAAAAAACTCGTAATGCCCTTTACTAAGCGGCCCTATATAAATAATGCTTTTACGATTTGGGTAGAGTACTTTTTCTCTGTTTAGATCAAAGCTATCAAACTCTTCTGGTGTGCTATCTTGGTTTTCTATTAATAGTTTTACTTTTTTATTCACGGGAATTGTAATTTGTGAGGGATAGAACAAGTGATCTTTTAAAATAATAAGGTACTCTTTACTCTCCGCGTTAAACGATAAAAACAGTAAACAACAAAGACATTGATTGAATAAACGTTTAGTCACTTTTTACTCCTGTAAAAGTAACCTTAACGGTTAACCCACCTAAATGACTATTCGCTAGATGAATCTTTGCGTCATAAATAGCAATAATGTGTTGAACAATCGCCATACCTAAACCCGCACCTTGCTCGCCTGATGGATGTTGATCGCCACCTACGCGATAAAAGCGATTAAATATTCGGTCTTTTTGCTCTTCAGTCATGCCCGCACCAGAATCATCAATTTGCCAACTATAGCTGTTATTACTTGATGCTAATTTAATTATAATTTGACCGTTACTAGGTGTGTATTTAATCGCATTACTGAGCAAGTTAGCGATGAGTGTGGTTAATGTAAACTCATCACCATTAATTACAAAACCATCACCTTCGAGGCTAATCGTTTGATTTTTTTCGTCTATTTTGTCGTATTGATCCGATACAACTTGCTGAGTAATCGCTAGCAATGACTGCTCGCTAAACTGCCTCTGCCATTGCTCAGGCTGGGTGCGCCCTAAAATTAGCATTTGTTCAACAATATTACTTAAGCGATTAATACCTTGCGACATTGCTTGTAATTCTTGATTATTTTGCGAGTTACTTTGTTTATTAGCTAAATTATGTACATTGATTTTTAAACTACTAAGCGGAGTACGTAACTCATGAGCTGCATCTGAGGCAAAAAATCGCTCTCGTAAGTAAGCGGTTTCTACGCGTTTAAATAAGTCGTTTAAACGATTAATAACCGGTTTAATTTCTTCGTCGGTTACTTGCCAGTTAATTGGCGTAAAGTCGTTTGCTTGGCGAGACGCCAACTGCTTAGATAATCGAGTAAGAGGGGCTAATGCGTATTTAACAAAAAAGCTTATAAAAATAGCAAGCAGGGGAACTGCCCATAACATAGGTAACATTGCAGATAAAATAACGGCTTCAGCTAATTCAAACCGCTTTGCTATAGGTTCAGCAATGATGACTTTACGAGTATTTTTGCTCATTACAAACACTCGCATACGCTGCCCTGCTACATTGGCAATTTGAAAGCCCTCGCTAAAACTAATTTGGTTATTTGTTAAACTCGATGAGCCACTAAGTAAACTATTATTTTGCCAAATTTGATACAACAACTGAGCACTATTATTGCTTACTTGTACTGTATTTGTGCTCAGTGTCAATGGTTGCTCAATTAAAACGCCAGCCACTATTTTAAGTTCATTATCAAGCAAGTTTTCACCGTGGTGCATGCTTTTTTGATAGCCTTTTACTAAAGCTAAAAAGCAAGTTAGCACCATCATTGAAAGTAAAATTAAGGTCAGACGTTTACGAATAGACATTTTCAACCTCGAAATATAAACACACTCTAACGCTTACCAACCACGTAGCCAATGCCACGTAAGGTTTTAATAAAATCGCTAGGGAATTTTTTACGAAGATGATGAATATGCACCTCTATGGCATTAGAGCCAACTTCTTCACCCCATTGGTAAAGTTTGTTTTCGAGTTGTTGTTTTGATTGCACCCTTCCCTGATTTTCCATCAGCGCTTTTAAAAGCATGTACTCTTTTCGCGGCAGTGTAAGTGATTGCCCACTTAGTGTAACTGTATGAGCAGATGTATCCATTACCACATCACCACAGCGTAATAAGCTTGATTGCGTTTGGTTAATGCGCCGACTTGCTACACGTAAACGGGCAAATAGCTCAGCGGGGTCAAACGGCTTTGCAAGGTAATCGTCAGCGCCCATGTCAAGCCCTTGGACTTTGTCATCAATACTGCCGCGAGCAGTTAAAATAACCACCGGTATTACTTTTTTTTGCGCTTTAATATGCTTTAAAACTTGCGAGCCATCGCCGTCAGGTAATCCTAAATCGAGAATAACAAGCTCAATTTCACCACTAGAAAGGCACTCTAAGGCATGCTTAACTGTGCCACTATGCTCTACACTGTAGCCCTCTTGACGCAAAGAGCGAATAAGCCCTTGCGCCACTAAATGATCATCCTCAACGAGTAATAAATGCATTATGTGTTTATCTTTTTAGTTTTTTATCTACTTTTACCAATAGCTGGCTTATTGCTTGTTGGCGATATTCATCTGCTTTTGCACGAGTATCACGAATGCCCGCAGCTTGTGCTACAAGTAGTCGTGCTTTAGCTTGTTTATAATCGCCTTCGTCATACAAATATTCACCGTATAAGTAATTAGTATCAATGCCTTCGAGATTAAAAGCGAGCGCTTGTTTAAATAATTTTTCAGCTTTGTCGTCATCACCAAAACCAATTGGCCAACCAGGTACTTTACTGTAAAGCGTTGCAAGGCTTGCGTAAGCTGAGCCATTTAATGCAGTGCCATCTATTGAGAGTGCATTTTCAAGTGACACTTTTGCCTCTTTTGCCAAACCAAGTGCACCCAAGCCCCCTTTTGCACCTGCAAAGCTAGCTAACACAATTCCATTCCAAATATGTGTTTGTGCTGAGCTTGGGTAGTTTTTAACAAATAACGCGCTTTGCTCACTTAGTTGCGTAAACGCGTCTATTTGCGCATCGTCTTCAAGTTCGTAGTTGGCAATTGCCCACTTTTGTTGAATTGAGGTTAAGTCTTGCGCTTCATCTGCCTGTACTGCGGTCGTAAATACAGCCGTTAATATTAAATATAATGCGAGTGTAAATTTATACATAATTTTGCCCTTGTATGTGTTTGTTAACTTAAAAAGCGTTTGATTTTAGGAAGTTGTTTTGCAATAGCGTTATCAACAACGCTTGGGAATGCGCCATTTATGCGTGCAAATAATTTTTCAGGAAAACCAATAAAGCGCCTTGTTTGGTTCGAACTTATAAGTGCTAATAACTCTTGAGCAACTAATTCTGGCGAGTCCATTTTATTACCGAGCTCTTTATTCATTGCCCGCGCTTTACTGCTATTAATAGAGGTATCTGTTGCTCTTGGTGCTAAATAGGTCACTTTAACGCCTGAACCATTCAACTCACGCGATAACGCTTCTGTAAAACCACGTAAACCAAATTTACTGGCGCAATAAAGTGTTTGAAACGGGTAACCAATACTGCCAAACGATGATCCCACGTTAACAATGGTGCCTTTGGTATATTGTAACTGCCCTAAAAATAGTTGGCATAATTTAATAGGTACCGACAAATTAGTAGTCAGCATATTATCTATTTGCTCATTACTTGTGTGCTCAAGGCTTTGCATCGTATTTACGCCAGCGTTATTAATAAGTAATTTAACGCCACCGAGTTGCTTGGCTTTTATGGCTAAGTTAATGCGTGTTGTATCGTCGGTTAAATCGCCAGTAAATGTTTCACTGTCTGGGCATTCACGGCTCAGTTTTTCAAGAGCTTGCGTATTACGCCCTACAAGCAGTAACGTCCACCCTTTTGCATATAGGGCTTTAGCAATTGCTTGCCCTATTCCGCCTGTTGCACCAGTTAGCACACATAAAGAGCTGCTCATGCCGATTTGCCTTGTGCACTTGCTTTAAAAAACGGTTCATCATCGAGTCCACGAAATATATCGCCGTATAAACGATAAAAGCGCTTTGCACCATGAAGTATGGCTTCTTGATCCGCCTCATCTGTTATTTGGTTCATCAGGTTTTCAAAAAACTTTACATGCTCTATATCAAGTGCGCCGTGAGAGGTTAAATAACTAAATGCTTTTTTAGGTAAGCCCACAGCATTAGCAATGTTTGAAGCCGCGCCATCAGCAAGCGCTATCGAAGTACCTTCAAGTACATGCACCATGCCAAAAAAGCTCAATGGATTTTTACGTGCAATGGAGTCGTACGCATACGACACCATCATCTCGGTAGCAAATTGTGGCTGACTGCACCGCACTGCTTCTTTATTAAAACCACAGGCTGCAATATCGTTAAGTATCCACTCTTGATGGCCTATTTCTTCTTCAATGTATTCTGCGACCGCTTCGCGCAGCCATTCTTGATCGTCAGTTAATCGTGCACCAACTGACATCATTAATGGCACGGTGTGCTTAACATGGTGATACGCTTGTGCTAAAAACGAGGCGTATTCTTCAAGTGATGCTTCGCCTTTAAAAACACGCTGAATAATAGGTGCTGCAAGCAGATAGTTTTGCTCTTGTTTAGTTTGCTCTTTAAGGGTGTTAAAAAAATCACTCATTAATTACTTCTCCAAGTCGGTAAAATTGCTCAAACACAGCATGATACTGCTTACTTATGGCATCTCGTTTTGGGCGATTATTTGTGGTTAATAATCCTTGTTGCACACTTAATGGGGCAGTTAAACGATGCCATTTTTGAATTCGTGCATAGTCGGGTAGTTGTTTATTAATTGCGTTAATGTATTGCGCTAACGCTGGGTTACTTAGCTTTGAATCGGCATAAATAATGGCGGTTAAAAAAGGTCGACCTTCACCAAACACAACCGCTTGTAAAATACCGCTTTGACTTAGTAATAGTGATTCAGGCCACTCGGCACTGATATTGCGCCCCATGCTGGTAATAATTAGGTTTTTTAAGCGGCCTTTAATAAATAAGGTATTTTGATGCTGATCGACCAGATCGCCGGTTGCATACCACTGGTTTTTGTCGTGAGGTTGATGATTTAAGTAACCTAAAAACAAATCGCCTTTTATAAAAAGCTGGCCATTTTCAATTTTGGTTTGAATATGAGGTAACACAGAGCCTGCACTGTGAAGGTTATCGTTTGTGGGCGTATTTAAACTAACTACAGATGCCGCCTCAGAAAGTCCATAACCTTGGTACACCGGTAAGTTTAAGCTACGCGCTTTAACTATTAGCATTTCGCTGACAAGCGCACCACCTACTGCAATAAACTGTAACGAACTAGGCGGTTGCCACCCTTGCTCTGCAAAAGCGACTAAGCATGCTAATAGTTCAGGCACTAAAATAAGCGTATTTGGCTTAACTTTATCAATAGCAGCTATAAGCTGTGCGGGCTGTTTTAATGTAGTTCCAACAAAGCCTAATTCATTTAATGGCATTAAATGTACTGTACCGCCACTTTTTAAAGGGGCATACACACCGGCTATATTTTCAAGCAATACAGCAAGCGGCAATAAACATAAATGAACAGGGTTTTTAATATTAATTTTATCGCACAGCGATTGCGCTACCTGCATTTGGCTCTTTGTAGATAAACACACGCCTTTTGGTTGCCCAGTCGATCCTGATGTAAACGTTACTTTTTGAGTTTCTGGAAAATAACTGACGGGTTTAGCTGCAACAATTTCGTAAATATATAATGTGTAACACTCAAATAAATTGATTGATGCGGTCGGCTCCCCAAATAAAGGGTTTAGCGTGTCGCTCATAAATACATTAGCGCCGCATTGCGCTAGTACATATTGAGTTTGTTGTTCACTAAAAAAGTGAGCAATTGGCACAGCCACTTTATTAGAAACCGCAGTAGCGGCATCAATAACAAGCCAAGCTGGCGTATTATCGAGCTTATAAGCGACACATTTGCCGTTAAAGCTTTGTAGTATTTTTACTACTTTTTGTATTTGCTGGTTAAACTCATCACCGTTAATTTCACGTGTTAGATCTTTATTATGGGCAATAATTAATGGCGATACTGAATGAGTATTATAGTAGTTCATACATTCACCAATGCGTTTACCAAAGAATTGATATTTGAGTGGTTTTGCTGCATCAAACTATAAAGCATTGGGGTATTTAATACTTGTTGGTGAGCTTGCTCTAGGCTCACAATGCATACTGTTGGTTGGTTGGCGTAATAGCTGCCCCACTTTAATGGGTTCTCAACTACAAAACTGCTCGCAAGTGCAATTTCGGTACACGTAACACCAAGTAAGCGCAATAAAGCACGCACTTTGTTGGTTGCACAAAACACTAAATGTTTTGCCCCCACACTTTGCAGAGCTTCGTTAACAATAATAAAATGTGCAAGTGTTGCTCTTCGATTTGTAGAGCAGAGATTACCAAGTTCAAAAATTTTATTGCGAGAAATACTTTCATCTAAAAAATCTTCAACGGGTGATGCTAAATATTGCTCAATAAACAATGGCGAAGTTGCTTGCCTTAGCCCTAACGTGCACTTTCCTTGCTCGGTAACGTATTGGCAAAGTAGTGGCATAAAAGAAGTAAGCTTAGCGTTATACGCAACTAAAAAACCTTCTTTCACTGTATTTTCGAGATTTTTTCGATGTACATCATCAATACGAGCACTAATAAACTGACTGTTATTTTGTGTTAAATCTAATGATGTAGAAGTGTGGGCTAATTGCATAAGCTCGCTCATTTAAACCTGTTTATATTTCAGGGTTTAAACTTAACGAGTGAAACTTAAAGAAAACTTAAGAAATTTAATTTAAATGAAAAAGCGTCTTAAGTATTAAATCGCGAGGGCCTAGGCAAGCTAAATAGATCAGAATTCAACTAACTAACAAATTGCTATAACAAAACTTCTTTTTTAAATTAAACTTAGGTTAATTATTACCCTAGGGCCTATTTATCTTTCGAGGTTAAATTTGCAGCAGCATGTTTGGTTTTTAGGCAAGGCAGAGCCTATGTAGTGTGGTTATTCCCCATTAATGGGCGATAACGCAGCATAAATACCAAACATGCGCTGCCCTCTGGGTTCTTTCTAGGGACGATTAACTCTTTGTTGCCTGCATGGATGTAGGTAAGGGGCGTGAGCAGGACGCGGAAGCTTTGCTCGGTTTTTACTTATTCTTACATGGATGTAAGCCAGTAGGGTAACGCAGGAGCAGTTACCGAGCCCACTAGGTTACAAACCTCGCGCCGCGATTAAATCGCCCCTAGATAGAACAATTTTTAATCCTGAAAGGTCAACAGGCCCTAGCAGCTTTGTATGCATCACGTTAGTATAGTGTTCTACTTAAGTTACATAACGATAATTACATGAGCATAAAAACAAACGCGTTAATTTACTTTTTAGCTTTTTGCAGCGGCTTTTGCATAATGGGCATTGAGCTTTTAGGTGGGAGGATTCTTGCCCCCTTTTTTGGCAGTAGCGTGCATATTTGGGGCAGTATAATTACTGTGTTTATGCTTAGTTTATCTTTTGGGTATTTACTTGGTGGTAAACTCAGCACTAAAAATGCATCCCTTACCAAATATGGTTTAATATTTTTAATTGCCAGCATTATGGTTGTTCCTATTACATTATTTTCGCAGCCTATAATGGAATTTATATTTACCCATATTGAAGATAGCCGCTACGGCTCACTCTTAGCGTCAACTGCTTTATTTTTTATACCTACCGTTATTTTAGGCATGATCTCGCCCTACTCTGTGCGCTTACTGGTAACAGATAGCGATAAAAGCGGCCAAGTTGCTGGGCGTTTATACTTTGTAAGTACGCTTGGCAGTGCCCTGGGTACTATTATTACCTCGTTTTACTTTGTGCTCGCGTTTGACGTAAATACAATTATTAGCGCCTTTGCTTTAACACTTGGGGCACTGGGTTTAGTCGCGATTGTTATTAATACCTTGGTTAATAATAAGGGGCTTGCTCATGCTTAAATATTTGCTACTGCCATTAATTGTGTTTTCAGGTTCTGCGTTTAGTAAGGTTATTCATGAAGAACGCTCGCTTTATCGCAATATTATTGTTGAAGAAACGAGCGACTTACGTTGCCTTAAATTTAATACTAAAAGTAGCCAAACAAGCCAAAGTTGCATGTATAAAAGCAATCCCGACAAACTTGTTTTTAATTACACAAAATTGACGTTTGCGAGCCTTTTAGTAACCGACAACCCTAAAAGTGTACTTATTATAGGATTAGGTGGCGGTACGCTTTCTAATGTTATTCATGAGCTATACCCCACTGCAAATATTCATAATGTTGAAATAGATCCTGCAGTAACTAAAGTTGCACGCGATTACTTTAACTTTATAGAAAACGACTTAGTGACATCAAGCGTGCAAGATGGCCGTATTTTTATAAAGCGCGCCGCTATTAAAAAGCAAAAGTACGATTGGATTATTTTGGATGCGTTTAACGGTGACTATATTCCGGAGCATTTGCTCACTAAAGAGTTTTTTGAAGAAGTACAAAGCGTATTAGCCGATGGTGGCGTTATTGCCGCAAATACGTTTTCAAGTAGTAAACTTTATGAGCATGAGTCGGCAACTTACCACGCTGTATTTGGCGACTTTATAAATGTAAGCCGCGAAAATCGCAGCAACCGTATTATTTTAGCGGGACTTAAATCAATACCGAGCGAAGCGCAAATTAACACGCGTGTTAATGCTCTCGCCCCTAAATTAGTAAAATACGGTGTAGATATAAAAGCGATTAGCCAACTTATGCACTTTACTAAAGACGGCCAAGATTGGCCTGCAGATACAAAAGTACTTACCGATCAATACTCCCCAGCTAATTTACTTAACTTTTAAAACTCCCTAAACCTCACCATTTTTTTACAGGTGAGGTTTAGCAAATATTTTGCCACTTCTCGCACTTACGCATATTTACTTAGCTTGCTAAGTAATGATAAAATAGTTAGCTTGCTAACTATGTTGGGATGGCTATGCCTACACAAAAACCTTTTCACGAGACGCTCGATTTAACCGTTATCGGTAATATGGGCCGAGTTCATCGCTTATGCCGCGAAGCAGTAACCATTGCTGTTGAGCCTTTGGGGCTTACTCAGTCGCGCTGGACTGCACTAATGCATATAAATATGCGTGGTGAGGGACTAACACAACTTGAACTTGCTAATAGCTTAGGGATAGAAATGCCTTCACTGACTCGCACGCTTAAGCAATTAGAGGAGCAATCGTTAATCGTTCGCCGTGTAGACAAACATGATAAGCGCAGTAAAAGACTCTATTTTACTGAGCAAAGTGATGCCATTTTACATTCATTGCAAGAGACCATTTCCGATATAAAAAATCAGTTATACAGCGGTTTATCTGTTGAGCAGCTAGATGCCATTGCATTTGGTTTGATCAAAATAGAGCAAAACGCCCTTAAATGTATTCAAGTTAATAAGTAAGGCTAAAAATGACACCGGATCAAAAGTTTGCACGCTATGTAAGGTTTTCTCTCATAGGGTTTATCTTAGTATTTATTTACTATTTAGTGGCCGATATGGTTTTACCTGTGACACCACAGGCACGTGTATACCACCCTGTTGTGCAAATATCACCGCAAATTAGTGGCCGAGTCACTAGTGTGCAAGTTAATAATAACCAACCAGTTAAAGCGGGCGATATATTATTTAGTATCGATGAAGGCCCATATAATTTAGCCAAAGAGCAAGCTCAACTCGCGCTTGATGATGCCAAATTACAAAATAAGCGTCTTGATACCAATGTTAAAGCCCTTGAAGCACAAATTAGTGCTGCAAATGCTAAGCAGCATGAGCAAAAGCTATTAAAAAGCAGAGGCGAAAAACTCTATACTCAAAAGTCTATATCGGAGCAAGAGCTTGAAAGCATTCGTGCTAACTTTGAAGCCAGTAAAGCAAATGTTGCGGCTCTAGAAGCGCAGTTAGCTGAAGCAGTTTTAGCTAGAGGTGACTCAGGTAATAAAAACTTAGCTATGCGTCATGCTGCTAACCAGTTAGCGCAGGCTGAGTTAAATTTATCCTACACGCAAGTACGTGCACTAAGTGACGGCGTAGTTGCTAACTTACAGTTATTAGACGGCGCGTATGCTGTTGCAGGTAGCCCATTATTAGCTATTGTCGCTAAAAAAGCCGATTTAGTTGCCGACTTTAGAGAAAAGTCACTCTCAAATATGAAGCAAGGCACTCAAGCGCGCGTAGTATTTGATAGCCGCCCAGGTGAAGTTTACGACGCAATACTAGAAACATTTGAAGCAGGTGTTAGCAACGGTCAACTTAGTGCAAATGGTTTACTAAGTACAACAGAAACCAGCAATCGTTGGGTACGCGATGCACAGCGTCAACGCATTCATTTAAAGCTCGTAAATCATCAAGACTTAATAGCAAACATGCCGAGCGGGTCACGTGCAACAGTACAATTATTACCAGAATCGACAATTGGGCAATGGTTTGGCTCTGCACAAATTAGGTTTATTAGCTGGTTACACTACATTTATTAATGGAGACTTTATGACTCAAATTGTTAGCCAAGGCCCACAATTAGACTCTAATGGCCTTCGCCAAGCACTACGCATTGCAGGTGGATGCACCCTTGGCTTTACTATTAGTAAATTAATGAACTGGCCAAATGGTATATTTTTTACCGTTTATCCTATGTTGATATTGGGCATGGTACCTACGTTAAGTCGTGGGCTTATAAATCAATTTATAGCATCTGCTGCATTTAGCGCGCTTATAGTGCTGATAATGCAGGGATTGTTTTCTCACTTACCAGTCGTTATGACATTATTAGTGTTTGGTGTTTTTTGCTTTTTATTTTACCAAATGAGTAGCGGTAGTGCCTTTTTATTTGGCGCTTTAGGCGTGATAAGCCTTTCTATTCAGCTGCATTTTTCGAGCTATGTTGATGAAGGAAGTAGTATTTATCCGTTAATTTTAACTAATGGTTTGGCTATATTTTTAACCGTTGTTATTGGAGCATTAATGCATGGCCTATTTCCTGATGTAACCGCAAGGCCCGGGCGAGTAATGCCAGCTAAAGCAAAAGAAAGTATTCGCCATGAGGTATTGTTATGCTCAACCGTGGCTACGCTCTCTTTTGTGGTTTTTCAGGTTCTTGATTTACAAGACTCAATATCTGCGCAGGCAGCTTCTGTGCTTATTTTGTTTTCATTATGCTGGAAAGCCGCAGGTATGGCTGGTTGGCAGCGAGCAATTGGAACGCTTATAGGGTGTAATGCAGCGTTACTATCGCAACTATTTTTGTATAGTCACTCTGATTTTTTACTTTTTCCGATGGCTATTTTATGGATACTTTCGTTTCTTTTTGCGCGTTTTCATATTTTAGGCGGAGGCATACCTGGTATTGGTTTTGGTGTGTTGACTACGTTTGGTATTTTATTTGGGAACTCACTCGGACCAGGCCAAGATCTTGTTTATAGCGCAATGTACCGGTTTAGCTCGGTATCGGTGGCTATAATATTAAGTTTGTGCATTGTGTATATTATGCACCATATACTTAATCGGTTTAGTGTAACTCGCCATCATACTTTTGATTAGGTAAATCTTGTTTTATAAAACTAAAGGCTGCAATTGCAGCCTTTTTTATAAGCTTAGTTAAGCTATTTTAATGATATAAATAAACTATAATTTTGTTTTAAATACTCACCAGCAGCTCTTTGTACACAATAAAGCTTTTAGTCTTTTTGGGTGATAAGGAGCGTAAGCACACCTGCTATAATCCCCCAAAAGGCAGACCCCACTGAAAGCAATGTTAAGTTAGATGCTGTTACTAAAAAAGTAACAATTGCGGCCTCCGTATATTTAGTACTGCTAAGGGCTTGCTGCAAACTATTAGCAATGGTGCCAAATAGCGCAATGCCCGCCAAAGCTAAAATAAGTGCCTGCGGTAAACTTGCTACCAACCCAACTAATGTAGCTGCGCACAGCGCCATTAAAATATAAAATGCGCCCGCAGCTATACTCGCCCAATAACGTTTATCATGATTTTTATCCGCTTCATCACTCATACAAATAGCAGCAGTAATAGCAGCTAAATTAATAGAGTAAACTCCAAATGGGGCTGTGAATATATTCACAAAACCAGTCACGTTTAAAGTAGCCGATATTGGCGCTTTATATTTATGCGCTTTTAAAACAGCAATACCCGGTAAATTTTGCGAGGTCATGGTAACTATATAAAGTGGTAAACCTATGCTAATGCATGCTTGCAAGTGAAAAACGGGGTCAATATAAGCAAATTCGCTCATTTTCCAGTGCAGTGCGCTGGTATCAATATGGCCCATTTGCCAAGCGAGTAGTACACCTATAATAAGCACACTTAACATAGCAAAGCGGGCAAAAAAGCGTTTACCAATAAAGTACATAACAACCATTAAGCCAATCACTAAAGGCATGTCGTTCATAAAATTAAACACATCAATACCAAAGGTAACAAGTACGCCGGCCAACATGGCGCACGCAAGCTCACTTGGAATACGGTTCATTATTTTTTCAAACCAGCCCGTCACCCCCGACAAAAAAACGAGCAATGCACTGAGCATAAACGCGCCAATAGCCTCGTTTAAGTTATACCCTTGTGCACTTGAAATCAGTAATGCAGCCCCCGTGATAGACCACGCAATTAAAACAGGCACTTTGTAATAGTACGACAAACCTATTGACGTTGTGCCCATCACTAAACCAAGCATTAAAATCCAACTAGCTACTAAATCAGGCGTGCCTCCAAGGGTTATCACCACCTGATAAATCAATGCAATGGAACTCGAAAAACCAATAATTACAGCCACAAGCCCTGCTGTAATTCGGTTAAGCAACTGATCAGACACCTTCATAAATCCCTCGTAATGCCATTTATGCAGCACACAACATACGTGCCCGATAAATGCATTGCAATTAGCGATTAGTTTACAAAGAGTGAAAAAAATTCACTTTTTATTTTTCATTGTAATTAACGTCAAAAAGTCACTTTTAACCATTGTATTTAACTAAACAAACAAGTACCCACAAACGCGCCAAAGGCCGCATAAACCCTACAAAAAATCAATACTAAAAAGAGTGAAAAACATACCAAAAATAAATATCCTTATATTTTATAAGGAATTATGAAATTTAGAATTAATTCTTTTCGGTTACATTTATTATCTTGATCTAATCCATTTAATAATATAAAACATAACAAACAGTTAACTAAAAACACCAAAAGAGAAACAAATGAAGAGATCTGTCGTCTTACTAATTGCTATACCATTATCGGCATTTGCAGTTTATGGGCTATTTTTTAATGCAGATGAAACGGGCGAACCTATCGCGCCTGTTGCTATTGATTTTGTTCCTATTGATTTACAAAAAACGCGCAATACACATCCCCCTGCACCTATTGATATGAGTAAAGATCCAATTACCGTTAAACCTATTATTACCCCTGACAACAGCTTACCGTTTGAAGAATTTGATGCCGTAAATCGCCTATCCGACAAAGCAAAGCAAGTGCTTATAAACGCAAAAGTTTTACCTACCGACTTACATAACGAGGCCTATATTGAGTTTGATTTAAATTCTTTACAGGCGTTAGAGACTGGCGAAAATTTTGATTTAGCTATTCCGCAAACAGCCGAAACATTCACCGCAGAAGTGACTAATGTGGTTGAGTCTGAAAATGGCGATAAGAGCATATTTGGCAAAATAGTGGGTGTTGATGGCCGCATGCATAATACCGTTTTAACGGTAGGTAAAGATGCCGTATATGGTCAATTTACTGCGCCTTCTGGCAATTATGTATTCGAAAGTAAAGGTAAGTACGGATGGATTGCAGCAAAACGCGATTTATATAAAAGCCACATAGAGCATGATGTAACCGCACCAAAACCCAAATCAGATAAAAGCATCGATATATTTGCACCAAAAATTGATGGCTAACCAATAATCAAAATATAAAAAACAACTAAAGCCGCACTATAGGGCAGCTTTAGTGTGTCTGCTTTTTATGAGATCAACCAAGTTAAAAACAAGTTCCAACCACAACAAGAGTAAGGAAATACAATAATGAAAAAAGTAATCACAACAACCGCACTGGCTGCGGCATTATGTGCAGCAAGTGTTGCACAAGCAGAAACAATCGATATCGGTATTTTATATACCGACCAATCAGCTGCTGCAACTAGCAATATTGACACTAAAATAAATCAACTAATTGCTTTTAGTAATCAGGTATATAGCCAAAATGGCGTTGATATAACACTACGCTTAGCTGGCAAACAAAACTTAGGTGACTATGCAGTAACGCCGTCTGAGGATTGGTTAGATTCGGTTACAAATAGCAGCTACGTAGATGGTTTACGCAGCGATTGGAAAGCCGACATGATTGCCGTATTAGGTACTGGTCAAAGTGCTGGCAATGGGCTTATTTCATGTGGTTTAGCATGGGTTGGCCAAGGCACTAATGGCAATCTATACAGCTCAATGAGCAGCCGTATGTACTCAATCACTGCAATTGATTGTGGTGCAACTACATTTGTACACGAACTTGGTCATAACCAAGGTTTAGCGCATTCACGCAAACAAGGTGATACGTCTGGCGGTGTATATGTAGATGGCATGGGTCACGGCGTACAAAACGAGTTTGCAAGTATAATGGCTTACCCGCACGTTTACGGTAGCGCTACTCAGTACGATTACTTCTCTAACCCTGGCTGGAGCGTAAACGGTATTGCATTTGGTATTACAAACCAAGCGCATGCAATTCGCACAGTTACTGCTACAAAAACAAGTATTGCTAACTTTAAATAAGCTGCCCAATAAAAAAGTGGGCTAAATAGCCCACTTTATAGTTTTAACATGTTCTTCCCTGCAGAGCGCTTACGCGCTCTTTTAGATTAAGCTAATGCACAACGATTTTTTGCTTAATTGCTGGCATTAATGTTTTACCATTGCCGTCTACTTTGTTTAACAATTTAAGTCCCATCACTTTTGCAAGTACTGGGTAAATATCAAGGTTATTTACTTCTTTAAGGCTTACACCTTGTTTAAATGCAGGGCCTACAGCAATAAATGATGCTGCCATATCCTCGGTATATGCATAACCGTGAGTCCCTAAATAGGTTGGTTTTTTACCATTGGTAAATACCGCTGGCGCTGTAGTTTGCACCACAATATCGCCTACGCGAGTGCCTTTATTGTAATGATACGCTGCTAATTGCTCGTCAGTTAATACTGTATAACGACCGTTTGACGCATCTCGTAAACGTGCTTTGTAACCTTCAATATCAGCGTTTTTAGCATCCGGTTGGGTATAAATAAGTAAACGTGGGCCAGTATTTTTAACTAAAAAGTTTTCATCTTGAGGCAGTGTGGTTACATCAATGCTTTTATCTGGATCTATACTCGCCATACCATGATCCGAGACAATAACTAAGTTTACCTCTTGCTCTAATTTACTTAAGCGAGTTTGTAATTGCCCCATTAATTCATCAAGCTGTTTAACTGCATCACGCGTTTGTGGTGCGTCTGGCCCAAATTCATGGCCCATGCTATCAACTAGCGAAAAGTAACTCGCAATAAAACGTGGGCGCTGTGCTTTTGGTAAGCTTAACCACTGAATAATTTGATCAACACGGCTTTGGTAATCGCTGTATTTAGAATAGTGATAAAAGTAATCTGGTGTCATGCCGTTAAATAATGCATCTGACTCAGGCCAAAAATAAGTAGCCGATTTAAGTCCCTGCATTTTGGCTAAATTCCAAAGCGGAATACCCTTTACCCATGTGCTATCGCCCAATGCTTTGCCCATGCTGTAACAGTCGTTTTTACGCGCTTTATCACAAAAGCTATTATCAACAATGCCATGGTTTACTGGCAGTAAGCCCGTAATAATAGAAATATGGTTAGGAAACGTTTTAGTTGGATAAACAGGTATTAGCTTTTGTGCGCGAACACCGCGCTCGGCCATTGCTTTTAAATTTGGCGCGCCGTGTTTTTCAATATAATCCCAACGCAGGCCATCAATTGATACAAGCACCACAGTTTGCTCTTTTGCAGCAAATGCGCTGTTCATTCCTAACATTAGGCAAATTGATACTGCCTTTAAAATCCACTGTTTCATTATAAACACCTATAAATGCACAACAATTACTCAAAAAATTATTTTAAAGCAAGTTGTTACTTTATGATACAAACTGATAGATTAAACCCTGTATATTAAAGACAAATGACTATGTGCTAAAAACTATGCCAGTCATCAATTGTAAAAAAGGACAAGTATAAAGATGACCATAGATTTTAGTAAAAAAATAACGCCAGCACGAATGTACCGCACAACCTCTAACTTACAGATGGCGCTAGAAAGCGACCGTGGCCGTATTATTAACAGTGCCGCTATTCGCAGGCTGCAGCAAAAAACACAAGTGTTTCCGCTTGAGCGTAACGCAGCTGTTCGTTCGCGCTTAACTCACTCGCTTGAGGTACAACAGGTTGGTCGTTTTATAGTGCAACGTATTTTTGCTAATTTAAGCTACCAACAGCAAAAAGATTACGGCTTAACCGACCTAGAACGCCCGCTAGAAAGCTTAGTAGAAATGGCCTGCCTAATGCACGACATAGGCAACCCACCGTTTGGGCATTTTGGCGAAGCGGCTATTAACCACTGGTTTAATAACAACCTAGCAAGCGTAACACCCGAGCGCTGTAAAGAACCAAACACCGGTATAGGTGTTGTTTTTAAACACCTTGCGCTTGATATTTGTAACTTTGAGGGCAACGCTCAAGGCATACGTATAATTCATTCTTTGCAAACGCTTAATTTAACCTACAGCCAAAGTGCTGGTATTTTAAAATACACTCGCCCTGCTGGGCTTGATGTAAAAGACATACCCCAAAATAAAAACTACTTAATGAAAAAAGTGGGTTACTACTACAGCGAAAAAAACTTTGTTGAAGCGCTACAAAAAGAGCTCACTATTGAGCCTTACTGCCGCCATCCTGCAAGTTACATAATGGAAGCCGCCGACGACATTTCGTATTGCCTAGCCGACATAGAAGACGCCGTAGAAAAAGACATAATAAGCACTGAGTTGCTGTGCGAAAAACTTAAAAGTAGTTACAAAAAAGTATTAATAAACCTGTTAATCGACGACGCTCAACATCAAAATTTTGTAGACAAAGCAGTAGACTACGCACTAGAGCGTGCACAAGCACAACCCTATAATTTTAATAGTGAATTTTTTATATACTTGCGGGTTGCATTGCTACATCCGCTAGTAAATCACGCCGCAAAACGCTTTATCGAAAATATAGAACCTATTTATCATGGCGATTTTAACCAAGCGCTTTTAGAAGATAGAAGCCATCTACATGCAGTAACTAAAACACTAAAGCAGGTAGCGCTTGAGCATGTATTTTCAAACAAAGAAGTCGAAAAATTAGAGCTACAAGGGTATCGCATAATTAATGGTTTGCTCGATTGCTATAAACCATTACTGCTACTAAACAAGGATGACTTTAAGCGTGCACTAAATGGCGATTCACGTTTATTAATAGAGTCGCGACTTGTTAAAAAGCTCTCTAAAAAGCACTTAAATAGTTACCAACACGCAATAGATGCGATGCAAGAAGAGCCCGATCACTTTGCGGCATACGAGTTTTATTATCGTTGTAGATTAATCCAAGATTATATAAGCGGTATGACCGACCAATTTGCTTACGATGAATATCGCAGCCTTATGGTTATTGATTAGTTGTATTACTCTGGATAATTTTTAATTTTGCGCTTAAAATCAAACTATTAATATTTAAGCGCGCATAACTTCATGATATCAAAACTAATTAGATTTACCCTTTGCTTTGCCTTATTTTATAGTGCGCAAAGTGCTGCATACAACGAAGCTATGTGCATTTTAATTAAACAAGAAATACAGCAAAATAGTAATAATAAAGCGAGTCAAAAATATCGTAAAGCTGCGCGTGATTACAAAAATAACTGTAATAAGCCAAAAGAAATTCAAGCACAACCTAAGCCCCAAATAATAGAGCCTGAACCGACTATTATTACTCAGCCACAACCTAAAATTGTTGAACCTGCCCCTGTAATTAAACCCACTGAAGAAGCTGTTAAAGAAAGCATCAACGAGCAAACCCTTAATTTAACTAATGATCAAAAACAACAAATAAACGATCAGCTAAATACCAACAGTAACGAAATAGTAATTGATGCAGAGCCAACAAAAGCAGCACCCGAGCAAGTAGTTACAGAGCAAAAAAACGAAGCTGTGATAGAGCAAGTAAAACCGGCAACGCCAGAGCAAAACGTTCAACCTACGCCTGAAAAGCCTGTACCTGTAAAACCAGCAGCAGTGTTAACTAAACCAGCGCCAGTAATTACGCCGCAACCTGTAGCGCAGAGCCCAAGCTCGTTACTTTTACCCACTTTAATACTTGTTATAGTGGTACTTATTGGCGCTATGATAGTCGTGCGCCTGCGCCGTGCAAAACAAAGCAAAGCGATGGCAGAACCGACTATAGCGGCTCCACCTAAAGTTAAATCAGAAAAAATTGCTACGTCAGCTAAACCTGAAATTAAAGCAACAAAGCCTGCACAAACAACAAAAGAGCCAAAGATTGAGCCTGTCGTCATTAACGAAGCAACTCAAAATAATAAAGCAGTTGAGAGCAGCGTAGCGACAAATGAAGAGTCAGTGGAACCTACTAACACAGCGCAAAATACTGATATTGAACATACAACAACGCAGATCTCAGATGAGCAAAACAACGTAGTTACTCCATCGCAAACAAGTGAAATTGAGTCTGCACAAATGGAGCCAGCAGATACTTTAGAGCAAACAAGTACCGCTACGTTTAACGAAGTAAAACAAAAACCTGAACCTAATACCGCCGAGTTTGAAGCCGCCGCCAAAACAACCTTAGAGCGCATTAAAAATGCCAGCAGCTTTAATGAGCCAGAGGTACGCGACTTTGACCCAGATGCAAAGCCTGAAAAAAAACAACGTAAGCACCATACAGCGCAAGTAACGGAATCTGCGCCAATAGAAGCTGAACATAACACTGTAGAGCCGGTTATTAGTACTCCCGAGCCAGTAACAGCGAGTGAGCCGGTTATAGATTTACACGCTCCAGAGCAAATATCTGACGCCCAATCGACTACGTATACAACCGAGCAAGACTTTAAAGAACCAGAGGTGCGTACATTTAACCCAGATGCACCATTACCTGGTGAAAAGCCGACGCCTAAAAAAGAAGACGCGATACCTGAGCAAGCACAAACAACACCGCTAGTTGATGAGCCAGTAATTGAGCCTAAAAAAGCGGACAGTAACAATCCATTTGCTAACTTATCGTTAGACTCAAGCTGGGATCCTGACTCGGCTGAAAAGCCCAAAATAGAAGAGAAAAAACGCGCGCCTAAATCGCAAGCATTAATAGATGCAGAAGAACGCGCTAAAAACATGCAAACCAAATAGTAAGTTTTAAAGTAGCGCCTCATATTTGAGGCGCAGTTTTAGTAACCAAATAATTAACTGCTTTTTTACCGTATTACTTACACTCTTATCCTATCCTAAAATGCGCCCTAGTAATTAGAAGCTTCACTCCTCGCGCAAACAAGCTCAGCGCCTAGTGCAATATTCAAGCTTAAGAGTCTTTTGTAAGCCTACAACTTGTTGACGCGATGGGTGCAGAGCATACATTTAACAGGTGGTATTTTTAGACTGGAGTTTACGGCTACGTTATCCGTAGCCTTAAATTAAAGTAACTTGGTCAACATGCCCTAATTAAAAGTCCTAGTTAACAGCCCTAGCGGTACGTTTATTTTTAAGCTTTAACCCGCCAATTAATAGCAGTGGCCCTATAAACATGGCAAGGCCATACACGCCACCGGTGACCGCGTATTCTGGTTTATTCAAAAAGCTAATAGCAATTAAAATAGCTAACGATGCATTTTGAATTCCAACCTCAATTGAAAGCGTCAGCGAATCAGTTAAATTTAATTTTGAACACTTAGCAATTAACCAACCAACAACCATTGAACCAATATTAAGTGCTATGCACGCCCAAAATACATCGTTAAATGAGCTAACTAATAAATCGCGCTCTTTTATTACTAGTGCTGCAATCATCATAAGCATAAAAAACAACGAGAAGCGTCTAAAAAACGGCTCTGCTTTAATGGCAAAATCACTTTTAAAGTGACGTAACCAAATGCCTATAGCAACTGGCACTAAGGTAATAAAAAATAGCCCTAATGAAGTAATTAAAATAGAGAAAGTAGCATCGTCTGCTGGGGCAAACTGGCTCATAGCAAAGCCAATAATAAACGGTGTGGTTATTATACTAATTGCGGTAGAGGCAGCGGTTAAACTTACCGAAAGCGCTAAATTAGCTTTAGCAAGCTGGCTTACTACATTTGACATAGTACCGCCTGGGCAGGCAGCTAATATCATTAAACCAATAGCTATAGGCGTTGGTAGGTTAAGTAAATAACACAGCCCTAATGCTAATAAAGGCATTGCTACAAGTTGGCCTATTAAACCCATAACAATGGCGAGCGGGCTTTTAAATAGACGAGTAAAATCGTTTGTTGTGAGCCCAAGACCCATACCAAACATAATAAGTGCAAGGGCGAGCGGAAGTATTACTTCAGTTAATATAGATGCATTCAAATTAGACAGCCTCGTTTGTTATTGTTTTTAATTGGAGTGTTAATTTTTAAGTTAACTGTATACCAATTCGCTTAATTAAGTGATCTATTTTGAGGATAGAAAAACGTGTTGATAGCTAGGCAAAAAATTCGCTATTTAGTTGTTCTAAATGAGAATTTTTTAACACAGGTAGCGACACGTTTAGCCCCGCAAAATGATTAAGTATTATTGCGGATTGGTATAACGCCCCTTTACAATAAATCCTAATGCTAGAAGCATTACTTATTTAAAATAGTAGCAATGCGTTTACCCAGTTCTGAAAGTACATCTTGCTCAAACCATGGATTCTTTTTAAGCCATATATTATTGCGCGGACTCGGATGTGGAAGCACTAAATAATTTGGCCAATACTCACGCCACGATTTTACTAACTCCGTAAGTGGCATTTTTTTAGTCTCCGGTAAATGATACGCCTGCGCGTATTTACCTAATACTATTGTCAGCTCAATATTTGGTAGTGCAGCCAATAATTGCTCGCGCCATGCTGGGGCACATTCTTTTCTCGGTGGTAAATCACCCGACTTCCCCCTACCCGGGTAGCAAAAGCCCATAGGTAAAATTGCTATATTATTAGCGTCGTAAAATTCATCACGTGTTAGCCCAAGCCATTCTCGTAGGCGGTTTCCGCTTGCATCGTTAAACGGCACGCCTGTTTCGTGAACTTTTATACCCGGTGCTTGGCCTGCGATTAAAATACGTGCGTTTGGGTTAAATTGTATTACAGGTCGAGCCCCTAAAGGTAAATGAGGATCACAGATCACGCATTTACTAACTTGGTCTATTAATTGGTGACTATTCATGTTTATTTGGCCTTAAATGCTTAATTTTCATCCTAAATGGCCATTTAGGATAAATGAGTTGGTAAAAAATCGGTTTATTTTATCTAAAATGGCGATTAGTTAGTAAAATCCTGATCTTTAAGCCTAAATGCCCTACAGCCCTTATAGTACCTAGTGTTCTTTCGCCCATACCGCAAATTCGTTACCACTTGGTTCTGTAAAGTGAAACCGACAACCGCCAGGAAACTCAAAAATAGGTTTTAATATTACTCCGCCAAATGTCTCTACTTTTTTAAAGGTTGCGTGTATGTCGTCGCTATAAAAAATAAGTAATGCTGCCCCATACTGAGTTAGTGATTTTAATGGAGCCTGAAAAATCCCACCATCTAACCCCTGCCCACTAAACGCCGTGTATTCTGGGCCGTAGTCAGTAAACTGCCAATTAAATACATGACTAAAAAAGGCCTTAGTTGCGGGTAAGTCGCATGCAGGAAACTCTACGTAATTTAGTTTTTCGTGATCGCTCATCGTTATTTCACTCTTTATTTTTACTCAGTTTATTAACCTTAAGCTTTACATGCAGCCTGTGCAATATCATTAAACAATAACAGATCAGTATTTTACTAAGTAATCTGAACTCTGGATAATAAATCTATCTCGAGCAGCTATTTTCAGCGCTAGAGAAAATAAATTTAAATATCACCATAATTCAATACGTATAAAACCTGTTAACCAAGGTTCAGGTTAAGTAAGAAGGATAATTTACTAAAAGTTAGCCGCCGTAAATGAGAATAGCTATCTTTTGTATTTGTAACATATATAATAGCGCCTTTGTTTTATCCTCAGCTTTAAATAAAGGGATTAATTAACTATGCAGGCACCTTTGCACAGTGCGCCATTCGATAAGGTTAACGTAATTGCGCTTATAGTAAAAAGCGTAAGCAGTTATCGAGTTTTGGTATTTTTACGTTTTTTTATTGCCATAATTGGTGGCTATGCCTTTACCTCTGCAAGTACTGCGTTATTAAGTTTTGTATTGCCAATAGCTAAGCAAGACGCTGTACTGTTTAGTGTTTCAATCAGCATTTTAATTTATGCCGTAGTATTTATTTATGCCTTTAGCGTTAAATCATTAAGAAAAATTTGGATCAGTATTTTACTAAGTACAGGTGCGTTTATCGGATTGCTTGTATTACTAAAGGGTTGGGTATGAAAGACAGCTTTTTCAGATCGATGACTTGGTTACACACTTGGGTAGGGTTACTCGTTTGTTGGTTATTATATTTAATATTTTTTGCAGGAACACTTAGCTTTTTTAGAGACGAAATAACGCTGTGGAATCAACCTGCCATACATAATGTACAAGCCCAAACACAGCGTATAGAAGCGCAAAAACAACAAATAATTACAGGGTTCGATTACTTAGCTAACCATGGAGCTAACTCATCAAGCTGGCGTATTACATTACCTGAGCCGCGTATTCCTTATTTAATTTATGGTTATGCAAAGCCAAAAGAGCCAGGCCAGCGCCGCAGCCAGTTTAAAAACACACAGTTAAACCCTAATACCATGAAAGAGCTTGAGCCCTTTGTAGATACTAAAGGTGGTAACTTTTTTTATCGGCTGCACTATGATTTACATTACATGGATGCAATAACCGCACGCTGGATTGTGTGCTTTGCTAGCTTTTTTATGCTAATTGCCATTATATCGGGTGTGGTTATTCACAAGCGTATTTTTAAAGATATGTTTAGTTTTAGACGTAATAAAGGTAGCCGTACGTGGTTAGATGCCCACAATTTAAGCTCTGTGCTTGCCCTGCCTTTTCATTTAATGATTACTTACACGGGCATGATTACGCTCATATTTATGTTGTTTCCCTACCCTGCGCAAACGTCTTACGATAACGGCATGCGTGGCTTTTTTAACGATGTAACCCCTCGCAACACCATGACCGATAAAGCCCAAGGCGAATCGTCAATGGTGCCGATTCAAAGCATTTTGGATCAGGTTTATACTAAGTGGCCTCATGCAGATATTACTCGCGTACAAGTTAACCAACCAAATATGGCAGCTTCAACAATTACCGTATTGGTAAGCGCAGGTAAAACACTGCGTGACCAAGCACCACGCTTAATATTTAGTGGTGCTACAGGGCAAATGGTTGCTAAAACTGATGACGAGCTAACTAGTAGCAAAGCGCTTTACGAATCACTTAATTCAATGCATACAGGGCGTTTAGCTACGTGGTTACTGCGTTGGTTATACGTATTAGGCGGTATTGCAGGCTGTGTAATGATTGGCTCTGGCTGTATTATGTGGGCTAAGCGAATTCGCGAGCGAACTAAAAATAACGTTAAACCTTCGTTTGGTTTAAAACTAGTTGAGGGGTTAAACCTAGCCACTATTATGGGACTACCACTGGCAACGTGTGCATTTTTTATTGCTAACAGACTACTTAGCCCAACTACCGCAGAGCGCGCCGATAAAGAAATACTCGCGTTCTTTTTAACATGGCTAGCGGTTGCTCTTTTAGCACTTATAAAGCGCGACACACTGCAATGGCGAGTTATGGCAGCTATAAATGCTGTTGCATGTTTAAGCGTACCGGTTATTAATGCACTTACAACTAACGGTAATATAGTTAGCTATTTGATGCACAAACAGTGGGCTTTATTTACTTTTGATGCACTGTTTTTGTTATTTAGTATATTATTTTTTATACAAACCGAAAAATTACGTACTGCTAAAAACAACTCAAAAATAATCAGCCCTAACCAATCTAATAATCTTAAAAGGCAAAAATCATGATTGATTTACTTGGTTTTAGTCTGTGTTTGTTTGGTTTTAATGGTTTTGCACTGGCTAAGTTTAATCATTTTAAAGATGTATTTAAAAAACGCCCTACAGAATTACAAAGTAAAAGCCTGCTATTTATTGCTTGGATCAGTATTTTACTAAGCTTAGTACTTTGCGTAGCAACTCAAAGTGGTTATGGCGCGTTACTATTTTGTGGGTTTATGAGCCTAAGTGTCTTAATTATAATGGTTTTTTATAACTTTTTAGTAGGCTACGTAAAGTGGTTTAGTGTTTTAAGCGCCTTATTAATTGTACTTAGCGGTCTATTTTTAGCGTTAAACTAGCCTTAGTTAGTAAAAACGTGATCCGTTACTTTCCCATAGATTAGGGCGTGTTGATCTTTGGTGGGTGAATTTGCAGCAGACTGTTTGGTATTTAGGCAAGGCAGAGCCTATGTAGTGTGGTTATTCCCCATAAATAGGCGATAACGCAGCATAAATACCAAACATGCGCTGCCCTTTGGGTTCTTTCTAGGGACGATTAACTCTTTGTTGCCTACATGGATGTAGGTAAGGGGCGTGAGCAGGACGCGGAAGCTTTGCTCGGTTTTTACTTAGCCCACTAGGTTACAAACCTCGCGCCGCGATTTAATCGCCCCTAGATTGAACAGATTTCAATCCACAAAGATCAACACGCCCTAGGCAAAAAAAATGGCAAGCTATATAGCTTGCCAACAATAGGGGATATTCAGTGTTCCTAATACTTACTGTCTCACTGTAAGTGCTAGCAATATAGCGTTTATATATTTAATTTACTTTACAGTTAGATGACGTTTTTATTACCACTTTAAAAGCGCATACAGCTAACTGTAAACCCCCTTTACATACTCTCTTGATTTACCCAAATTATTTCATCGGTAGCAAAGCCCAACTCTTTCGCTTTAGTTAAAAAGTGGTTTTTAAGCTCTTTGCTAACCGTTGGTGTACGCGATAAAAACCACAAGTAATCTTTGTTGTAACTGGTTATAAAAGCATATTGATAATCGGGTTGGTCAAGTTCAAAAATCACGTAAGCGCCATAAAATGGACCAAAAAACGAGACTTTAAAATGCCCTGTGTCGGTGCCCTCAACAAACTTGGCCAAGCCTTCGGCGTCATCCCATTTTTTATCATCCGTTAAATACCCTTTGTTAAGGATCTTTACTGTGCCGTCGTCGTTAATAGAATACGTAGCGGTAACTTGCTCCATACCTTCTTCGAATGAGTGATTGAGCCGCGCTATTTCAAACCATTTGCCTTTATATTTTTGTATATCAAAGTTTTTAACGGGTGTTATTCCCTCAGGAGGGCTGGTGCAAGCACTAAGAAAAAATAGCCCTGTAATAAGTAAACCGTATTTAATAGCCTTCATGTAAGCTCCTTTTTAAATTACATAAATAGTACGTATTATCTAAATATAGATGGATATAAAGTTTGCTAGCCGATTAAAAAATTTTGCTATAGGATCATATTAATTCTAAAGCAATAAAAATGACCATAGCATGAAAATTTGGGTAGATGCAGACGCGTGTCCTGTTGTTATAAAAGAAATACTTTTTAGAGCGGCAGAGCGTATGAAAATCGACACTATTTTAGTGGCTAATCACGCAATGCGTATTCCGCCGTCAAAATACATAAGCCGCGTTCAAGTATCGTCAGGCTTTGATGTAGCCGACGACGAAATAGTGAAACGTATTGAAAAAGGCGATTTAGTTATTACTGGCGATATACCGCTGGCGAGTGAAGTAATTGATAACGGTGGGCAGGCGCTCAACCCGCGTGGCGAGCTTTACACCACGGAGAATATTCGCTCAATACTTAACGTACGCGACTTTATGGATACCATGCGCTCAAGTGGTGTAGAAATGAGTGGCGGGCCGCCTCCACTTAGTCAAACCGACCGTCAAAATTTTGCTAATAATCTCGATCGTATTTTAGCGCAAAACAAGGCTAACTAACTTGAATACCCAATTAGTTGGCTTAGGCGATACCCAATTTAGCGTGGCAGTGTATGTAGCAAAAGCGCCGCCAATGCCGTTTTTTGAAACACTTCAATGCCTTGAACCGGTTATAAACGAGCAAATAAATACCATAAACCAGCACTGTGGTAATGGTTGGCGAAAAGTATTTAACGTATACGCCAAAGTATTGTTTTCTCTACCAAGCGAGCACTATTCATTTGCTAAACAAGCGCCTACTTGGCAGCAATATCGCGATGAGTTTTTGCTTCAAAAGAATAGTAAAACGGCCCTGTTATTTAGCGCGCCTAATATTACTATTACGTGTGCCCATAAATCTTCTAGCAATAAAAACCAGCTACACATAATTGCTGGGCGTACGCACGCTAAAAGCTTACTCCAACAAGGTAAGCTTAATGCGCAATTTAATTGGCTCGACGACGAGTTTGCAATAGATACAGCCAACAACATTATCGTATGCCCGTATTTTGATTACAGGCAGCTAAGTAATATAAAAATAGCTAGGCTTAGCGAGCTAGTTGCAAAACTAAAAAATAGTTAAAAGTAACTAAATGTACACGTACTAAACAAAGGTAGTGGTGCTTAGCTTAAAAGCTGAATCTGCCACTTATAAAAAATATATTATTTGGATTTTAAATTATGACAGAAAAAGAAAAAATGCTATCTGGTCAGTATTATGACCCAAGTGACCCTGAGCTTATTGAATTACGATTAAAAGCTAGCTTAAAAACGGAAACGCTAAACCAAACAAGTGTTATTCATTTGGATGAAAGAGCTCAAATTATACATGCGTTATTTGGCTCAACAGGAAAACAAGTTCATGTAGAGTCATCATTTAATTGTGATTATGGGTCAAATATTCATGTAGGTGAAAATTTTTATGCTAATTTTGGCTGCGTTATTTTAGACGCTGCGGAAGTTAATATTGGTAACAATTGTTTTATTGCGCCACAGGTTGGAATTTATACCGCTACACACCCTATAAACCCAGTTGATAGAAGAAGTGGGCTCGAATATGCAAAAACAATAACAATAGGAAATGATTGTTGGATTGGTGGTCATGCAGTCATAAATCCAGGCGTTACTTTAGGTAACAATGTAGTTGTTGCGTCGGGTGCTGTTGTTACAAAATCGTTTGGCGATAACGTTGTTATAGGTGGGAATCCTGCAAAAATAATAAAAATGATTGAAAGTTAATTTGCTCAACTTAAAAACTAAGCGACTCTTTAAACTTACTCCTTTTATAGTATTTAATACCAATTCCGTTAAGTATGTGATCTAAATTTTACGCCGAAAAAATAATTCAGTTCTAGGCGTAAATTGATGTAAATGGTTGTTCCCTTTGCGAAATTTACAACAAAGAAATGGGTTGTTTTAGCAAGTAAAATAGATCAGCTATTTATTGGAATGGTATAAGCTTAAACCAATCGCCAATAGAGCCTTAAAATTTGATCGGTGTTTGGGATATTGTCGAAAAAATAATAGTTAAACGAGATAGTAATTTAATTAAAAAACAGTTTGAAAATAGACTTACTTATTTGAATTGAATTGAATCTGCCAATTGAATTGAATTGAATTAGGTTAATAGGAGCGACCATGGCTGGAATTTTAGAGTTAAACCAATTATTAAAATCAATGCAGCCAGAGCTTAAGCAAGGCGAGTATATTTTTTGTTGCTTGGCAGGAAAGCTCGCTGATTATATTCATTTAGAGCCACTTGCTACTTATGTAGAAGAAGAAGGGCTAACTCTTATATTAAAAGCTGAAACCGCCGATAAAGCCGGTATTACCTTTGAGAGTAAATATAATTTAATTACTCTTAACGTGCATTCAAGCCTTGAAGCAGTAGGGTTAACCGCTGCGGTATCTGCAAAGCTCACTGAGCATGGTATTAGTGCTAATGTGGTAGCTGCGTTTTATCACGACCACATTTTCGTACAAACAGATAAAGCACAAGCCGCTATGAAAGCACTTGGCGAGATTGGTTAGGATTGCTGGCATAGCAACATGCTGAGTGATGTTGATATTAGAGCGACGGGTGGCGCTTCACTTAATCGATCTACGTTTCATAATGCTCTTGTCTTAAAAGCTTTATTAAAACCGCTTTATTTTTTATTACAAATAATAACTCTCAAATCACTCAACCACCAACTTTGATACTACCCATTTATGAAGCGGGTTTTTATTGTAGCGCGGATGCCATGCGGCTATTACGTCAAACGGCGCGGGTAACTGTAGCAGCTCTATTTTTACTAGCTCTGAGCTTACTGCGCGTGAGGGTAAAAATGCGATAGAGTCGGTTGTTTCTAGGTACATCGGCACAATAGAAAAACACGGTGCCGACACCACTACGTTACGCGTTAAATCAAAGCTTTTAAACCAATCGTCAATAGACCCTTTAAAATTTGGACGCGAAGGCGAGGCAATAATACTTGGATAACTGGCGATTTCAGCAAGGCTTGGCTTAGTTCCTGCTATTGATGAATTCGGCGAGGTAACACAAATATGTTGCTCCTCAAACAATTTAATAATGGGATAAGTACTTGGGATATAGTCAGGAAATGCAATAGCAAGGTTTACTTTGCCGCTTTCCATTAAATCGTGCAGGCTGTCTATCTCGAAGTCTCTTATTATAAGCTTTAAATTTGGCGCTTGTGCCCGGAGTACTTTAACTAATGCTGGTAAAACGACTTGCTGTGCGTAGTCGGTAGCGGCTATTACAAACTCATCATTAACTGTTTTTGGGTCAAATATTTTAGGTGCTAATAATGCCTGAAAGTCGTTTAGGAGTTTGTCTATGTCTACCGACAACTCCTCTGCATAAGGTGTAGGCACAAAGCCAGTGGTTTTTCTCAAAAACAGCTGGTCGTCAAACACATCGCGTAACTTTTTTAGTTGCTCACTCACTGCTTGTTGGGTTAAGCCCAATTTACTCGCTGCTTTTGAGGCGTTCTTCTCGCGAATGAGCGCTTGGAAAATACGCAATTGTTTTATATCTAATCGGTCTAACTTGCTCATGCCGCTGCCAGTGTTATTTAGTAATAATATTTAACTTATCACATAACCAAATTATCTTGTATCTCTTACATAAAAGGGTTGTTTCTAATTGTTAAAATACTCCCTTACTATGCTCCTACACACTAAAGTGAACAAATGATTGGAGCAAACAATGAAAACAGTAATTTTAATAGGCGCACTAGGTAAAATGGGTCAAGCGGCATTAACCGGTTTATCTAAGCATAAAGTAATTACAGCGGGTCGTTCGGGCGATGTGGATCATATTGTTGATATTACCAGCGAGCAATCAATTACTGAACTGTACGAAAAAGTAGGCCATTTTGATGCCGTAGTTAATACCGTAGGTTTATGTGAGTACGAAACGTTTGCAGATATGAGCGAAGCCCAGTGGATGAGCACTATTATGAGCAAAATGATGGGGCAAATTAACCTTGTACGCATTGGTCAAAAGTACATTGCCGATAGCGGTTCATTTACGCTAATTAGCGGTATTTTAAACGTTAAACCTATTCCGTTTGCGATTGCTGATGCAACAACCAGCGGTGCAATAGATACGTTTGCAAAATGCGTATCACTTGAAATGCCACGTGGCACACGTATTAATGTGGTTAACCCTACCGTACTTGAAGAAGCATGGGACGTATACGGCGAGATGATGCCAGGTTTTCAACCAGTACCAGGCAAGCTTGTAGGTAAAGCGTTTGAGCGTTCGGTTGATGGCTTTATTACTGGCGAAGTTATTTTTGTAGATGCATAACTACCCGCCATATTGGTGAGAGATGCTAGCAAACTAATAAGCGCTTTGTATTTACAGTAACTGCAATGCGCTTTAAAACATATTTTAATAGGTGATGAAATGAAAAAATTAATACCCGTATTTGCTATATTATTGGCTGCAGGTTGTGCCAACGTAGCCCCAAGCTCGCAATATGCTAGCGAGCCAGGTGCCAACTCTAATAAAGAATGTAAAACAATACCGCGCCATAAGCACACAGTTCAGTGGTGTAAGCCACATTCTTCTAAATAGATCGATAAATTAAACTACATACCCACTAAAACCTAGCGCTTTAAAATACAGCTTTGGAATACCAAATTTGCACTCATTTAGCAGCTCGCTAAAGCGCATTCTATCGAGTGGGTAAAACTCATTTTCTAAATCGTGTCCCATTTGTGTTTTACCGGTTTCGGTTAAACCTAATTGCGCACACGTCGTAAGTTGGGCTTCGCGCTCAAACGTCGTTTCGGGGCGCATTAAATCAGCAATATAAAGGAGTGCATCTTTTTTAAGATTGCCCTTCATTGCTTTTAATAGCTGCTTTTTATCGCCATTGTCTTGTACAAAATGCATGACTAATAAACATAAAATGGCATCAGCTTTAACTGATAATTTATCAACAGGGCCATTGTGAATCGTTACGCGACTAGTTATGCCTTGTTCATCAAATTGCTGCTGTGCGATAGCAAGCATATCGGCTGATGTATCTTGCGCAGTAAATTGCCATGTTGGGTTTAATGCAGCCAGTGCGAGCACTTCTTTACCAGTGCCTGCCCCTACTACTAAAATATGTGCATTGTCGCTTAGCGTTGCTTGTAGCTGTGCGTTAGTTAGTTGGTGTAATAACTCATAACCTGGAACTAAACGAGTAATGCGGCTATCGTATTGTGTTGCTTGTTCGCCTGTAAATGTTGGCATTTTTAAACTCCCTAATAGCTATATAACTTCAACTGTGGAATATCCACCTGGCTTTTTGGCTACATGCACTTGAGTGGCTACGCGCTCGCTCATTTGTGTTACGTGCGATATAACGCCTACTTTTCTACCTTGTGCTTGTAATGAATCAAGAGCGTCCATTGCAATGCTGAGGGTTTCGCTGTCTAACGTACCAAACCCTTCGTCAATAAACAAAGAATTGATTTGTACTTTGTTTGACGAAAGCGATGCTAAACCAAGTGCAAGCGCCAGTGATACTAAAAATGACTCCCCGCCCGAGAGCGTATTAACAGAGCGTTGCTCGTCGGCCATGTCGCGGTCAATAATCGCAATGTCGAGCGTTTGTGCTATTGCCGTTAATTCGTAGCGCTTGTTGAGTGTTTTTAAATGGCTGTTGGCATAGTGCAGTAATATTTTTAATGTTTGTGTTTGCGCTAAGTTACGCATGGTTTTACCCGTTGCATCGCCTAGTACTTTATTAAGCAAGTGCCACTGTTCAACCTGCGTTTTAAGCGTTGTTAGTTCGGCTTGCTTACCTTCAAGCGCCTTTGTATTTTGGTTATGCTGCTCAATGGCAGTATTAGTCGCTAGTAATGAACTTTGCAGCTGCGTTTGTTGCTCGTTTAAGCTACTTAATTGGGTATTTAAAGCCTCTGCACTTTGCGTTGGTTTATCGCTACTGTTGTGTTTTTCAAGCGTAAGTTGCTGCTGTTTTAATGCGGCATTTGCATCGGTTAGCGCTTGAGTTAACTGCTCGTGCTGATTTAAATGCGCTTTAATCGTCTCGCTACTAAGTGTTAGTAAAATTTTGACCTGTTCGTGCGTCGCATTGCTAAATTGCGCTTTAAAGTCGCTAAACCACTCGTTATAACGTGCCTCAAGCGTTGCTAGCTCTTGACTGTTTTCAAGCAAGCGTTGCTCTGCGTTTTTAAGTGTTATAGCGTGCTCGTCTCGCTGCTTAATAGCATCATCATGCGCTTTTTGACTTGCTTGAACCAGCAATTGCTTTTGCTCTTGCTCACTTGTGAGCTTTGCTTGGTAGTCGTCTGCGCTTATTTGCTCGTTATTAAATAATGCTAAGCGCTCAGTTTGCACAGTGCTTAATAGCGCTTTAGCTTTTATGAGCTCTTCATTGAGTGTTTTTAACGATTGTTCGTTGTTACTTATAAGCGGGGTAAGCTGCTTTATTTGCTCATTAGCTGTGTGTTGGCGTTTTTGGCTTTGCTCGAGTTGCGTTTGAGTTTGCTGGTACTGCGTAACCTGCTCGTGCAACTGGGTAAGCTCAAGCGTATTGCCTTGTAGTTGCTGCCAAAAATCACTGTTTTCAAATTGACTATTAAGCGTTGTATCCAGCTCGTTAATTTGCGCATTTAGTTCGCTATGCTTACTCGTTATTTGGTTTTGCTGATGTGTAAGCTCAAGCTGTTTATTACTAAGTTGCTGCTGTGCTTGCTGCTCTGCTTTAAGTGCTGCTTGTAGCTCATTTACTTTAGTTTGCAGTGTACGCTGGCGTTTTTGTTGCTCAAAATACTGCGCTTTTTGCTCCGTTAACCGCTTATAAGTGACTTCAAGCTGATCGGCCGTTAAGTCGTTAAGCTCGGTACGTGCACCTTGCATGGTATTTTTAATATCAAGCTGTTTAGCTTTTGCCGTTTGTATTACTTGCTCAAGTTGTCCGTGTTCAGCAGCTAATACAGCATGTTGAGTTTGATGCTTATGCAGCTCGCTTTGTGCATTCTCAAATTGCTTTTTGGCGGTATTAAAAGCATTTTCAAAATCAGTAATTAAGTTATTTAATTGCTGATTTTGATTTACCGCGTACGGGTGCTCCGTTGCACCGCACACTAAACAAGGCTCATTAGGGCGAAGCTCAGTACGTAAATGCTCAACGTTTTCGCTGGCTCTTAAGCGCGCTTGGTTAAGTGCGTACTCGCTGCCTTTTAGCGCTTGCTCACTGGTTATTAAATGTTGATTAAGTAAAGCATGAGCTTGCTGGCTTTCATTTAACTGCTGGTTGAGCACTTGTTGGCGTTGCGTGCTTTGTTTTAGTTCTGTATTAAATTGCCCATAACGCTCGCGTTGCTCTTTTAAGTAATCAATACTCTTTAGCTGCGCGTCGCAATGCTCTGCATTAAATTCAGTCAGCTGATTATCTAATACCTGTAATGCCGATTGCTCATTATTAAGTAACGCCTCGCACTGCTGCACTTTATTATTTTGCGTATTTAAAAGCTCACTCTGATTTGTAAGCTCGCTATTAAGAGTTTGGCTTTGCGTAACGTTTGCGGCTAATTGCTGTTGTGCACTTAAGTAAGTAGTAAAGCTTTGTTTATAATAGCTCCAATCTTTTGCTAAAACGTGCAGCTGTGCATGCTCATTAAGCCATTGCTGACTTTTAGCTGAGTCGGTATTAGCAAGTTCAAGCTCATTATTGCTTTGTTTGAGCTGTTGTTTGAGCTCATCAAGCTGCGTTTGCTCTTTAGCTATTTGTGACTCAGTACCTCTTATACTTTGGCTTTGCAAAGCAATATTGCTGTCGAGCTCGCGCGCTTTAGCGATAACGGGCGCTGCATTTTGTTTTTTCTCATTTGCGTTATTAAGCTGCTCGGTATGTTTAATAAGCGCGGTATTACACTCGTTAATTACCGCTAAATGGTCAACACTTTTAAGCGCTGTAATTTGCTCATCTTGAACCGTATTTTGATCAGTTAAAACAGTAAAGCGGCTGCGGTTGTCTTTTATTTCAAGCGCCTGTTTGGCTTGTTTAGCTTGCTCACTTTGCTCAACGATACTTTCAAGCGCTGAGCTTGCTTGTTGCTGTGTTTGCTGTGCATGCAGTAAACTTTGCTCAAGCACTGTAGCTTGCTGATACCAGCTAAGTGCTTTTTCTGCTTTGGTCAGCTCTTTTTTAGTGTATTCGGTTTGCGCTTTTAAATCGGCTAGCTTAGTTTTTTGTAATTCAAGTTCTTCTGGTGTTAATAGAGTATAGCTTTCAAGGCCTGCTTTAAGCGTTTCAAGCTTTGCTACTTGCTCTTTATGACGCTCAAAAATACGCACGCCAATACGGCTAAACTTATCGGTGCCTGTTAAGCACTCTAAAAGTTGCGCTCGCTCATCGCCAGTGGCTTTTAAAAATGCAGCAAACTCGTGTTGCGCTAATAACACCGCACGCGAAAACTGCTCAAAGTTAAGCCCTATTTTGCTCTCAACTTCTTTTATTGTGTGGCTTTTGTCTGCTATTAGGGTTTCGTCTGGCAGGGTAACTAATGTGTGCTCGGCTACTTTAAGTTTGCCAGTTACCTTTTTATGGGTGCGTGAAATAGTATAACGCGCACGATAAAGCTGTTTATCTTGCCCTAAAAAGTCGACCTCAGCGTAGCCTTCCCAGGTACCTCTGCGCAGTAAGTTTCGCGCATCATTAAGCTTAATGCTGTCGCCGTTAAACTCTATTAAATTACCTTTGTCGCCACGTAAGCGTGCTGTTTTTGTATAAAGCGCTAAACATATCGCATCTAAAAAGGTACTTTTACCTGCGCCGGTATCGCCTGTTATCGCAAATAAGCCCGCGTCTTTTAATGGGGCTTTAGTAAAGTCTATTTCAGCGTCAACTATTGAAGCTAAATTATGAATACGAACTGCGGTTATTTTCATAGTTGTTCTTGCTCCGTTAGCTCGTTTATCACGTCACTTAAAAGTGCTTTTAGCTCATCGGGTACGCTTTGCCCTGCCATGTCTTTATCATTTGCGAATGCTTGTTCTAATAAATTAAGCGGGTTGAGCATTTCAACTTCGCTTAAATCTTCAAATACGGTGTTGTCGTCATTGTTAGCTAATTGCTCACGTACGCGTTCAATACCACAAAATTTAATATGCTTACCTTCAAGCGCTTGTTCTATTTGCTCTCTGAAGGTGGTGTCGATATCGCTCGATTTAAGCTTTACACGTAAATAAGGCGCTACTGTATTTTGTGATGTGTCGAGTGCTTTAATTTTCTCGCACAGTTCGCTTAATGGTACGCACTCCCCTTTTGGTAAAACAATTACATCGGCAGATCGCGGAATGTAAAGGGGGTTTACAGTTGTACTAATCTGTTGTTTTTCATCAGTAATAAATTCAACAACATTTACTTGGTGCGTGTAGTTACGCTCTGAAAACGACATTGGAATGGGTGTGCCGCTGTAGCGAATAACATCGCTTTTAGCAACTTGTTGCGCTTTGTGTAAATGCCCAAGTGCCACATAGTTAGCTTGTTTACCAAATACATTAGCTGAAATAGACTCTTCACCGCCTATTACTAAGTTACGCTCAGAATCACTTGATATATCTCCGCCTTTAGCGTGTAAATGCCCCATAACTATTAATGGTGAGTTTTGCTCATTTATATTAACAGCTTGCTCTAAGGCAAGTTCGTAAGCTTTTGCAACGCCTTGAGCATAACTAGGGCCGCTTTCGGTTTGGCTAAGTGAACTTATATCGCTTGCGCGTAAAAATGGCATAGCGACGATTACAGCGCGTTTACCATTAGTATTTATGGTAATAACAGTTTCATCGGGTGTAGCGATATCAAAGCGCCCTACTACGTGAGTATCAAACTGTGCAAGTAATGGCTGAGCCGCCAAAATACGATTTGCAGAGTCGTGGTTACCCGCAATAATCACTACGTGTAATAGTGGGCATGCTTTTTTGGCGTCTTTAATAAATTGGTAAAGCTGATTTTCGGCGCTAGCGCTTGGTGTCGCTGTATGATAAATGTCGCCAGCAACTAAAAGTAAATCTATTTGTTGTTCAACAAGAGTGGCTAATAACCATGTAAAAAAAGCTTGATGTTCAACACGGCGATCGTGTTCGTAAAATTGTTGGCCAAGGTGCCAATCTGAGGTGTGGAGGACTTTCATGTCGCGCTCTTAATAAAACCGTAAGAGCGCCAATATACCCAAGGCTGTTAAAGATGCAAGCCTAAGGCATGCATTACGTTAGGTTAAACTGTACCAAGCTGAAAAAACAACCGGTAATGCTAAAAGTGCCATTAATAATGGAATTTTTAACGTTTTAGTTTGTTTTGCGTGTAGCGCCTTTAATGCATTAGTTTCGTTGCACGCTGCTACTTTATCGATATAAAAATAACCCGAATCGAGATACTGCTTACAGTTATTCTCACTTGCTGGAATCGCAATTAGTTCTTGTTGTTTTTTTAGGATGTAAAAATCCATAAGCCCACCGCATTTCTTGCTAGTAATCGATATTAATTTGAGGATAAATGTGACGAATTTATTTGCCTCAAATAAAAAGGTTGGCGATTTTAAATATAAACAGCACTAAAGATCAACCTAAAATTACACTATTTGTCATTTATCGTACAAATAGCGAATATTAATGAAGTTCGGCAATATTTGAGCCAATTATTTACTCGTTTCACTGTGTTTTTGTTCAGTAGAAAGGGCTTTTAGGCCATTTTACTTGTTGCGAATTAGTAATACTTATACGTAGGATTAATGGTTTACCTGGTAATGCCAAAGCAATACTTTTTTAGCAATATATATAAAATGAATGATATTTTTTTAAGTTCTGGGACTTTGTATTTAACCGATCAAAACCATTATTAAAACCCAATTTTGTAAACCCCCTTTACAGTTTTTATCTATTCGTATTTTGTTACAAAATAATTGTATTTTTCAATCTAAAAAACTAAGTGAGCATCACCCTAAAAATACGGTACTTGGTCGCTAATTTATTGAAGCTAACCGGTATATTTGTCAAAGTACGCTCACAAAATTATATTAGGACTAACAATGAAAAAAATAGGTCTTACGCTAAGTGCTTTTGTATTGCCGTTCGCAATATCGAGTGCAGCTATGGCGTCTTCGGTTGAGCAAACAAAAGGTTCTTTTGTTGATAAATTTCGTCAATTAGACGAAGCACTTCCTACACCCAATGTTTATCGTAGTGCCGCTGGCGAACCAGGTGAAAAATACTGGCAGCAACGTGTAAATTACGATATTGATGTGAAGCTAGATGAAAAAAAGCACCGCATTACTGGTAGTCAAAGCATTGAATATAAAAATAACTCACCACATACGCTTAAATATTTATGGTTACAGTTAGATCAAAATATTTTTAAAAGCGATTCTATTGCCGAAACAACAAAAACATTTAAAAGCACTTTAGAAAGCCTACCAGCTCAAAAGCCCGCTAAATTAAGTTTAGGTGAATTACGTCGCCAGCAATTTATGAGCGACAACGAACTGGGTTATACAATCAGTGGCGTAAAAGATGACGATGGTAAAGAACTACGCGTAACTGTAGTTGATACCTTAATGCGCATCGATTTAAACGAGCCATTAAAACCAGGTAAAGAAGTAGAATTTAGCATGAACTTTGCCTTCAACATTGTTGAAGAAGATGCAGTGGGTGCACGTTCTGGTTACGAGCACTTTGAAGAAGACGGCAACGACATATTCTTAATTGCTCAGTGGTTTCCTCGTTTAGCGGCTTATACCGATTACGAAGCATGGACAAACAAGCCGTTTTTAGGCTCAGGTGAGTTTACGCTTGAGTTTGGTGATTACGATGTTGAGATTACTGTTCCGGCAGATCACATTGTATCGGCAACAGGTAAACTTGATAACGCGAGCAAAGTACTTACGAGTACTCAGCGTAAACGTTTAAAGCAAGCCGAAACATCTAAGCGTCCTGTGTTTATTGTTAACGCAGAAGAAGCGCTAGAAAACGAAAAAGAAGGCACCGACAAAACTAAAACGTGGCACTTTAAAGCGCAAAACGTACGTGACTTTGCTTGGGCGTCGTCTCGTAAGTTTATGTGGGATGCAAAGGGTTATCAGCAAGGTGGTGACGTTCAACCTTTAGTTATGGCAATGTCGTTCTTCCCTAAAGAAGGTGGTGACTTATGGGAGAAGTACTCAACTGAAGCGGTAGTACACACAATGGAAGTGTACTCTAAGTATTCTTTTGACTACCCATACCCAACTGCGCAATCGGTAAATGGCCCTGTTGGCGGTATGGAATACCCAATGATTACCTTTAACGGCCCGCGTACTAAGTTACAAGATGATGGTACACGTACTTATTCTCAAGCTGAAAAGCGCTTTTTACTTGGCGTAGTTATTCATGAAGTGGGTCATATTTACTTTCCAATGATTGTTAACTCAGATGAGCGCCAATGGACGTGGATGGATGAAGGCTTAAATAGCTTTTTAGATGGCGTTGCTGGTCGTGAATGGGATCCTACTATTCCTTGGGGTGTTGAGCCTCGCGATATAGTGAGCTACATGAAGTCTGAAAACCAAGTACCTGTTATGACTCAGTCAGACAGTGTATTACGCTTAGGTCCTAATGCTTATACTAAACCTGCAGCAGCCCTTAATATTTTACGTGAAGTAATTTTAGGCCGTGACTTATTCGACTTTGCATTTAAAGAGTATGCTCAGCGCTGGAAATACAAGCGCCCTACTCCAGCTGATTTTTTCCGTACAATGGAAGAAGCCTCTGGTGTTGATTTAGATTGGTTTTGGCGTGGCTGGTTTTACACCACAGACCATGTAGATATCTCTTTAGATAAAGTATATCAACTACGTTTAGACACTAAAAACCCTGATATTGATTACAGCCGTTTACGTGATATTGAAGCAGACAAACCTACTTCATTATTTGTTGAGCGTAACCGCGCACAAGGTAAAAAAACATGGGTTGAGAAAAACTCTGATGTTACCGATTTTTATGACGAAAACGACCGTTTTACTGTAACCAATAAAGAACGTAACTCGTACAATAAGTTTTTAAAAGGCTTAGAGCCGTGGGAGCGTAAAACGCTTGAGCGTGCTTTAGAAGAAGATAAAAACTATTACGTTATGGAATTTTCAAACCTTGGTGGTTTGGTAATGCCTATTTTATTAGAGCTAACATATGAAGATGGCACTAAAGAAGAGCGCTATATTCCTGCTGAAATTTGGCGTCGTAATTATAAAAACGTTCAGAAGCTGATTGTTACCGATAAAAACAAACCGCTTGTATCAGTTACTGTCGATCCAGGCTGGGAAACAGCTGACGTAGATGTTGAAAACAATAACTACCCTCGTCGTATTATTCCTTCACGTATTGAAGTATTTAAAAAGGAAAAGAGTAAAGCTAAAGTAAGTCGCGATATCATGCAAGATATTAAAACTGAGCTTAAAACTGATGAGAAGAAAGACGAAAAGGATGACGGTGAGGAGCAGCAATAATGCGCTTTTTGCTTATTATTGTTTGCCTTTTAGTTGCTGCGCCAAGTATGGCGCATCAACTAAAGTCGTCAGTTACAACCGTGCTTTTTAATAAACGAACGCATAATGTTGAATTAATGCATCGCTTTTATTTACATGATACCGAACACGCCGTAGGAACATTGTTTAAAGGCAAAATTGATATTATTAGTAATAAAGCCGACCAACAACGTTTTGCTAAGTATGTTGAATCGCATGTTGCTCTACAAACATTAAGTGGTGAGCCTTTAGCGCTTAACTTTGTGGGAGCACAAGTTGATGGTAAGTTTTTTTGGGTTTACCAAGAAGCACCAATTCCTGAAAATATTGAAGGAATTAAAATGAGTAATGGCGCACTTCGTGATTTATGGCCATCTCAGGTAAATATGGTAAACGTTGAGGGCAAAGGTAAGATTAAAACTTTAAACTTTGCTCAAGATGATACTTGGCTCGAAGCCCGCTTTGAGCAAAATTAATATTTAAAACTTCCCCAACCGACGCGCACAGCAGTTGTTTATGTGCGCGTTTTCTTCATACGTTTAAACTGCGTTCATGTTTGATCTGTTATTTGTAAATTTACGTAAAATTTATGAGTTCAATTTGTATATTTACCTTTTTTTGCGCATGATATATCAAGCACTTAAATTACTTTGTTATCAATAGATTGATAATGGTGCGTATTAATATTTAAATATAGTTAGTTTCATTTATCCCTTTGTATTTACCGGCCTAGGGCATAAGCAGTAGAGAATTTTATGTTTAAATTTCATTTAGTAATAACTAAATTCAGGGAATGATATGACTACTCAGGTTGAGGCTATTTTTGGAGTGATTTTTGATTTAGATGGAACATTGGTTTCATCAGAATTAGATTTTGCATTAATAAAGGCCCAAATAGGTTGCCCTTGCGAGCAAGACTTACTTGATTACATTGCTCAGTTGCCCTCACCGTATATGCGTGAAGAGGCAATGAATATAGTTCACCAACACGAATTAATAGATGCACAACATGCCAGTATATTACCTGGTGTGAGTGAAGCTATTCATGCTTTAAAGTCTAAAAATATTCCGATGGCGATTGTTACTCGCAATTTTGATAAAGCAGCGGCAATTAAATTACAAAATAATCCACTTCCTATCAGCACGGTTTTAACGCGAAGTGATGCACCAGCAAAACCCGACCCGAGCGCTTTAAATGCCATTGCTACACTTTGGAACATTAACGCCAGAAATTTACTTTATGTAGGCGATTACCTTTACGATATTCAAGCTGCGCATAATGCAAACATGCGAGCATGTTTATATGCTCCTGAGTCAACGCCAGCCTATGCAGACCAAGCTGATTACGTTTTACATGACTTTGTTGAATTAGTGACATTGGTTGAAAGTTATTCTAAAAAAATAGAATTATGTTAAATAGCGTGCTATTAAATTTATTCTGAAATAAGTATGTAGTTATAAAAGTTTTTATTAATCAAGTTTTGCCCATTGCGGAGCTAGCCCAATACGTTTTGAATTGGTAAAATACCGCAAAACGTAACGTATTCATTAGGGGCACAAAATGGGCAGAGCATTTGTAGTTCGTCAAAGTTCTATGATCAAAACAGCCAATGCAAAAACAAAAGTAAACTCAAAGTATGGTAAAGAGATTTACGTTGCAGCAAAAAGTGGTGATCCCGATCCCGAAGTAAATCAAACACTACGCCGTCTAATCGAAAAAGCTAAAAAAGACCAAGTACCCGCACACGTTATTGAAAAAGCAATTGAAAAAGCAGCCGGTGGCGCAGGGGAAGATTACTCTGTTGCCCGTTACGAAGGCTATGGTCCTGGTAATTGCATGGTTATAGTTGACTGTTTAACTGATAATCCGAACCGTACAATTAAAGATGTACGCTTACCGTTTACTAAAACAGACTCAAAAATTGGTACTCCTGGCTGCGTAGCACATATGTTTGATCATTATGCGGTACTTGGCTTTGCGGGTGATGACGACGAAATAGTATTAGAAGCATTAATGATGGCTGATATTGATGTTAGCGATGTTGAAGCCGAGGACGGTAAAGTGTCGGTATTTGCACCGCCAACAGAATACTTTAAAGCTAAAACAGCCCTTGAAGACGCATTTGAAGGCATTAACTTTGAAGTAGACGAAATTACGTTTATTCCTCAAGTTAATATTGAAATTGAAGACGAAGAAGTTATTGCTAACTTTGATAAGTTTATAAATATGCTTGAAGATTGTGACGATGTACAAAATATTTATCACAATGCCATTGTAAAAAATTAGATTTAATTAGCTAAAGCTTTAAAAAGCGTGTTTTGTGTATGCAAAACACGCTTTTTTACGTTTGAATAAATGTTAGATATTCATGTGTATTATCTATATACCTTTAAAATGCCATATAAGCGCTGCTTTTTTAATTCCAGACGATAAAAAACCAGCTTAAAAGCTGGTTTAGTACTTAATCTGAACTTTGCTTAAGCGGTTAAAGCGTATTCGTTTTTTGTACTTTATATTTTATACGGTAGCTATGTAGTAGTGGTTCAGTGTAACCACTAGGTTGTGTTACGCCCTCTAAAACTAATGCAGTAGCGGCTTGATAGGCAATGCTGTTATTAAGGGTTTCTTCGTTTGTTGCCATGGGTGTATATGCAGTGTCGTGCTCGTTTTGACCATCAACTACTTTGGCCATTTTAGCCATTGTTGATTTTATTTGCGCCTGTGAACACACGCCATTTAGCAACCAATTAGCCATATGCTGGCTTGAAATACGCAGTGTTGCTCTGTCTTCCATTAGCCCGATATGGTTAATGTCGGGTACTTTTGAGCAGCCAACGCCTTGATCAATCCAACGTACAACGTAGCCTAAAATGCCTTGTGCGTTGTTTTCAAGCTCGCTTTGAATATCTTCTTTTGAAAGCGTTTTAGGGTCTGCCATTAGCGGCGGTGTAAGCAGGTCATTAAGGCTAGCAATAGTACGTTTAGCAATACTTTGCTGCTCGGTAAATACGTTTACATCGTGATAATGCATTGCGTGCAGAGTAGCGGCTGTAGGGGAGGGCACCCATGCTGTATTAGCGCCTGATTTAGGATGTGCTAGTTTTTGCTCCATCATTAATGCCATTTTATCTGGCATTGGCCACATGCCTTTACCAATTTGTGCTTTATGACTTAAGCCACAAGCAAGGCCAATATCGACATTGCGATCCTCATATGCGCTTATCCATGATTGCTGTTTAATCTGTGCTTTTGGAAGTACAACACCCGCTTGCATAGAGGTATGAATTTCATCGCCGGTTCTATCTAAAAATCCGGTGTTGATAAATACCACACGCTCTTTAGCTGCATGAATACAGGCTTTTAGGTTTACAGATGTACGGCGTTCTTCATCCATAATACCCATTTTAAGGGTGTTTTTAGGTAAGCTTAGCGCTTCCTCTACTAGGCTAAATAAAGTGTTAGTAAACGCCACTTCTTCAGGGCCGTGCATTTTTGGTTTTACTATATTAATACTTTGCGCGCTGGTATTTTTTATACCTGTTTTTTTGTTTAGGTCGTGCAGGGCAGCGGTGGCTGTAAACATCGCATCCATAATGCCTTCAAATACCGGTTGATTGTACACATCGGTAATAGCAGGGTTCGTCATTAAATGGCCAACGTTTCTAACAAACATCATGCTGCGGCCTTTTAAAGTAACGGTGCCGCCGTCAAGTGCGGTGTATATTTTATCACTTTGTAGGGTACGCTCTACGGTTTTATCGCCTTTTTTAAACGATTCAACTAAGTTACCTTGCATCAAACCAAGCCAATTTTTATAAACCTGTACTTTATCTTCTGCATCTACTGCAGCTACTGAATCTTCACAGTCCATAATGGTGGTGAGTGCGGCCTCTAACACTACATCTTTTAAGCCTGCTTTATCTGCTTGGCCAATAATGTGGTGGTGATCGATATGTAGCTCTATGTGTAAATCATTGTTTTTTAATAATACTACAGTAGGATTTTGCGCTTCACCTTGATAGCCAATAAGCTGAGATGGGTCGGCTAATGTGGTTTGAGAGCTATCACGTAACGTAATTAAAAGTGCGCCATCTACTACTGAATAATTAGTGCTTTCTATGTGCGAGCCATTAGTCAGCGGCAATGCTTTATCTAAAAACTGACGAGCGTAGGCCATGACTTTAAAACCACGTACTGGGTTGTAAGTAGTGCCTTTTTCGGCGCCATCGTCTTCGCTTAACACATCAGTGCCGTATAAAGCGTCGTATAACGAACCCCAACGTGCGTTAGCAGCATTAAGTGCAAAGCGTGCGTTACTTACAGGCACAACCAACTGAGGCCCTGCTGTAAGCGCTACCTCGGGTTCTACATTTTGAGTTTCAATCTCAAAGTTGGCAGGCTCTTTTACTAAATAACCAATATCTTGCAAAAAGGCTTGGTACTTAACGCTATCCCACGCTTTATTAGCAAGATGGTAGTCGTCTATTTGCTTTTGAAGCAGCTCTCGCTTTTCAAGCAATGCTGTGTTTGTAGGGGTAAGTGTTTGCACTATATGTGCAAAGTTTTGCCAAAACTGCTGCTCACTCAAATGCGTGCCAGGGAGTAATTGGTTTTTAACGAAATCAGCAAGTTGTGTGTCTACGCTGAGTCCTGAATGTGTGAGAGTGTGGGACATAATTGCCTTCCTTAAACGGTCGCGATGTTGTTGTGTGCTTGTGCGTTAAGGCAACAATAACTCAAAAAAGCAATGTTGAGTGCTTTTTAGCCATTCACAAAATGTATAGCCGCAATAATAACTATAAATTTACTAAATCTAAAAAATGAGCCTAATGTTGAATCAAGCGAAACGGAGCACACACTCCTAGCCACTCTCACAACATTAAAATAATTTACACACTCGTTCGAAGGATTTTATTATGACAACATATCAACGCGAAACAGACACTCTTTCTACTCTTTGCCAATCTCAAGGCAGCCCATGGAAAGCTATTAACCCTGAATACGCAAGCCGTATGCGTTTACAAAACCGCTTTCGTACTGGGATTGAAATTGCGCAATACACAGCAGACGTAATGCGTGAAGATATGGCTGCATATGACGCAGACACAAGCCAGTACACACAGTCTTTGGGGTGTTGGCATGGTTTTACTGCCCAACAAATGATGATGGCTATTAAGCGCCACCAAAAAACAACTAAACGCAGCTATGTGTACTTAAGTGGCTGGATGGTTGCAGCGCTTCGCTCTGCATTTGGCCCGCTGCCAGATCAAAGCATGCACGAAAAAACGTCGGTTCCTGCATTAATTGAAGAAATTTATACGTTTTTAAAGCAAGCTGATGCACGCGAACTTGACCACTTATTTAATGACCTAGATGCAGCAAAAGCGAATGGCGGTGACGTTCAAGCGGTTATTGATAAAATAGACAACTTTGAAACCCATGTTGTGCCAATTATTGCTGATATTGACGCTGGTTTTGGTAACGAAGAAGCAACTTATTTACTCGCTAAAAAAATGATTGAAGCCGGTGCGTGTGCCATTCAAATAGAAAACCAAGTGTCTGACGCTAAGCAATGTGGTCACCAAGCGGGTAAAGTTACAGTACCGCACGAAGACTTTTTAGCAAAAATCAATGCAGTACGTTACGCTTTTTTAGAACTCGGTATTGATAACGGTATTATTGTGGCACGCACAGATTCATTAGGTGCCAGCCTTACTCAAAAAGTACCTGTGTCGCAAACACCTGGTGATTTAGCAAGCCAGTACAATGCATTTTTAGAAACCACGCCAATTAACGGTGTTGATGACTTAAATGAAGGCGACACGGCAATGAAAATTAATGGCCAGTTATGTAAACCAACTCGCCTAGATAACGGTTTATTTCAATTCCGCGAAGGCACTGAAAAAGACCGCGTAGTTCTAGATTGTATTACGAGCTTGCAGTCGGGCGCTGATTTACTGTGGATTGAAACAGAAAAACCACATGTTAAACAAATCGCAGAGCTGGTAAATCGTGTAAAAGAACACGTGCCAAATGCAAAACTGGTATACAACAACTCGCCTTCGTTTAACTGGACGCTTAAGTTCCGTGAGCAAGTATATCAAGAATGGCAAGAAGCTGGCCGTGACTTAAGTGCTTACCCAAGCCTTGGCGACAACAAAGGCTTAATGGCTCCAGAAATGGATGCAACAGAGCTTGCTCAAGCAGCCGATTTACTAGTGCAAAACTTCCAACGCGATGGCGCACGTGAAGCCGGTATTTTCCATCACTTAATTACTCTGCCTACGTACCATACAGCTGCGCTAAGCACTGATATTTTATCAGAAGGTTACTTTGGCGACATGGGTATGCTGGCGTACGTACGTGATGTACAGCGCCAAGAGATTCGCCGTGAGCAGGCTTCTGTTAAGCACCAAGATTTAGCGGGTTCTAACATGGGCGATACACACAAAGAATACTTCTCTGGTGATAATGCGCTAAAAGCCGGTGGTGAAGATAACACCATGAACCAATTTTAATTCCTAACTAGATAGTGTTACTCAAGGGCCAATAGGCCCTTTTTTATTGCTTTAAGTAAAGTTAGAACATTGAAGCACAATTACAGATCAGACTTTAACTAGGGCGTGTTGATCTTTGTGGATTGAAATTTGTTCAATCTAGGGGCGATTAAATCGCGGCGCGAGGTTTGTAACCTAGTGGGCTAAGTAAAAACCGAGCAACAAAGAGTTTATCGTCCCTAGAAAGAACCCAAAGGGCAGCGCATGTTTGGTATTTATGCTACGTTATCGCCTATTCATGGGGAATAACCACACTACATAAGCTCCGTCTTGCCTAAAAACCAAACATACTGCTGCAAATTAACCCACCAAAGTTCAACACGCCCTTGCCAAATCATGTTGGATCACTATTTAACTACCTGAGTGAATTTACAGATCAGAGTTTAACTAACCTTTCATAAAACAGCATATTTGGGGTGATTTTGCTGTAAAAAGCGTTTACAACAACTTTAAAAGGCAGGTAAGTGACTGATTTTTGTTTTAATAAGCAAACTTAGCGAATTTATAAACCGATTTTTTACTAACTTCTCTGTGCTATAAAACAAAATTTTACTAACTGATAGGCTATAAACAGTGACTCAAACCGATTTTTTACCAACTCAAGTTACAAAAAATGCTATAAACCGAAATTTTACTAACTGAAGTTTTAGCTAAGTCCGATATTTAACTGCCACAGAAGTGTAAAGGGGGTTTACAGTTTGAATACTAAGGCGGTAAACATAAAAGCCACTTATTTGAAGTGGCTTTTATTTGAGCTATAAATTTATTACCCAGAGTTTATTTAGTGTGTTTATCAAACCACCATTGAATATAAGCTACTTTAGTCATTAAGTTTGATGGGCGAGCTGTAATACCATGCGATGCATTAGGAATGCGCACCATTGCAGTATCAACGCCTTGTAGTTTTAATGCCTGATAAAACTGCTCAGTTTCTGATATTGGTGTACGGTAGTCAGATTCGCCAGTGAGCAACATAGTAGGAGTTTTAACGTTTCCAACATAACTAATAGGCGAGCGCTTCATGTAATGCTCAATGTGATCCCACGGTTTACCCGGAAACCAGTAATCAGCAAAAAACGGGTAAAAATCGGCAGTTAGTACAAAGCTGATCCAATTAATAACAGGCTTAGCAACTACAGCCGCAGCAAAGCGATCTGTATGACCTACAATCCAAGCTGTTAATACACCACCGCCAGAGCCACCGGTTACAAACAATTTAGACTCGTCAATAAAGCCTTTCGCTATTAGCGCATCAACGCCAGTCATTAAATCATCAAAATCGTTACTTGGATAATTATGATGAATAGTTTGTGCAAACTCTTTACCGTATGAATCACTACCACGTGGGTTCATGTATAAAACTACATTTCCTTTGGCTGCAAACAGCTGAATTTCAGCGCTAAAGTGCGGGCCATAATTAGCTACTGGACCGCCATGTATTTCTAGTATTAGCGGATATTTTTTGCTGCTGTCAAATTCTGGTGGGTAAGCAATCCAACCTTGGATTGGTAGCTCATCGTGGCTTGATTTAATCCAAATTTCTTCCACTTTAGCCAAAGTTTTATCAGCCAGAGCATCACTATTAAGGGTAGTTAAACGCTGCGCTTTACCGCGTTTAATTGTTGCTATATCAGCAGGGCGCTGAGTATCGGCAAGGGTAAAGGCTACTTCGCCATCTTCGCTTACATCAAAGTCACCACCAGAATAAGGGCGTCCAAAGGCAACACTGCCAATTTGAGTTGTTATTATTTTACGCTTGCCGCTGCGTGGTTGATAGGCGAGGGCGGTTTGACCTTTATCTGCATAGCTAAAGTATATGCCTTTGGAGTTTGCACTCCATTTCATTTGACCTACGCTACGATCAAAATCTGGCGTTAAGCTAGTTGTGTTACCTGTTTTTAAATCACGAATATAAAGCTGAGCGTTTTCGTAGTTAGTGCGTTTATCATCGTAACCTGTGTACGCTAAGTAACGACCATCGGGAGAGATTTTAGGTTGCTCGTCAGGTCCATTTCGGTCAGTAATTTCTGTTATATTTTGCGAAGCTAAATCAAATTTATAAATTTCACTATTTGTAGGCTTTAACTGATTGTTTGTGTGTCTATTTGCAGAGAAGTAAAGCGATTTACCATCTTTACTAAAACTAACATCACCTGCGTTATCAAACTCATCATGAGTAAGCTGTTTAGCATTCCCCCCGTTAGCATCTATAGAAAATACTTGGCTAAAACCTTTTTGCGTGTAACCGCCACCATCTGAACGGTAATAAACATCGTCAATAAATTTAGCTGGTTCTGCCCACGTTGCCCCTTTAGGTTTGCCTGGTAAGGTTACTGGCGCTGAAGCAGCACTTGGAACAAACATGCTAAATATTAATTGGCTAGAGTTAGGGCTCCATGTAATAGCACGTGGGCTATTCGTTAGATTACTAATTTTTGCCATAGCGCCTGTTTTAAGCCACTTAATATATATTTGGCTGCTGCCGTCACGGGTTGATATAAACGCAAGGCGCTGACCATCAGGAGAAAGAACTGGCGAGTAATCTATGTGCACGCCAGAGGTTAGCGGCTGCATTTGTTTGGTTTTGTAATCAACAGACCAAATATTACCCACTTTGCGATCTGTTTTTATATCCATACGATTACGCACAAAGTAAACGGTTTTACCGTCTTCGGTTATATCTATCTGATTCGCATATTCAAGGTCGAATACGTTTTCAAGTTGTAGCGTTTGCTCTGTTTGACTCGTAAAACCCGAAAAACTGACTGTTGCCAAAAGCGCAAAAGGGGTAATAAACTTCATTTTTATTCCTTGTTATTAAACAGTATCACATTTGTTATAAGGCAATAATGATTGAAAATAAACCCGATTGCGATGAATGCACATTACTTAGATAATGACTTATTTGAGTAATATGCATTTCAAGGGATTAAGCTAAAGCAACTGCTTGCTGAGCCTGTACTTGCAACTCTGCCTGTAATGAGTGTGCTATTTCTGCTGATCTCACTGAAAGTATTGAGAGTAAAGTGTCGCTTAAACCATGGGATGATTCTGAACGTCCTTGCAAAAATAACGATGGAAGAAAACGCTCGTCCGTTTTAACTTGATAATTTCGATCAATATCAATGTTTCCTAAATAGGCTTTAATAGGTTCTAACATAGGTGCCATTTTAGGTCGTTGATACCCTGTAGCTAAAATTACTAAATCGTAATTATTCGTGGCATGCTGATTTGATTTTCTATCAAGTATAGACAGCGTTATTTTTCCATTTTTTTCAGATGCTTCAGTAACTTCACTGTTAGGGCAATATGTATGTTGCTCCATCATGGCAACTTTTTGTTGATAAAAAATATTATATATTTGCTCAATCATCGATGAGTCAACAGCTGAATAATTAGCGTACTTATATTCTTTTAATAGCTCTTCTCTTTCTTGCTGCGTTTTACTGAATATAGAGTCTGTTGATGATGGGTTAAAAATTTCATTCACATAGGGACTTGAATCTGCTGGCTTCATCGAATTACCACGCATAATTAAATCAACTTTTGCGTGCGGATAATTATCATCAATATCAATAAAAGCTTCCGCAGCACTTTGCCCACCACCGATTATAGCAATGCGTAAGTCTTTTGTTTTTGCTGGAATAAGTTTAGCCATTTTTGATAGGTAGTGAGTATGATGAAATACAATCGGGGTTTGTTTTAGCGGTTGAAAAACTTCCGGTATTAAAGGGGTTCCGCCAGTGCCCATAACAAGTGATTTAGTAAAACGGATCTTACTTGTACCACCTGTATCTGCGGTTGTCACTTTGAGTAATTTTACTTTTTGATTATCCATAACCGGCTCAATAGAGGTAACCTCTTCGCCGTATTGACATTGAGAGGAAAAATGACCCGCAACCCAGCGCAGATAGTCATTAAATTCTAGCCTGCTTGGGTAGAAAGTACTTAAATTTATGAAGTCCACTAAACGATTATGTGAATGTAAATAATTTAAGAATGAGTAAGGGCTGGTTGGATTTCTCAATGTGACAAGATCTTTCAAAAATGAGACTTGTAGCCCACTTTGGTTAGTAATAGTATCACCATGCCATTGATATTCTGGCTGTTTATCAATAAATAAGGTATTTAGTGTGGTGGAATTGCTTTTAATTTCCTCTAAGGCAATCGCCAAAGCTATATTTGATGGGCCAAATCCGACACCAATGATATCGTATGTAGGTATTAGTGGCTGTGCCATGCTTAAACTCCTCGTTTAAAACAACTTTTATCTGCTACATAAATTTACTTTTTTTTATAAAAATGTGTAGCAGTGGGTATTAGCTGAATAAGGATTCATTAAGTATCCTTATTTAATGAATTACGTTAATTTAGCTTTTTTTTTCAACAACCCAAGGTGAAATGCTTGCTAGTTTTTCACTGGTTTCGGTGAGTTCTCTTTCTGGTGTTGAATCAAGTACAATTCCGGCTCCAGCCTGTAACCAGTGCTGATCGCCTTTACTCATAACACTGCGTAAAACTAATGCTGCGTCAATAACGCCTGTGTGATCTAGTTTTAAAATTGCGCCTGCATAAAGCCCTCTGCTACTGCCTTCGTGTCGTCGTATTTCTGAAAAAGCAGCCAGCTTTTGAATACCAGATGCTGTAACAGCAGGGAATAGGCTTTCGAATGCATGCCAAGCGTTATATTCTGTTTTTAGAGTGCCACAGACTCTCGAAGCTAAATGTTGCACAGAACCTCGCTTTTTTTGAACCATGAACTGTGGCACATGTACAGATTCTGGTTCACAAACTTCATTCATTTCGTCAACTGAAAGTCTCACAGATATTGCGTGTTCGTGGGTTTCTTTTGGATCTTTTAGTAACTCATCAAATATTTTTTGATCTGTTTCTGGATTACCTTCTAATCGTCGAGTACCCGCTAACGGCTCTGTTGTAACTTTACGGTTTTCATCAACTGAAAGTACAATTTCAGGACTAAACCCGGTGATTTTCCAACCAGCTAAATTCATTGTAAATGAACGAGCCGGTGTGTTCATTGAACGTCCTTGAAGCCAAGTCGCAGTGTAATCGGGAGAAAAATGTAGGGGAACCTTACGCGAGAGTATGACTTTTTCTAGTAAACCATTTTTGATATTGGCGACAGACTTTTTGACTGCATTTTTATAATTAATATTGTCTGGTATTTCGACATTTTTGTAAGGAACGTGTGCTCGTACAACTGCATTTTCTAGTATTAAGCGTACTTTTTGCTCAAGTTCACTGGATTTAGATTTAATGAGTGTTGGTTTTTTCCCTAGGGATACCGTTATTTTTGGCTCACAAATAAATAATAACGCTTCTTGGCCTGCTTTTTCTTCTTCGGTTAATAGTTCTGGTGATTTCAGGGCATACGCGAATTCAAAACTAGACCATCCACATGCTTGCCATTCACCATCCCAAGTATTTAATTCTTGCTGTAGGACTTGGCAGAGGTTTTCGCTGTTAACTTGGCACTGAGTTTTTCCTGCAGAGGTATTAGATTCAATGTGAGTTGCAAATACTGTTATAGATCGAACAATACCCCCTGCAAACCAACATTCACCGTTATCTTCGTAAATTAAATACTCTTTAAATATACCACTGTCGGCTAGAGCGGCTGCTCGTGCGAAGATTAAATTTTGCTCATCGCTTTGGGTTGTGCCTTCATTGGAAAAATTAGTTTTCATAATATCTTATGCTCCTTTTCAAAATACATTTTTCATACACACGGGATTAATTTTCAATCAATGTGTTGCAATAATAACTACAGTAAATAATAATGCAAATTATTATTATTTGTATTTTAGGGTCTGTTTTATGGATAATGCACTTAGGCTAAAGCTTGCGAGAAAATTGGCGGCAACTCGAAAAATAATCATGCCGAATAATAATGTGGACTCTTTATCGACATTAAATCAATGCTTTACAGTTTCAAAAGCAAAAAATGAGAGCAGTTATGTACTTTCTAATGCGCAAGAAAGGATGTGGTTACTTAATCAACTCGATCCACTTTCGTCTGCTTACAATGTTTGTGTCTTGTGGCAATTTAAGGGTTGTTTAGATGCGCGTGTTTTACAGCAAAGTTGTTTTGAATTAGTGAACAGGCACAGTATTTTTCGAACTTCCTATTATGCAGACCCTATTGTTGGTGCTCGACAAAAAGTGCTTGATGAGTTTCCTTTGCAGTGGTGTGAATATGATTTACAAGATTTAGATCAGCAGACGCGAGAAGTACGTCTTAAAGAAATAGCACAACATGCAAGTACAGAACCTTTCGATCTTGCAACTAAGAGTACACTTCGACTTGCTCTCGTAAAAATGACCGACAGTCATCACACTTTAGTTATGGTAGGGCAACATATTGTTTGGGACGGGGCGTCATTTGGTATTTTTTCCAATGAATTATCAACATACTATAGGCTAATTAAGAGCGGCGAATCTAAACAACGCGCTCCGTTACCCATCCAGTATTTAGATTTTGCTCAATGGCATCGTGAAAAATGGCAACAAGATTCCGAACAAAGCAAAGAGCAGGTTGCGTTCTGGCAAAAGCAGCTTACACCGCTACCTGAGCCTATTGATTTTCCAACTGATTTTCCTCGGGGAGTGAGACAAAATGAAAATGGTGGCTGGCACAGTGATAATCTTGATAAAGCAACAACACAAACCCTACTTACGTTAGCACGAGAAGAACAAGTTACAACTTTTGAAGCCATTATTGCGGTGATTGCTTTATTAATGACTCGGCTTTCTAGGGCCTCGGAAGTGACGATAGGGACAGTGGCTTCGCATCGTAATCTACCTGAGCTGAGTGACCTGATAGGTAATTTTGGTAATGTTATTCCACTGCGGATTAAGGTTGATAATAAACTTTGTTTTCGTGAACTGATCCGTGATAGTGCGACACAATGTCGTGCTGCTTTTTCACATGCAGATTTACCCTTTGAATTATTACTTGAAAAATTACAAATAAAACGAGGGGAATCGCAAAACCCATTATTAGACACTATGGTGACTTTCTTAAGCCATGGGATGTCTCCACCGGTAATCGATGACTTAGATGTACATTGGGAAAAGTATTTTAATGGTACAACGCAAACAGATCTCTCTTTTGACGCATTATTAAAAGATAACTGTCTTCAGTTTCAAGCCACTTGGCGTGCTTCATTATATAGACCAAAAACCATACCAAATCATTTAAAACGGCTGCTACAGTTACTTAAACACTGTGTCCAAGAACCAGATATAGCACTAGCTAACATTACCACTGTATTACCCGATGAAAATCAATTAATAAAATTGGGTCAACGCGATGCATTTTTAAGCCCAGTAACAACGCTCGTTGCTTGGTTTGAGAGTACCGTGGGTAAATACCCAAATCGAACTGCCGTTGAGTTAGTTGGCAGTGAAACGATAAAGAGTGTTTTGCAAAAACAAAACGTCCTGCATGACCTCAGCTTTTTAACGCTCAATGCAAGAGCAAATAGAGTCGCAAGGTGGCTAGTATCGCAAGGGATTGGGCCAGAGGATCGGGTTGCCATAATAATGCCTCGTCAGTTGGAATGGTTCGTTGTGATGCTTGGTACACTCAAGGCTGGTGCCGCTATTGTACCTATAGATCCAAATTATCCAGAGGATTACATTAACCGAGTACTTACATTGGCGGCGCCAAATATAGTAATTAATAACGGTGATACACATTCATTTGAATCAGCTAAAGCGACTGAATTACAAACTAAAACAGTCAGTTTGTTAGTTATTGAGAATGAAGCATTAAGTGTAAAAAATAGTGATCTTAATCTTACAAACGAAGAGAGATGCCGGCCATTGCGCTCATCTCATCCAGCCTGTATTACGTTTACATCAGGCTCAACAGGGCAGCCAAAAGGTGTTGTTGTAAAACATGCTTCGCTGGTTAACCTTATTGCTAGTCATAAACACGATCTCTATAGCGAAGCTTCTGCGCTTGTAGAACATAATCAGCTAAAAGTTGGCCATGCTTGGTCTTTGGCCTTTGATGCCTCATGGCAACCTACACTGTGGATGTTTGAAGGCCATAAAGTCTATTTATTTGATGCAAATACGATGCAAGACGCGGTCACTCTTGCCAAAGAGATAATGCTTAAAAAAATGGATTTTATTGAGTTAACTCCCAGTATGCTAGATGAAGTATTACCGTGGTTACAGTCAGGACTTACAGATACCAATGGGCAATTTATTGAACCTCACACACCTGCAATATTGGGTTTTGGTGGTGAATCGGTAAAACAAGAGCTTTGGCAACGTATAAAGAGCCTGCCTGGTACGTTGGGCTTTAATTTATATGGCCCGACAGAGGCAACAGTGGATGCAATGATTGCTAAAACCAATGCCGCTGAAAAGCCGGTAATAGGTGGGCCAGTTGCAGGAGGGCAAGTTTATGTTTTAGATAGTTGCTTGCAATTAGCGCCTTTAGGGGTGCATGGTGAGCTTGCAATTGCTGGTGCTGGATTAGCAAGAGGATACCTTGATCGTAGTGATTTAACAGCAAGCAAGTTTATTGCTAATCCTTTTTCTGAACAAGGTGAAAGACTTTACCTAAGTGGTGATAGAGTCAAATGGACAACTCAAGGAAATATTGAATACATTGGCCGTATAGACGAGCAAGTAAAAATTAGAGGTTTTCGTGTTGAGCCGCTCGAAGTTGAGTCAACCATTGAGCTGTTAATTAAATGTCCTTGCGCTGTGATTGCCAGAGCGGTTACTCAAAGTGCGATGGAGTTAATTTGTTATATTGAAAATGAAATTGAGCAACTAAGCGATAATCAAGAGGCTAATTTAAACTTAATAGCCCGCTTTCGCTATGTATGTGAGCAAGCTCTACCTCCTCACTTAGTCCCCAAGTATTTTGTAATTAATAAAAAACTACCTAAATTACCTAATGGAAAAATTAATCGTAAAGCGCTGTCGATACCTGATGATTTAGGTGTTATTGCCAAAAGAGCCCCTCGCAATGAACTGGAGAAAAAGCTATGTAGTTTAGTGTGTGACGTTTTAGGGATTGAGACAATAGGCATTGACGATGGATTTTTTGCAGTGGGTGGCGATAGTATTTCAGTGGTGAAATTAGTCAGTCGCGCTCGTCGAGAAGGGATCCACCTTACTCCTCGTCAAGTATTTAATGCAAAATGCATTGCGAATTTGGTTAAAGAATTACACGAAGTTGATCCCCTAGGAGACAGTCAAAATAGTAAAACGGTTAGCCACGATAGTAATGATAAAGGTCAGCTTACTTCAACTTCATTAATGCAGCGCTACCTTAATGCAGCGACACCGCTTGATCGATTTGCACAACTAGCAAGTGTAGTAGTGCCTGAAAGTATGACGGCTGGTGAACTAAAAGAGCTTGTGTATGCTTTACTTAATCGCCATGGGTTGTTGCGAGCTCAATTGGTGCAATCGGGTACGGGGGAGTTATCCCTAAATGTTCCGGTTGAAAATACCCAAACTATTTATTGTGAGCAAACTTATCAACAGTGTGATGATGATAAGTATAGAGTGTATTCTGAAAATACTGATTTACCCACTTTAGAAAACTCAGGTGTATTATCAGCAGCTGAGTTGGCAAAACAACTATGCAGTAATTTAAGTCCTAAAAACGGTGTTATGGTTGCCGTATTGTTAGTTAAAGAAAATGAAAATAATAACCAAAGGGCTTGGTTTGCCATAAACCATTTAGTCATAGATGCCTCATCATGGCATATTTTGGCTGAAGACCTTGCGATTGTCCGAAATCAGCAAGTGAATAATGAAAAACTTGAATTACCTCCCGTACCAACATCATGGCGTAGTTGGTCCAATCATATAAATAAATTAAGCCAGCAGTATATACCTGCGCCAAATTCAACCAATTTGGGAACGTTGGCAAGTGCTCACACATTAACTTGGAGCTTGGAACCTTATAATAAAACATGTCCTGCATTAACTGTCGCTCGTAGGTTAGGGCTTCCGCTGGCTAGTTTATTACCTGCTATAAGTTGCTTAGCTGCCATTACATCAAAATTAAAACCAGCTGTAGATAATCGCTGTCCTACCTTGGTACTAGAGCGGCATGGTCGAGAAATACAGGAACCAACACAAGATTTAAGCAGGACCATTGGCTGGTTTGCCCGTGAAGTTTATGTGGCTCTCAATAGTGATGTTTTAAAGACTAAATCGGATGAAATGTCGAGCCAGTTGATAGAAACAGTGTTGCGTAAATGGTGTGGTCAAATTATTCAGCAAGACTCTCCTTTTGTATCATCAAATGGTGTCGCGCCTGCTCAACAAAGTGTAAATGGTTGGTTAGTCGGTTTTAATTTTCTTGGTGATTTAAATTTATCCTCCAATTCAGATTTATGGTCAGTAACTCCGCTTCTTGAGCAGCTCACTGAAGCTTGCTCCGATCACTGGCCGTTACTAAATTCTTTAGATTTAACAGCCTACTACTGCCATAAAAAAGGGATAAAAACACTTCACTTTAATGCGATAACACCTAGTAGCGAATTGCACCATAGTGATCTACTACGATTTAAAGCTGAGTTAAATAAGCTTTTTCATCAACTACACAACTGTTTTATTGAAGAACAACAACAGCTACAAGCACAAGGTCTTGTTGGTAGTAATAATTTGACAATTAAGCCAGCTACGCCACTGCAAGTTGAAATGCTTCGCCACTGTCATGGACTAACAGATCCATGGACAACACAAATGGAAATAACTCTTTCTAATCAACACACCCCAGAAATATCTGAAAGTGCTTTAAAAGCAGGGGCCGCAGATCTTCTGCGCCGTCATGACGCGCTAAGATCAGGCTTTTTTATGAAAACATTTTCTACCTTTACTGCCGATATACTCGAGCCTGCATGGGAAACTTTAGATTTACGTGGTGAACCAAGTGAGCAATATGAAGCATTGTTAGTGCAGCATCGCACAGCATGGTACCAATATCGCTTTGAATTTGATGCTCCGCCACTCATGCGATTTTTATCTATACGTATAAGTGATAGTCAGTGGCTAATTTTGATTCATTGTCATCACTTACTGCTGGATGGTTGGTCAGCCCCTCGAATTTTGCAAGAGTGGCTTGGTGGAATGAGTGCTGAAGCCACTTTAGCTTATCCAGATTTACATTGGGGTCAATATCTTGATTGGTTACAAAAACAAGATCCGACAATAGCTTGTCAATATTGGAATAAAGCGCTGAATGGTTTCAAAGCCCCTTCATTATTATGCCCGACAAGACAACAACGATTTCCTTCACAAGAATTATCTAGTGTGCTTTGTGCTGCTGTAAATGCAGACATTAAAGCATTAGCTGCAAAGATTAATGTATCTACGGCCATGCTATTTCAATTGGCATGGGCTAAAACAGTGGGTAATGCACTTAATCAGGACGATGTCGTATTTGGTTTATTTGATTCTGGTCGTGCAGCGTCGTTAGCAGGTATTGAAACGCTTGTTGGGTTGGTTACTCAGTTAGTACCAATACGGATTAAGACCGGTTCTTTGAGTAGTCCAATTGCGTTGTTGCAGCAGTTGCAAACTGAACAATTTGAATGGCAAGCGTTAGCTCCGGTTAGGTTGGATAATTTGGAAGCGACTCATCGTTTTGGTGAATTTTTTGATACTTTATTAGTTATTGAAAATGCCCTTGATGCGGATACACAAACCGCAGAGCCAATTAAACAAGTCGATTCATCTCAAGGGCTTGCATTGGCAGGATTAAAGGATGTTAAGTGGCAAGATTCGGTTGGCCAAGCCGCTGCTTTATTTATCTACCCAGGTGCAACAACCAAGATCCGTTTGAGCTTTGACCCGCATGCAGTGGGCAAAAAACGTAGCGCTCAGCTATTAACTGATTTTGAGTTCTATTTGCAAGCACTTGTCGATAGTTGTAACAAATTCAGTCATGAAGCCGCAAATTCTGCGCAACTTAATAACAGCGAATTAAACCCCCTATCAACAGTCTCTTTGGAGTTAAATCATGAGTGAAAATATTTTCGATGATGAATCAATGGCATTTGTAGTCCTTATCAATCATGAAAAACAGTATTCGTTATGGCCTGAAGTATTAACTATTCCTTCTGGTTGGGAGCCGGTTTTTGGCCCTCAAACACGTGATACTTGTTTGAGTTGGCTAAATGATAATTGGACAGATTTACGTCCTAAATCACTCATAGAGATGGATGGAAATTAATATGGAGCAGATTAACAAAGGGATGCCAGCAGGTACAGCATGCCTGTATCAATCCTTTGCTGAACAAGCCGTTATGCACCCTAATCGCATCGCTGTTAGTGATGAACATAGCTCCTTGACATATAAAGCGCTTAAACAAAAAGCGGAGTTGGCATCACATCGACTTTATGCAAGTGGTGTTCGTACAGGAAACTGCGTGGCTTTAATATTGCCTAGAAACTGTGAGCAAATTATTCACGTGTTAGCAATATTGCAACTTGGAGCGTGCTATGTGCCGATTGATCCCGACTACCCCAAAGAAAGGATCGATTGGATAATTACTTGTAGTCAGCCTAGCGCAATTGTTACTCAGCGAGAGTTGAGCATGACGCTTTGGGGGAACGATTCACTTACTAAAGCTATGAGTCATTTGTTGTTTGTCGAGGACCAATTTAACTTTGTTCCAGATGAGCACGAGAAACCTGTTTACAGAGCCGCTGGTGCTTTCGCTTATATTATTTTTACTTCAGGGTCGACGGGAAACCCTAAGGGAGTTGTTGTAGGGCATCAGCAAGTTCTGGCCTTAATTAATGCGGCAATGCCTTTATTAGATGCAACACATACCGATGTTTGGGCTTTGTTTCATTCACTGGCTTTTGATTTTTCAGTGTGGGAAGTGTGGGGAGCCTTGACCACAGGAGCCAAGCTAACGATTATTCCAAAAAGTGTAATTTGGTCACCAGACGCCTTAGTGCAATATTTGAGAGCAGAAAAGGTCACTATTCTTAATCAAACGCCTTCAGCATTTTATGCCTTAATTGACGCAGAAAGTAAGGCTCTAAAAATGAGTGAGCAACCACTATGCTTGCGCAAAGTAGTCTTTGGTGGCGAAGCACTTAATTTGGATAAAGTAAAAAAATGGTGGCAGCTTTACCCTTGCGAAACATTGCAATTGATAAACATGTACGGGATCACAGAGACAACGGTGCACGTAACATGGCTAACACTAAGTGATTCACTTTGTGGCACTGAAAATAGTCCAATAGGTGAAGGGCTACCTAGTTTGGAGGTGCTTTTACTTGATGAAAATTTAGAAAAAGTGGCTGATGGTGAAATTGGTGAAATTTATGTAGCAGGAGATCAAGTGGCATTCGGTTACATCAATCGCCCTGATCTAACCGCGATGCGATTTGTTGCCAGTCCTTTTCATACTGGGAAGCGGATGTATCGTTCGGGTGACTTAGCGAAGCAACTTGATGGTCAACTCTTTTATATTGGTCGTGCAGACAGGCAATTGAAAGTAAGGGGGTTTCGTATTGAGCCGAGTGAAATAGAAGTTGTTTTAGAATCACATGCAAAGATACAAAGAGCAGCCGTGATAGCAAAACCATGCCTCGACAGTGGTTTATCAGATGGCTTAATTGCTATTTTAATCGCGACAGAGGAATCATTTACCGCACAACCAATAGCAACATTGAGAAATTATCTATCTCAGCATCTCCCTGTTCACTATTTACCTTCAGACTTTCTATTTGTTAAAAAATTCCCGCTAACAGTAAACGGAAAACTGGATGAAAAAGCGTTACTTATGCAGTGGCAAGCAAATCAAAAAAGTACTTCTTCTTTGCATCAACAGCGGCTAGAGCTGCTGCGTTTGAAGCAACAAGACATCCTCGCCAAGTCAACAACATGATTTGGTAAAGACAAACATTAAGAATGGAAACTACCCAAATGAATAAAAATAGTAATTCAGCCTCGCTATTAGAAGATGTACTTGCTGTCGTTAGTAATACGTTAAATTTACAGCCAGGTGCTGTATCAGCAGAATGTAACCTGATTGAAGCAGGACTTGATTCGATCACATTAATGAACTTAGTGTCAACTTGGCGAGCGGCTGGTTATGATATTAACTTTGCAGATTTAGCTAAAAAACCATTCGTGGGGGCATGGGTTGAGTATCTTAGGGTATCGGCTGCCAGCCTCGCTGATAATACACAAGACACTATCTTTGGGGTCCCAAAAATAAAAATCGGGAAACTTCCTCATGCGCCTTTTTCACTTGCGCCTATGCAGTATGCCTATTGGTTAGGACGTGATGTTAATCAACCGCTTGGGGGGGTATCAGCGCATCTGTATTGTGAATTTGAGTTGTCGGCAATCAATGATAAGTCACAGCCATTAGATTTAGCCCGTTTGACGCTAGCAATAGAGAAACTTGTTCAACGTCATAGCTCGTTGCGTTTACAGGTATGCTCTAGCGGACAGCAAATACATAATCCAAGTAATAATACAGTGCATGTCACCTTTAATGATTTACGGGATAAACCTACTGATGTTGCGCAGCAGTTACTAGAGCAGTATCGCTCGACCTATTCATCACAAATGTTAGATATTGAGTCAGGAGAAGTATTTGCGGTCGCTTTAAGCTTATTAGAAAATGGTAACAGTCGCCTGCATTTAGACATTGATATGATAGCTGCAGACGCCGTTAGTTATCGCACGCTACTGCGTGATCTTGCACTGTTATACGATGACCCCGATGTAGAACTTGCTGATTTAGCAATGAGTTATAAAGATTGCCGAATGGCCATTGAGCATAATTGGGAGTCAATAAAAGAAAGCTCAGGAATGTGGTGGCAAACACAGCTAGCTTCTTTACCCAATGGCCCATTACTACCTTTAAAAGCAGCTTCATCGCAGCACCCTATTACAACACGTCGCCATTTTAATATTGATCCGCAGCGTAAAGCACAATTATATGCGCAATGTCGTCAGTACGGATTAACCCCATCAGTGGTGTTAGCAACCGTGCTGGCAGAAACCCTGGCTGGATGGAGCAAAGATCCGCGTTTTATTCTTAATGTTCCTTTATTTCAACGTCCACTCGCAGGCCCTAATATTAAAGAGGTGGTAGGCGACTTTAGTAGTTCAATACTCCTCGATGTTGATACTGGCCCGACTGCAACTTTTGTGACACGAGCGCGTGATGTTCAATCTAGTATGCACGAGGGAGCAGCGCGCGCAGACTACGGTGGAGTTCATGTTTTAAGAGATTTAGGGCGTGCACGTGGGCAGCAAGTAACAGCGCCTGTTGTATTTACAAGCGCATTAAATTTAGGTGAGTTATTTGATGCAAATGTGCGCCGAGTATTTGGGGATCCTATTTGGATTATTTCTCAAGGGCCACAGGTATTACTTGATGCGCAAGTAACTGAACTTGATGGTGGTATTTTAATTAATTGGGATTGTCGAGAGGATGCTTTTGTTGATGGTGTGCTCGATGCAATGTTTGATTTTTTCAGTAATACCGTGGTGAACCTCGTCACTGAGCCAGATTATTGGGATACGCATATTGGTGATACGTTACCCAAAAATAGAGTCGTTGCTGAGACTCAAGAGCCAGTAATTACTAAAAATGTAGAACATGATGAAACCTCGTTAAGTATGCCAATAGTTCGTGTGGTAGCTTCTATTTGGCATGAAGTGATCGGGGGGGATGGTAGTAATATTCATCAAAACTTATTTGCTGCGGGTGGGGATTCTGTTTTAGCAAGTTCGTTAATCGCGCAAATTAGGGAAATCTTCGGATCCAATTCGATAGACATGAAAAGCTTATTTAGTTCACCTTCTATTGCAGGCATTGCCGCTTCAATTACTGGCTCGACCGATGCTGAAGAAGTATTACAAATTGCTCAAGTGTATTGTGAAATCTTAGATTTAGATGATGACGCACTCAGTGCTGAATTGGAAATGGAGGGGGCACTGTGACTGAGTTTGTGCCTACCGAAGCCGGGTTATATGCTTGGCCAGAAGAAATAAGCAGAAAATACAAAGAGCAAGGGGTGTGGGGAAATGAAAACTTTGCAAATTGGTTAACTGCAAAACTTAAGCAATATGCTGATGTTATTCTGCTCAGCGGCCCCGGCCTTCAATCTGGTGAATGGCAACAGATGACAGGCCAAGAAATAAGCGCTGTTGTGAATAATATAGTAGAGCATTGCCACAGTATTGGTCTTGGGCGAGGTGATAAAGTGGTGATGCAAATGGGTAATAATAATGCATTTGTATTAACCTTTTTCGCTTTACTCCAGCTAGGCGTTATTCCTGTCATGGCGTTACCTGGACATGGACAACGTGAAATTTTGCATTTTGTGAAATTAACACAAGCACGTGCTTGGTTTGTTAGTGAACAATCGATTAGTTTCGATTGTCATGCATTTGCCAATGAGCTACTTAATACAGTCCCAACACTTAAACATGTTGTTGTAGATGGCCTAGATTTAAAACCGCATCCGTCAATATTATCTTTACTAGAGTTTACTAAGGAAACTGAAGCTCAAATGACAGCACCTGAGTTTCCTGGTCTCGCAGCGGATCCTGCTGAAATGGCTTTATTATTATGCTCAGGCGGTACAACAGGAATACCGAAGTTAATTCCAAGAACACATAGAGATTACCTCTACAATATAAAAGCCAGTGCTAAGCTTTGTGAATTGAGTTCACAAGACCGCTATCTTGTTGCATTACCAGCGGCGCATAATTTTCCATTAGCTTGCCCAGGTATTTTAGGTGCGATTGAAGTGGGAGCTGGGGTAGTTATGTGTCCAGTGCCGAGTCCTGAAATTGCATTTGAGTATATTGAAAAAGCAGGGGTTACGGTGACAGCGTTAGTGCCGACTTTAGTGAAAACTTGGCTTAATTATGCTGCATTAGTAACACCTCCAACGGCGTGTCTTGATTTATTACAAGTTGGCGGTGCTAAACTTGATGAAGCTACAGCTCGCAGAATCGGTAATGAACTTAATTGTAATTTACAACAAGTGTTTGGCATGGCTGAAGGACTTCTTAATTTCACTCGTAATTCAGATCCTAGTGTTTTAAAACTCAAGACTCAAGGACGTCCATTATCTGATTTGGATGAAGTTAGGGTGGTGGACGAACAAGGCCAGGATGTTGCAAAGGGAAAGTGTGGCGAGCTGTTGACCAGAGGTCCATATACAATCCGTGGTTATTATAAAGACGAGCAGGCCAATCAAAAATCATTTACTACTGAAGGTTATTACCGTACTGGGGATCAGGTAAGGCGGCTAAGCAGTGGTCACCTTATTGTTGAAGGCCGAATCCAAGAGGTTCTTCGCCGAGGTGGAGAGACTATTTCGGTTGAAACATTAGAAGCTCATTTAGCCTGCCATCATGGCATAAAAGATGTTGCTGTTGTGGGACTACCTTGCGAACAACTCGGTGAACGAACATGCGCAGTTATCGTTTCGCAAGACCCAAATTCGCCTAAGTTAGCACTCAAAGACGTAAGGCAATACCTAGCGGCACAAGGTGTTGCACGCTATATGTTGCCAGATACAGTGGCGTATGTTGAACATATCCCATTAACCGTTATAGGTAAAATAGCTCGTAAAAAATTATCAGAAAAAATTAATTTTGATCTTAATAAACAACAAATCAAGGAATACAAACAATATGACTCAAATAAATGATACACAACTACCATTAGAAGATGCACCACAATGGCTGGCTGATGAATATGAGCAAGCTAATGATGGCCAATTTCTAGAGGCCTTACAGGCACTTAAAAAAACAGATTTATATAAAAATAATATTGCTGGCCTTGCTGCTGACATTGGTTGTGGTAGTGGTCGCTTAGCTGCTGAACTTGCGCATAGGGGGTGGAGTGTTGACGCTACTGATGTTTCAAAATCAATGATAAGTAAAACTATTGAGCGATGTAATGATTTGCCTGTTAATGCGAATGTGTGTGATGCGAAGCAATTAGTATTAAAGCCAAATATATATGATTTGGTGACTAGTTTTTGGATGCTTCATTGGCTCAAAGATGCAACTCATACGCTTGAACAAATGGCAGCAGCGGTAAAACCAGGTGGATGTATTGCTATACAGTGGAGCTGCAGTCAGCCAAACACAGAGGGATTTTTATTAAGGGATACATTACAGGAAGTATTTATGAGTCCCAAATGGAAGGACAGATTGAAAGATGCCCCTTTAGCTATGTTTCAACATTCTCTTGAAGATGTTTCAGCATTTTTTTTACACAAAGGATTTGAAGTGGTTTCTATTCGCGAGAATATCAATGTTGCAGGAGGGGAAAACCCCGAAAGTCTAAAAAAAGCATTACGAGCTGCCGCTTTTGCAGCTCAAACTGTTGTACTCGGTGATGATGTTGATCAGTTTATTGATGAATGTTTAACACTGCTATTTTCAAGAAATGCGATGAATGTGGCTAATAGTGAGTTGATAGTGCGTTTAAAGTATTAGTTATTACTGGGAGTTTGTTGTTTAACTTGTTGATGAAACAAACTACCTTAATACCCTTTATTTAATTATGAGGTGAGCCTTATCATCGATGAACACTTTACTTTAGCGGCTGAGTTAAAGAGCGAATACCAAAGTCGAGTAATTGAGTATGCACGTGAATTACTGCAATTTGAATCGGTAACACCTGATGACGCAGGTTGCCAAGCATGGATTGCAAAAAAGTTATCAATGCTGGGAGCAAAAGTCGATACATTTGAAAGTCATGGGGTGAGTAATCTAATTGCTGTTATATCTAATGGTGATGGACCCGATTTAGGTTTTTGTGGGCACACGGATGTTGTGCCCACAGGTAATCTTAATAAATGGCAAGCCCCACCTTTTGCAGGTGAAATTAAAAATGATTACTTGATCGGTCGAGGCATCGCAGATATGAAAGGCGGTATTGCCGCAGCCTTAGTTGCAGCTGAGATGCTAGTACTTGAAGCGCGCTTTGTTGGGCGACTATGGTTTTTAATTACCAGCGATGAAGAGGGCGATGCTTTATTCGGCTCATGTGAAATTGTAAAACACTTTAAAGATGCAAAACAGGACTTGGATTATTGTATTGTTGGAGAACCGACATCAATAAAGCAGTGCGGTGATATGCTAAAAATTGGACGCAGAGGGGCGTTGAGTTTTGCCATTCAAGTTAATGGAAAAAGTGCGCACGTTGCTTATCCGACTCAAGGCATTAATGCTATCCATCATGCCTGTAGCATTGTAAAAGATTTAATGAAATTTGATTGGGATAATAGAGATAACAATCAGCTTGGTACAACAATGCAAGTCACTCATATTGACTCAGGTCTGTGCAGCGATAATGTCATACCTGACGCTGTAATAATTAATTTAAATATTCGTTATACCAAGGCTTACAGTGAAGATGATCTAATTCATTTAGTCACTCATATTGTAACGCGAACTACTAATGATTTCTCACTAACAACATCGCATGCTTGCAACCCTTATTACTCTGCAGAGAATAGTAAAAATAAACTTTCGCTAATAAAAGAGTGCAAAACAGCCATTAATCAATGTACTGGTTTGCTTCCTCAAACCTCAACTGCAGGAGGAACTTCTGATGGCCGTTTTTTTAGCGATATTTGTCCGCAAGTAGTTGAACTTGGTTTAACTAACGGCACTATCCATCAAGAAAATGAACGAGTTCATATTAGTGAGCTTGGAAATTTAACAAATATCTATTTTACGGTGTTTAAAAAGTTACTAAGTAACCTGAACACGGGTTAAGAGATTTACTAACATATTGAATCATGCTGATATTTAAATTTATTTTCTCTAGCCAGAGATTTTCAGTGAAGATAAGGCGAATTTACGCGTCAATAGCTGGCCTATTGCAAGTAAATTCAACACAGTTAGCGCTGAAAATAGCTGCTCGAGATAGATTTATTATCCAGAGTTCAGGTTAAATAAACAGGGGAAAAATAAGCTTTAATTTACTTCTCGAGGTTGAGTTTGCAGCAGAGTGTTTGGTTTTTTGGCAAGGTAGCGCCTATGTGGTGTGATTGTTTACCATAAGTAGGTGATGGCAAGCATAAATGACACTCGCTGCTATTTAGGTTTGACTTGGTGATGAAACCCTTTTGTTACCCAGTATTTTACTTATTCTTACAAGGATACAGCCATTAGAGTAATGCGGGCCGTATGAGGTGACTTGGTTACACATTTCACGCCGTGATTAAATAGCCTTTAAATTGAAATCATTTAACTCCGAAAGCTCACATACCTTATTACCTAAGAGGTTAAACTAAATTTTATAGGGCATTAAAACAATCATAATAAAAGCTACTAGTTGCAAATGAAAACTGTTATTGTTTTTATTTGTAATTTAAGTTTAACATCATGAAACTCTCATCTATTTTATTTATTCCGTTTGTTATTTTACTTGCTAATAGCTATGTACATGCAAGTCCGCAGCCTCTTAACCCACAGCGAATAGTGGTTGCAGGGGGCTCAATAACAGAAGTTATTTACGCCCTTGGTGAACAACAACGCATTGTTGGCGTTGATAGCACCAGTGTTTATCCAGCCGCTGCAACTCAGAAGCCACAAATTGGCTATGTTCGCAAAATAAGCGTTGAAGGTGTGTTGTCATTAAATCCAGATATTATCCTCGCTGAATCAGATATTGGTCCTAAAAAAATGGTTGAGCAATTAAAGCTCACTGGCGCTAACTTGGTTATCTTGCATGAAAACGACAACTTTTGGCGTATTGAAAATAAAATAGAGCAAATAGCCAAACAATTAAATGTTGTGAGTAAGGGCAATATGCTCGCAGACTCTTTGCAAGCGGACCGCAAGGCCTTGTCATATATTTTAGAGCAAACAAGTACTAAACCTAAGGTTTTGGTTATCCGCAGTAGTCAACTTATGGTTGCAGGGGCAGAGACAACTGCTGATGAGTTGGTAACTATTGCAGGTGGAGTGAATATGATGGCTCAAACAATGGTTAACTGGCAGACGATTTCAAGCGAGGCCGCATTAGCACTAAATCCTGATGTGATTATTAGTATGGGAATTGGCGCCAATGATCAGCAACCAAGCGCTGAAATATTATCTGTTTTTAAATATTCAAATGCGATAAAAAATGGACGTATTTACAATTTTGATGCGCTCTATTTGTTAAGTATGGGCCCTAGAACGCCTCAAGCCGCGGTAGAACTAGCGCATGCATTTTATCCTAAAACACGCTTGCCGGATGGCTATCAATATAGATTTTTAAAATTAGCTGAAAACAGCACAAAACAACAGGACGAGCGATAGCTATGCTGGCGTTAGGAAATAGGTTATTAGCGCAACAACGGATACGGGTTTTATCTATTCCTGTTTTGTTTATTATTTGTATATTGGTATTTTTTATTGCCCTAAGTCAGGGAGGGGTTGTGATAACGCTGCGCGAGACGATGCTTATGCTAACCCAGCCGGTAGATGATCAGCTTAAGCACGCTATAATTTGGCAGATCCGCCTTCCTCGTATTCTACTTTCGATGGTTGTTGGAGCTGGTTTAGCAACCTGCGGTGCTGCAATGCAAGCTTTATTTAGAAATCCATTAGCAGATCCTGGCTTGATTGGCATTGCCAGTGGTGCAGCGTTAGGTGCAGTAGCAACTATTGTATTAGGAACAAGCTTGTTTGCTAATTTTAGCGACAACTTAGGCTACTATGCGGTGCCTGTAGGGGCATTTTTGAGTTGTATTGCGGTATGCATGTTTATCTATCGGTTGGGCGCGCAAAATGGGCGTTTTACTATTGTTAGCCTACTACTGGCAGGGATTGCCGTAAATGCGATTGTAAACGCTATTATCGGTATCTTAACACTGGTAAGTAATGAGCAACAATTGCGTGATTTAACATTTTGGAGTATGGGCTCTTTGGCGGGAAATCACCTTGCGATGATAATGCCAACACTCGGTATTATTATTGGTTGTTGTATTGGTTTATTACGTTTATCTAAACCTCTTAACGTGTATTTATTAGGAGAGGCTCAAGCGAAGCATGTCGGCATTAATGTGACTAAATTGAAAAAGCAGGTTTTTATATATACGGCACTTTGTACAGCAGCAGCCGTCGCAATTACGGGCGTTATTAGTTTTGTCGGCTTAATAGTACCGCATATTATGCGCTTAATATTAGGCCCAGATCACCGTTATTTATTACCAGCTTGTATGTTAGGGGGAGCATTAATGCTTAGCCTTGCTGATTTATTTGCCCGTACCATAATGCTACCAGCAGAAGTCCCCATTGGTCTAATAACCAGTGCTATTGGCGGTCCATTCTTTTTGATTATGCTGTTAAAAACTTACCAAGGAGCAAAGTGAACTATGTTAATTGGCAACCAACTTAGCGTAAAAATTAAACATAAAACGTTGCTGGATAATATTGATTTTTATGTAAAACCAAATGAAATTGTAGTTATCATTGGTCCCAATGGCGCAGGTAAATCATCATTAATGAAAGCATTATCAGGAGATTTACCGTTAAGTGGCGGAACTGTAAATATTAATCAACGAGAGTTAAATGAGTATAGTTTGCTAGAGCTTGCTAAATTAAGGGCGGTATTAACCCAGAGCTACGAGTTAGATTTTCCTTTCACCGTTAATGAAGTTGTTGATATGGCGCATTTTAGTCATCAAGAACAGTGCACGCAGGCTACCTTGAAACAGTTCTCTAATGATGCAATGAAAGCCGTAGGGATTACTCACCTAGCACAGCAATGCTTTACTCAGCTTTCTGGTGGTGAAAAGCAACGTACTCAATTAGCTCGTGTATTGTGCCAATTACAGCCAAGTTTAACTCAGCAAAAAAATGCTTATTTATTAATTGATGAGCCAACTGCTAGCTTAGATTTATATCATCAATATGAAGTCATGAACCAAGCCGTTACAACCGCAAAACAAGGCGCGGGAGTTGTTGCTGTTCTTCATGATTTATCACTTGCTGCGAGCTTTGCAGATCGAATTTACATGCTTGATAAAGGAAAAGTTGTTGCTCATGGCTCGCCTGAAGAAGTACTAACACAGCGCCATTTAAGTAATGTTTATAATATTAATGCAAAGCTGCAAACAGATATTGAAGATGTACTTCCCCACATTATGGTGGCGGAAAAAACACTCACAAATATATGATTTTAAGTTGTATCGATTACATATTATTGAGTGTTTTTATAAAGGGGTAATACCAATTCCATTAAGTATGTGATCTAAATTTTACGCAAAAAAAATAATTCAGTTCTAGGCGTAAATTGATGTAAATGGTTGTTCCCTTTACGAAATTTACAACAAAGAAATGGGTTGTTTTAGCAAGTAAAATAGATCAGCTATTTATTGGTATTGGTATTGGTATAACTAGGGCATGTTGAATTTTGGTGGTTGAATTTACAGCGGCCTGTTTGGTTTTTAGGTAAGGCAGAGCCTATGTAGTGTGGTCACTGCCCATAAATAGGCGATAACGCAGCATAAAGACCAAACATGCGCTTCCCTTTGAGGGACGATTAACTCTTTATTGCCTTGTTATTAACACGATTTGCTTACCTCAAAATAGATCACTTAATTAAGCTAATTGGTATTACCGCAATGAGAGTGGACAAGTGTAGCTACATCTTGTAATTCAATATTTTCAGGTATCGCTATCTCTTTGGTTGATGCCTGCAGCCATGTTGCAGCATCATCAAGTGATTTAAATACGGCTCCAGGTATACCAAAGGCTTTTTGAACGCTCATATTCTGCAATTTTTGATATTGCTCCTCAGGAACAACGATAAGCATCGCTTGAACAAGTTGTAGCATTTTCTCTGCCGCACCATTTTTAAGCCATTCTTGTGTTGCAGGACCCGCCCCTTTAGGGTGTTGTAAGGATGCTTCATCTGTATAAACACGCACTACAATAAATGCTTCAGCTCTATCAAACCAACGATCCCATGATATTAAAGAGTCTAAGTGCATTGCTAGCGTGCACTCCCCCTTTGCTACTGTTACAGCTAATGGCCAGAGGCTGCTATCGTATTTAATTGTTGTCATACTTAATAACCTTTGTTATTGATTTTATAGATTTTTCCACGGCAAATGATTTAGCTTTGCTGTGGAAAAATCTGATTGATTAGAATGTATACTGTATGCCCGCACTAATAGTTCTTGGTTGGGTCAATACTGCTGTATCAAAGTTAGTATCAGGTTCATTGCTATCAGCAGGTGCTGTACCTGGATACAATGCAACAGGAGCATCTTCATCAAAAATATTACGTACTGAAAGATACACTTTAGCTTGCTCAGAGATAACGTAGTTCAAACTTGTATCAAAGGTCGCAAAAGCGTCTGTTTTACCGCCTTCATCGTTTGAAATACTGGTATACCAGCCATCAGTGTACTGGCCACTAACGTTAACAACCCAATTATTTGATTGCCATGTGGTCCCTAATTTCATAGAAGCAGAAGGAACCGTAAGTAATGAGTTCCCTTCTAGGCCTGAGTTTGGATAATCAGTGATCTCAGAATCTAACAGTGCAAAACCACCATAAAGATTGAACTGATCATTAATCTGCCAATCGGCATTAAATTCAAAACCAATAGTAGTTACTTCGTCTGCATTTCTAACTACATAAGCTTCATCACGTGAGTTTTCAGGTGTTAAATCAAAAGGTAGTTGCATGTCTGTATATTGCGAATAAAACAGGTTTTGAGATGTGCTTATACTGTTATTAGCCCATTGCTGACGACCATAGATTTCTAAAGAGTTTACGTACTCTTCATCATATTCATAGTTAACAATTGGTGCGCCAAAGGAAATGCCGCCGCCGCCTGCATTATACCCGCGAGATAATTGTAAACCGACAATATGCGTATCACTTACTTGGTAGCTGAGCCCAAGCTTAGGTAATAAGGCACTGTAGTCGTTATCAGATTCTATTTTTGCAATCGCTCTATCAGGATCACCGCCTTCACGTTTGCGATTTTCTTTTTCGTAGCGTAAACCTGCCGTTAGCTCAAATTTGTCACTAAATGGGAGGGCACCCTCAGAGTAAATTGCAAAATTATCTGAATCATCAGTAAAGCTTTGTTTTACAATGAATTGGATCCAATCATCTTGTTTTGAAGTGTAGTAGCGACTACCAATAACCCATTGTTCGCCGTTATCACCTTGATAGCGTAAACGAGGTTCTATCACAAACTCTTTGTTATCAATATTCGCTTTAGAACCATCTGGCGTAGATTTACGTTCAAAATTAAAGTCTGTTGCTGAAGCCGTTACCTCTAACTGTAGTTGTTGAGTTAATGATGCGCTGTATTCAATGCCTAAGCTTTTAGTATGCGTAACATGAACGGGTTGTTGCGGAAAGTTAGAACGACGCTGATCAAATGGATAATCAATGATTTCACTATTTGGACCACTGTATTTGTTATCGGTTAGTGTGACAACAACGCGTGTACCGTATTTGTCATCGCCCTCATAAAGTAATTTCCCTCTAATTGCACGGCCTTCCATGTCAGCTGGGTCTTTAACACCAGGGTAAGATTCATAATCAACAGATGAACTACGTTCAAATTGATCTGCTGCAATTCGTAAGGAAAACTGCTCAGAAACAGGTTGATTATAAATAGCTGAAAGTCGTTTTTGGTCTAAATTCCCGCCTTCAGCACGAATTGTGAACTCTTGTTCAAACGTCGGATCTTGTGTTTCTACGCGTATTGTACCTGCTATTGCATTACGCCCAGCTAAAGTACTTTGTGGCCCTCTGAGAACTTCAATTTGTTCAAGGTCCCAAATACCTAAATCGCCAAAAACTATTTCGTTATAAGTAGCTGAACGACCATCAATTTGCCAGTTTAAGCGTGCTCTGCTGCCTGCAAAAAATGCATTCGCGTTTTCTGCAGCTCCAGTACCATCAATACCCCTTACTGTTGGAGCTTTACCAGTACCAGTGACCATTGTGATGTTTGGAATTTCGCTTAGTACGTCTCTTACGGTTCTTAATTCGGGGCGGCTTTCAAGTTCTTTACTATCGAAAACAACAACGCTATTACCACTTTGTAGTAGACTTCTTGATAATAACTCTCCAGTAACTTCAATAACGGTCATTTGATCCACTGCGTCATTGTTATCAGTATTAGCTAAAGCTGTAGTAGATGTAAGTGCTGCGAGGGGGATTAAAACATCCTTAAATTTCACAGGTACTCCCTTCTGTAAATGTAAATGATAATTGTTTTCAATGCTATATTCAATTGTATTAAAATACAACACTAAAGTTAATTAATGTTGTATTTTTAACTTAATTGTTAATCAGTAGAGAGGTGGTTTGGCTGTTATTTCAATCTAGGGCGATTTAATCGCGGCGTGAGGTTTGTAACCTAGTGGGCTTGGTAACGGCTCCTGCGTTACCCTACTGGCAGCGCATATTTGGCATTTATTCAACGTTATCGCCTATTTATGGGGAATAACCACACTACATAAGCTCAGCCTTGCCTAAATACCAAGCATACGGCTGAAAATTTAACCTCGAAAGATAAACAGGTCCTAGACAAATTTTTTATCTATTTGTTTCAAATAAAAATTTTAACGACGTATAGTGCAATTTAATTCGTTAAATTGCTCAAAGGTTTATGCAGGTTGGTATAACTAGGAATTTTTGAATTCGCACTCTGTGAGCACTATATTTTTGTCACATTGGTAAAATACGGTTAAGTAAGTGTCTTTAGGCACTTGCGGTGAAAGTGCTTGGGTTATTTTAAATTGCAGTTGTTGTTCATTAAAGGCAATGAGCGTAGCCGCTTCAAAGCCAAAAAATTGTTTCACACTTGCGTACAAAGCTTTAAAAATACTTTCTTTTGCTGAGAAGATAATGGTTAACGGGTGTGATACCTGCTCTGCGAACAATCTAAACTGAGGATAGTCATTAGGGTGCAAAATTTGTTCTTGTAGCTCTCGCTCTTGTTTTGCGCTCATTAGCTGTTCGATATCAATACCAATGCCAGCGATATCTGTGCGCTGAGAGGCCATTGCCATTGCAATCCCTTGAGTATGGGTAATACTAGCGATAACTTTATCAGGCCATATCGGCGCGCGATCATTGCTAGAAAGAATATCAAAAGAGGAAATACCGAGTGCGTTTAGTACTTTTTTCGCACAAAATCGGCCAGCCAAATACTCGGCCTTTCGTTTTGTGACTGCTTTTTGAAGTTGCAGCGGTGAAAAAATCTGATAACTCGAAAAGTCACTATCAATAAAGTGGTTACTATCAAATTTACAACAAAAAGTGCTGTGGCTAAGGTAGGGTGTAAACTGAGTATAAGGGGAAAGTTCCATATGCTATTTGCATTTTTCCTAAAATTAAGAGTAGCGCTTTAATGGTACGTTAAAAATATAATAAATAAAGTAAAGTTTATGACCTGTGCTGAGCTTAAGCTCATTACGTAATGTACAATATGCATGATTAATTAACCTGAACTCTGGATAATAAATCTATATCGAGCAGCTGTTTTCAGCGCTAACTGTGTTGAATTCACTTGCAATAGGCCAGCTATTGACGTGTAAATTTGCCTTGTTTTCACTGAAAATCTTTGGCTAGAGAAAATAAATTTAAATATCACCATGATTCAACACTTTAGTAAATCTCTTAACCAGAGCTCAGGTTACTTAGTTTTTGAGTGTTTAACGAGTTTGGCACAGAGCTTTGATCTCCTGAATAAGGGCAATGCTTGCTTCGTTATCGCCATGCACACATAAACTATCAGCATGTAAAGGTAATACCTTTCCCGATTGAGTTGTTACACAGCCTGTAGTTAACAGTTGTTTTACTTGCGCAATCAGTGCCGATTTATTATGCACGCTACCAGGAATATTCCGCGATACTAACAGTCCTGCATCGGTATATTGACGGTCCGCGAAGGCTTCTAAAATTAATGTTAATTGGTATGTTTTGGCAAGTTGCTGATGGCTTTGTGCTTTAGCCGTTGCAAGTAGCATGAGCTTTAATGGGGTTGGGTAGATGGCAATGGCATGCATGACAGTGTTTAATATTGTTTCATCAGCCATCATGTCGTTATAAAGCGCGCCATGTGGTTTAACATAGCTAAGCGTTAAACCTTGTACTTTTGCCATGCCCTCAATAGCGGCTATTTGATAATGCAGGCAGTTTATTAGCTCGCTTGTACTAAGATTCATTGAGCGCCTACCAAAACCTTGCAGGTCTGGGTAGCTTGGGTGAGCACCAATTTGTACGTTATGTTGCTTGGCAAGAGTGAGCGTGCTTGCCATTACATCGGCATCGCCGGCATGAAAACCACAGGCAATATTAGCCATATCAATATGTGGCATTACATCATCGTCTAGCCCCATTTTCCACGCGCCAAAACTTTCGCCTAAATCACAATTAAGTTTCATATTAATGCGCCTTTTGCGATTTTATTGTAACAGGCAGTACGCCGTTAGCAGGCGCTTCACCCAGTAACACTTTTGCAAGGGCGGTAAAAGCAGGCCCAGATACAATATCGTTTTTATCTACATCAATATTATATGCGTAGGATGCAAGTACAGCATTTGCATAATTACCAAATTTAGCAATGTCGTACGGTGCTCTTAGGCTTATAAAAACAGTGCTTTTGTTTTCCTCTTTTGCCATATTTAATAATGACTCAAGTGCTTTTGGTTGCTCTGCATTATTAAGTGCAAAATTAGGATCGTCTTTTAAATCATCCATACCGCCAATTTCTACCGCACTTTGATTAGGCGTTGCATTGCCGGCTATAACTATATCAGCAGCGTGTATTTGTGCTTTTGCGAGTGCAGGGTCGAACCCTTGTAAGCTACTACAGCTATAGGTGAATTTTTGCTGGCTGGTAGCTTCAATTGCTTGCTGCATTGCCATACATTTACGCGTGTCGGGCATAATAATATGAACATTACTTCCTGCTTTTAAATTAAGCGGTAAAATACTGTTATTATTTTTAACCTGCGTTATAGCCTCTACAGCAAGTTGCGCTTCTATTTCACGATGTGCTGCACTGCCAATAACCTGCTTAGCTTCAGTAAGCGCGGTAATAGGGTCAAAATTAGTGCTTAATCTAAATTTATTTTTAAGAGAGGTAATACGCATCGCAGATTGTGCTATTTCTTGCTCATCAAGTTGTTTTGATTTAACCGCTGCAACAAGCTCTTTAATAAGGTCATCGAGCTTGTTTAAATCATCCGGCGTTCTAATTTCAACGGGCATTAGGGCAATGTCAGCCCCAGCCGCAAACGTATTAATTACCGCTTGAGTTGGTGTAAAAAAGTTACTAATACCTGCCATATCAAGCGCATCGGTTACTACAACACCTTGGTAATTAAGCTCACCGCGTAAAATATCAGTAATGATTGCGCGCGACATTGTTGCCGGTTTTATCATGGTTTTGCCATCAACACTTACAAACGTTGTGCTATCGAGCGCTGGATACTGGATATGCGCCGTCATGATCATGCCAGGGTTTTGCTTGGCGATAATGTGTTTAAACGGTGATAGGTCTTGCTCGTAAATAACCTCTTTTACATGGTTTACTTGAGGCAAACCTGTATGGCTATCTACATTTGTATCGCCATGCCCAGGAAAGTGCTTTAACGAAGTAATAACGCCATTGTTTTCAAACCCTGCAACTTGAGCTGCGCCTAGCTTACTAACGAGTGCTGGGTTTTCACCAAATGAGCGTACGTTGATAACAGGGTTATCGGGGTTCATGTTTACATCAACCGTAGGCGCATAATTTACATTGATACCCAGCGAATTTAGCTCTTTAGCTATTACTGTTGCTGTTTTTGTGGCAAAGCTTGTACCGTGTTTTTTGTACGTTGCGCCAATCGACATATTACCGGTAAATGATGTAGCAACATCGCGTGGTAAACGCGCTACACGTCCGCCTTCTTGATCTATTGATATAAATAAAGGCAGCTTACTACTGGACTTACTTGCAGCTGTTTGCAATTGGCTATTAAGCGTAATGGTTTGTTCTATTGATTGAGTGTTTTCAGAAAATAAAATAACTCCGCCAATATCGTATTTAGCAATAGCGACGGCAAGCTCATTAGGTAACTCGGTCATTGGAGTTCGGCATTTATTACTTGCTCCTTGCTGGCAAAAGTAGCGAAAGTCGAGTATTAACTTTTGCCCAAGTTGTTGTTCAAGAGAAAGCACGGGTTTAGCAAACGAGGATTGTAATGGCATTAAACACCCAGATAAAAAAACGATAGACGGTACAATACACTTATTTAGCAAAACACACTCCAAGGCTAAAAAGTAGATAAATGTATGCAGCTTAACTACTTTTTAAAGTAACTGCAAAAGAAGGTTTTCTTTACAAAAACCATTAACGTATTGTAAAAATTGAAGAAAAATTATAGTTTTGAACTTAGTGAAAAGTTATATTTTTTCTGGCTTTATTGATATTAGGTAATAAATTTTTAATAGGGTGTAATTGCAGGCTTTATGCTCAATTATAGGTGCAAGTATTGAATGCCTAATACTTAGGATGGCATTCATTTTCGAAAGAATTATTAATAGCCTTAATCTTCGATTTCTTATTTTTCATTTAACGATTACAGCCTTTATTAGTACTTTAGTAAGTCGCTTTTATTCTACCTACCAAGCACAAAAGGAGCAGTTAAAAACTTACACTAAAAATAACTATGCCTGCGCTAATAAACTAGCATCAACAACTTATACTCTTTAGAATCAGCAATGCAATAACCTGCCTATTCAACTAAAAATCATCTTGAAAAGACAATATTGTGGCGCATTTAGGTAGAGAAGAATTTGTATTTTTTTACCTAATAAGAACAGCAAAGTGCGCAAAATAGCGGAGCGATCACGTCAAACCGTTGAGTCTATAAATACGTAAACTATTGGATTTATAATAATTCCTATTGGCATTGCAACTTGGTCTGAGCGTAGTAACGAAATAGACCAAGTTTACAAATGTGCTGACAAAGTACTTTACCATGTTAATAAGTATGGTAGTGGTAAGTGCATTGTTGCTGATTAAAAGTGTGTTTCGATAGGAGAGTAATCAATTGCAACTTCTACATTGCTCACTGAGCTATAATTGTTTAGATCTTTAGATAATCCTGCAATATCAACATCCTTTTCAACAAGTAATGTGTAATTGTGAGCTGTCGATTTAACTAACTCATAATTATTTTTTAACTCATCAGGCAAAGAATCGGTATTTAATGTAATGGTAAGAGTACCTGTTACTACACCTTTTTGCTTTAAGTTCTGATTATAAATAACGTCGCCTTTAAATAACTGCTCAGAGTTAAAAATAAGCTTATCACCCGATGAATTTATGCTTTTAGATGCTTTTTTCATAATACCTTGACTACTTTCTTTTTTAGGAAAAATAGTGTCAGTTTTCTGGTTCTTAGATGGTTCTTTTATAATGATTTCTGCTGTTTTAGGTAGCGCCTGAGAGTTGTTAACCTCTGTTTTTTCACTGTTATTACATGCAGATAGTAATAAAGCTGCAATTATTGGCACTGAACTTATAAAAATTATTTTTTGCATTCGTTTACCTTTGTTTACTTTTCTCTAAATTTAAAGCTATTCAGCTTCATTCAAGTATGTATATTAACAACTTAACTATGCGTTTACATAAAATAATCAATTAAAAAACATTATGTACTTTAATATAATAAATACAAACAGGTGGATACATGTCTCAATTTAAATTAACAACTATTGCCATAGTTGTAGCATCAACATTAGCAGCAGGTGAGCTAACGGCCGCTGAACAAACCCGATTTTATGATGTAAGTGCTACAAATGCAGTTACTCAGGGTACTTCTTTAGCTGCTGTTCAGCAGAGAACCTTAGCCGAACGCGCCACTGTATCTGGTCAAAAATCTATTTACGATGCACAAATGGGTAAAGCAACATTTTTATGGCAAGCAATAGGTCAGCGTAAGCCTGACATGGCTTTAATCGCAGCTGATAACCGTAATCAATATGCTGCTGACTTTTATATTGAAACTTTAACAGGTATTAGTAATCGTAAAACAACAGCATCTTCTGCTGTTATGGTTGATTTATCAGAGCAAAAACGCGGTTCTATTAGTGCAAAATACAAGCAACAAGTAAACGGTGTTGAAGTTTTTAACCGCGAATACAACTTGTTAATGGATAAAGAGTACAACCTAGTAGCAAGCTCGGGTTATTTTGCTGATACGTCGTCATCTAAAAATAAACTTGCTGCATTAACGGGTTTTGTAAGCTCTGAGCAAAGTATAAAAAAAGCATTTAGTGAATTAGCAAATATTGATGTCTCACTTCGTAAAATTGGTAACGAGGGTGGATATGCAAAGTATGAGGCTAAATCATTAGATGACTCTAAGATTGTTTTAGGTACACCACGTGCAAAAGAAGTATTTTTTGAAGTTGCAGGCGAGCTTAAATCTGCTTACTACATTGAAGTAGAAGTAGCAGAAGTTGGCTCTTTAGAAAGTGACTACTTTAGTTATGTAGTAGATTCGAATAACAGCAAAGTATATTTTGCGAAAGATTTGAAATCTCATGCAGCTGACTTTAATTACCGTGTTTACGCTAACCAAGATGGCTACCCAATGGAAAGCCCGCACGGTGACGTAATTCCTGCAGATGGCCCAGGGCAAGTAGACGAGACTGAGATTTTAGACGCGCCAATGGTATCTCTATCTTACTACAGTAAACTAAGCACAATGGACCCATGGTTAGCTGATGATGCAACGACAACATCAGGTAATAACGTATTTGCTTACGCAGATGTGGTTGCACCTCAAGACTTTAGTGAAGGTGACTTTACTGCTGAAACAACAGCAGACTTCACATTTGACTACCCTTATAAAGTAGATGAAGTTGCAAATAGCTACGCAAACCGTAAAGCGGCTATTGTTAACTTGTTTTATATGAATAACTTTTTACATGATTTTTTCTATGATCATGGTTTTGATGAAACGTCAAATGTAGCTCAAGTATCTAACTTTGGTCGTGGCGGCGTAGAAGGTGACCCGATTGAAGCACAGGCTCAAGATAACTCAGGTCGTAATAACGCAAATATGTCTACGCCAGCTGATGGTGCTAGCCCACGTATGCAAATGTACTTGTACAACAGTAAAGATGCCGTTGTTGGTGTAGATTTTGGTATTACAGTAACTTCACATGACTCTTTAGGCCTTTTAGCTTCAACAAAAGAATCTGGCTTTGGTAAATACCAATTCAGTGATGTGGCTGCAGAAGTTGTTCGTTTAGATGATGGAAATACAGTAGATTCAACAAGTGTGAATGATGGTTGTGAGCCTGCTATAAATGCAGCTGAACTAGCGGGTAAAATTGCAATTGTAGACCGTGGCTCATGCTCATTTACAATTAAAGTAAAAAATGCACAAGATGCGGGTGCAATAGCAACTATCGTTGTTAATAATGACCCAGATACAGCAGAACCGGCACCAATGGGCGGTGAAGACGATACTGTAACTATTCCAAATATGGGTTTAAATTACGCTGATGGTCATGCAATGTATGACCTAATTGATGCTAGTGAAGTTGTTACTGTAAACATGTTTACCAAAGCAACATTAAAAGATGGTACGTTTGATAATGGTATTATTGCTCATGAATGGGGTCACTACATTAGTAACCGCTTAGTCGGTAATTCATCAGGCCTTATTAACTTCCAAGGCCGCGCAATGGGCGAAGGCTGGGGCGATTTCCACTCATTAATGTTTATCGCTAAAGAAAGCGATATAAATATCACAGGTAACGATAAGTTCCAAAAAGCATATGGTAGCGGCACATTTGTAGAAGACTTCTACTTCGGTATTCGTCGTCTTCCTTATTCAACTGATACAGATGTAAATGCATTATCGTTCCGACATATTACTGAAAATGCTGGTGCTGATATTGGTATTTCACCAACAAGCGTGGCTTCTCCTCATGCTGCCGGCGAAATTTGGGCAACTGTATTATGGGAAAACTACGTAACGCTTATTAACGAGCATGGCTTTAATGAAGCACAAACTCGAATGGCAGATTACTTAGTTGCAGGTTACAAATTAACACCTATAGCACCAACCTACACTGAAGCACGTGATGCTATTTTAGCTGCTGCCTATGCAGTAGACCCTGCTGATTACAAGTTAATGGTAGGCGCATTTGCTAAACGTGGTATGGGTCTTGGCGCAGTATCGCCAGATCGTTTCAGTGAAGACCTTACTGGTGTAGTTGAATCAGATAAAACACAGCTTTCTAGCTATGCTTTTGCAAGTGCTGACTTAAACAACATGTACAATGGTACAGAGCTTGGTTTTTGTACTAACGACAATATTTTAGATAAAGGCGAAACGAGTACGGTTAGCGTAACAATTACTAACCGTGGTAGTGAAGTACTTAGTGGTACAACAGCACAACTGACAGTTATAAGCGATCATGATGTAACATTTGAAAATGATGGCCTACTTACTTTTGGTGAAGTTCAACCGTACGAAGCAATAACAAGTAACGATATTAAAGTTACTTTGAACGAAGCGGGTACAGCTGAAACACTAGAAATTGAAGTCACATTCCCTGAAATTGAAACAGACGATGATATCGTTGAAGCGCTTGATCAAACACTTACGTTTGAAGTAAATATGGGCTTTAAGTCAGAAACGCCTGTTGGAGCTGTAGTTTCTGATGATATGGAAGTAGCAAGTTCATCACTATTAGATTTAAAAGAAAACGTAATGTTTGGTGGTGATTTAGCTGCTGGCACTCAAGTAATGGATAATAGTAGTAATATTGCATTCTTTGAACAAGGTGGCTTTGGCCTAGGCACACAAGCAATGCGCCTTGTAAATAATGGCTTCCAATCGGATGTAGCAGTAGAGAGTAAGTCATTCGAAGTCGGTTACTCTGGCGACTTTGAAATTTCATTCTGGCATTTCTATAGTATCGAGGAAAACTGGGATGGTGGTGTTGTAGAAGTTAGTGTTAATGGTGGTGACTGGGTTGATGCTACTGAAATTGGCGGCACATTTGATGTTGGCTATGACGCTGTTCTAATCGAAAACGATTCTCAAGAGCTTCAAGAACGTGAAACATACACAGGTAATAACGTACAAGATAGTGGCGCGTATGGTAATTATGAAACTATCAACTTTGGTGATGCTCTAAACGGCAACTTAGTAAAAGTACGCTTTAGAATTTCATCAGATGGCGCAGTAAGTGATTTAGGTTGGTGGATTGATAACCTAACTATGTCTAACGTTTTATCTCCTGTATTTTCAGAACTTGTAGCGGGTGATTCACTAGCATGTGATAACGCAGCTCCACTTGTTTTAGTAGAAAGCGCATCAGCGGAAATTACTGAATCTGCTACAGGAACAATTACAGCAACAGCGTCAGATCGCAATGGTCAAACACTAACTTATGCTTGGACTCAGGTTAGCGGTAGTGATGCTACGCTCACTGGTACTGATACAGCAACTTTGAGCTTCACACCTGCAGCTATTACTGCAGATGAAGAGCTTGTTTTTGAAGTTGCCGTAAGTGATGGTGTAACAACTGTGACTCAACAAAGTACTGTAATGGTAAAAAATGAAGCGGTAGCAACAGTGCCTGTAACAGAAGCAAAATCTAGCGGTGGTGGTAGTTTTGGCTTTATAGCTTTATTACTTACTCCATTAGTATGGTTTAATAGACGTCGTAAAAACGTTAGTAAATAAGTTTAAATAACATCCCGTCGTCTCTAAACACATGACGGCTTTAATGAAAGGCCAGTAGCTTTTGCTTCTGGCCTTTTTTATAAACTTAGTGTGATGTTTTTAGTCCTGACCTCATATTAACTTTTTCATGGCCATACACTTTGACTTATCTATTAGTCATATTGCCTTTTTATACGACATCAACAACTTATATCTTAAAGCTTAATAAACAACCTCGGTGCGTTCACTTAGTTGGCTAGAGTTTTACTGATTAAAGGATAAAAAATGGCAATACTGGAATATATTATTTATCACGCCATACCCTAACGCATAGTCGCTAAATTGAACAAACCAACTTAATTAAAAACACTTAAACGGGTATAATACCTAACTTCGTATAATACGCGCTGAATTTGAGTGCTTTGGAATGCAGCTTTGCTATATAAATTACTACCCGCTTTAAATTTAAGATTTCTTATATTGCTACTCGCATTCTCTGCAGCACTGAGCACATTGGTAGGGAGTTTTTATTCTACCTATCAGGTTCAAAAAGAGCAGTTAACATCATATACGCTAAAAAGTAATTTAGCCTATGCACAAAAATTAGCCTCCGCAACTGATAACTTTTTAAAGTCTGCGCTTCAGCAGCTTGAATACTCAGCTAAAATTATTGAGCAATCACCAAATAACTCCAAATTATTAAACGATGAAGCCATTCGTTTAAATCATCAAACGGATAGCTTTAACTCTGTTGTGATTAATTTACATGGTGTAGTTGCAGCGACGTCGCCTCACTTTGAAAGTTTAATAGGCCAACAAATACAGTCTCCAGGAGCAATAGAAGCACTAAAAGAAAAACGCCCATTAATTAGTGAGCCTTATTTATCGGCAGCTGATAATTTAATTGTTTTTATTTCGCACCCGCTATTTGATTCTGAAGGTAAGTATTTAGGTTATATTGGGGGCTCTCTTTATTTAAAAGAGAAAAATATTTTAAATGAGCTTTTAGAACAACATTACTACAAAGGTGGTTCGTACCTTTATGTTGTTAGCTCAAATAAGCGCATTTTATATCACCCAGAACCTGCCAGAATCGGCAACGTTATTGCTAACAATGCTGTGATTGACGCTGTTATAGATGGCGAAATAGGCACTTCAACGGTTATTAATAGCTTAAATAAGCCGATGCTCGCAGGCTACGCACCCATTACTTTATCTAAATGGGGAATAGTGGCGCAAAGACCATTAGAATCAACGCTCTCTTCGCTAGATACATTAACTATTGAAGTCATTAAACAAACAATACCTATGGCATTAGTCACATTTATTTTTATTGGTTTATTCGCACACTTTATAGCAAGGCCGCTAAAGCGATTAGCCGATAACGCAAATACACTCGATGATCCAAAAAGCTTAGAAAAACTTAAAAGCGTGAAGTCGTGGTATTTTGAAAGTCAAGAACTGAAGTTAGCGATGTTAAGAGAGGTTACTTTATTACAAGCACAAATAGGTGTGCTACGCCATGACTCACAAACAGATCCCTTAACAGATACGCATAACAGAAGAAGCTTAAACGGCCTACTTAACCAGCTTATGCTAAAGCAAACCCCATTCGCTATATTAGAAATTGATATCGACTTTTTTAAACGTGTTAACGATACTTTTGGACATGATAAAGGCGACGAAACTTTAGTTTCGCTAACAAATATAATTAAAAAACTATCAAGAAGAGACGACATAGTATCAAGAATCGGCGGTGAAGAATTTGTTCTTGTACTACCAAATGAAAACAGCCAAAGTGCCTATAAAATAGCAGAGCGTTTACGTAAAACAGTAGAATCGACAGAAATAAACACCATAGGAAAAATCACTATTTCTATAGGTATTGCGACCTGGCCTGAGCATAGTACTGATATTGCCCAAGTATATAAATGTGCCGATAAGGCGCTATACCATGCTAAAGAGCATGGTCGTAACCGATGCGTAGTGGCCGATATTAGCTAAGCGCAGCTTAGTTAAGTAATACACTGTATTACTTTAAATTGATAAATACTTTACAGAGAGTTTATTAAGCCAGCCATCTGCTTTTGATGGCTTGTAAATCATTACTATGCCTTTGCTATAGTGACTGTTAACCCCCTTTACAGTTATTTTTGTAAGCGCTAAGTCATCAATCAAAAAATTTGGTAAATACGCTAATGCCAAAGCAGTTTTACTACCAAACTAACTTTTTAAAACCCGTTATATGTTGAAAAATCACGACTAATAAAACACAAAAATGCATTTTCATTAGTAAAACTAACGCAGCAACAAGGCTTGGTAATTCATAAAATACAAAGTAAACCAAGTTATGACTCGTTAAGCTTAGTGCCACTGACTAAAGGTGAATATAATGGGGAGTTAAAGTGTAATACTACAATTAATACAGCGCTTAAAAGTAAGCTAGAGGCATGTTTTAAAAGCGTACCAAGCTATCTAGAAACAAAAGATTTATCGGTTAATTAATTTATAAATAGCCAGCGCTTTTTAGCTTTAAAAGCACTGGTTTTATAAAGTGTTACTTCGCATTAAGTGTGTACAAATTTGCTTAAACATACTTGCCATTAAGTAATTTAACTTGAGTAAATATGTGACAAGTAAACGCTGCATTCCCATGCAGCGTTTGTTGCCATTTGTTTAGCCCTAATTAAAACTGGTAGCTTACTCTTGCTGAAAAGTTACGCCCAGGTTGGCTGTATTGGCTAAAATCAGCACTTTGCGACTGGCCTGCAATTAGCTCAAAAGGCACATATTCTTTATCGAGTAAGTTAAGTACGCCTACATTAAGCTGCCATGCTTGCCACTCGTAGTTTGCATATAAATCAACAATGCCGTAGCCATGCCCTTGTGTGGTTTTATCGCCGTTTGCATCAAGTACTACATCAGATTGCGATTTAGCTAAACGCCATGCAGCGGTCCAGTTAATATTACCGAGTTCTGTACTTAACAATACTGAGCCGTTTAACGGGCTAATGCTGGTAAGTGGCTGATCGGTTTCTTTGTTTTCACCATCAACGTAGGCCACGTTTGCCTCAAGCAGAATATTTTCAGCAACATACACGGCAATCCCTGCTTCTACACCGCTTATTTGTGTTTCGCTAATATTTTGATACTGATACAGCGTTTTGTTTACGCCAGGAATATACGTTGGCTCAACACCCACCACTGCAGTTTCAATAAAGTCATCGAATGCTGCATAAAAAGCACTTACATTTACGCTAATATCGCTGCTTGCGTACCTAAGCCCAAGCTCAAATGAGTCGCTGCTTTCTGGGTCTAAATCGGCGTTCGGTAATATTTGATAAAACGGCTCTACACCGTGGCTTTGATAAGCTTGGTCGTGTGGTGGTATTTTAAAACCTCGTACGTATTGCCCATACCACGACAAGTTATCATCCACTTGATATATAACACCTAGCTTAGGCGAAAAAGCAGATTCGGTAATATCATCAAGCTGCGCATCGGCATATAGTTCATCATTTTTAGCCTCTAAGGTGTAGTAATCATATCGCACGCCTGCAATAACCGACCACGCACTGTTATTAAACGAAATACTGTCTTGTACATAAGCGCCAATTAAAGAGGTATCGGCACCCGGAAACGCTTTTTGTTTTTGGTCTGTAAAATCAACCGTGCCATCAGCTAAAATACGCGTTTTTAAACGTGGGCGAGTGGTGTCGTATAAATCGATATCAATCCCGTATACCACTTCGTGATCGGTCGTTTCTCCTTTAAGTCCTTTATTAAATACTGCTTTTAAACCTAAAATATTTTGCTCAAAGCGATAGTCGTTATAATCGGTGTAGGTGCTTGCGCCACTAATTTGATCGCTTTGCTGCTCGTAACTACTGTAAGACACTTGCCCATACCATTTATCGAACGCGGCTGTTGCTACCTCTGAATGATAATCTAGCGCCAATGACCAACTAGTGTCGTCTTCTTCGGTTTCTTGAACGGCAGGAGTAATTACTTGCTCAATTGTTTGGTTAAAGTAATCGAGGGTATATTTAAGTGTGCGTTTTTCATCAAGCTGTTGCTCAAATTTAACTAATAAAGCATCCGACTTTGCATCGTAGCCGGGTAAGTTTTCGTCATAGTTTTGTACTTCCTCGCTGTCGCGGTGGCTATAAACCGCGCTTACAGCAAAGTCACCTAAGTCTTTTGCAGCGGTAATATCGGCGGCAACTTGATTACTTTGACCTTGATACCCCAGCGCCATTTTTACAAAGCTGCTGTTATCTTTTAAGTAATCGCTTGGATCTTTAGTGGTTATAACCACAATGCCGCCGAGTGCGTCAGAGCCATATAAAGACGATGCAGCACCTTTGGCTACTTCTACTTGTTTTACGCCTGCTACATCAAAGTAATTACGGCCAACTAAATAACCCCCTCCGCCTGCATAACCATCGTTGGTACGTCGGCCATCTTTTATAAATACAACACGGTTACCACCAACACCACGTACGGTGAGTGTTTGCGCGCCTGCACCACTACCAGTGGTTGCAATACTTGGGTCGTATTTAAACATGGTTTGTAAATCTACAGCTAGCTGGCGCTCTATGTCTTGCTCGGTAATAACAGTAACTGAGCCTGTTACATCTTTAAGCTTTTGTTCAAAGCGCGAGCCACTCACAACAATATGATCGTCAATTATGTTTTCGGCAAATGCAGTGCCCGAGCCAAGTAGTAAGGTTGCTATAGCAGTAAATTTAAATGCAGAGGGATTCATTTTAACTCCAAATGATAATAGTTATTATTTATGGCGAGGATGTTACAACTAAGTCAAATTAAGATCAATTAATTATGATAATCATTTTCATTTAGATTTAACTGGTTATAATAGCCGAAAAATAAAACCGGAGTGTGTAATGAAATACCTATTTATATTGTTTGCTTTAGTCGCTCAACCTGCACTTGCACAAGAGCGCGTTATTAGTGCTGGCGGCACCCTTACAGAAATAATTTATGCGCTAGGCAAACAAAGTACCCTTGTAGCGGTTGATCAATCGAGCATGTACCCGCAACAAGCTACGCAATTACCGCAGGTGGGTTATTACCGCGATTTAGTAGCAGAAGGCGTACTTTCTATGCGCCCAACCACCTTATTAGCACTTGAAGGAGCAGGGCGAAGCCAAGCGCTTAAACAAATTGAGGCAACAGGGGTTAAGCTAATTCATTATAAAAAGCCTACTTCTGTTAATGAGCTACTTGCGCTAATTAAACGCCTTGGTACCGATTTAAACGCTAAGCAAAAAGCGCAATCACTTATTACGCACATTACAAACTCATTACCTGTAAAAGCAAAAACGCAAACACACAGTGCGCTATTTTTACTCTCAGCTAATGAGCGCGGGCTTGTTGCGGCAGGGCAAGAAACCGTCCCTAATTTATTATTTAGCTATGCGGGCATTACTAATATAGCCGCTACGCATTCAGGCTTTAAAGCAATTAACAGTGAAGTACTTGCTGTAAATCAGCCCGAATTTTTAGTTGCGCCAAAGCATGTTGTACAAAGCCTTGGTGGTAAACAAGCCTTTTGTAAGCAAGCTCCGCTACGCTTATTAAAAGCCGCGCAAAGCTGTAACTTACTTGTAATGGATAGCTTACTTTCGCTTGGCATGTCGCCGCGTATTGCCACAGCAATTAATGAGCTTAACGAATATAAAACCCAATTATGAACACCCTAACATTGAGCCGCTTTACGCCCATAACACTTAGCCCAACCCATAAATGGATGCTATTAGCCTCTGTGTGTATTTTTGCTTTGGCGTTACTAAGCATAGGGTACGGCCCTGCCGGATGGGATTGGCGTTTAGCCATTGCTTGGCTTGCGCCCGAGTATTTTAACCAGTTTGATGCCCTGCAAATTAATGTAGTAATGCAAATACGCTTACCACGTTTTGTACTTGCTGTATTAGTAGGGCTGATACTTGCCCAAACAGGGGCGGCAACTCAAGCACTATGCCGCAACCCATTGGCCGACCCATCTATTATTGGCATTAGTGCCGGTGCGGCTATGGTTGCTGTGGCCTTTATAGCACTTAGCGCGCAGTTTAATTTTAACGCTCAGCTGTACTTACCTTATGCCTCGTTTTTAGGAGCGCTTGGCGTTACCTCGCTGGTATATTTTATTGCCAAGCAGCAAGGGCAAATTAATATCACCACACTTATATTAGTCGGGGTTGCTATTAACGCATTAGCATTTGCGATTATTGGGCTATTGAGCTTTTTTGCCGACGACAGTGCATTGCGATTAATAAATTATTGGACCATGGGCTCATTAGGTGGGGCAAGCTGGAGTACGATTATTCAAGCGGCGCCGTTACTGCTTATTAGCCTTATTGGCCTTTGGCAATTAAAAGAACCAATGAACTTACTCCTGATTGGCGAGTCACAAGCTCAGTACCTAGGAGTAGACACTAATAAACTTAAATTATATGTAATTATACTCGTTGCATTAGGAGTAGGTGCGGTTGTAGCGCTTACCGGTTTAATAGGGTTTGTTGGCTTGGTAGTCCCGCATATTGCTCGCTTAATGGTGGGGCCGCATTTACGTAATATGCTGCCGCTTTGTATGCTAATTGGCATAGTGGTATTGCTACTTTCAGACTGGCTAGCACGCATTGTAATAATGCCAGCAGAGCTACCCATTGGCATTATTACCGCGCTATTGGGCGCGCCATTGTTTATTTACTTAATCGTTAAAAATAAGCGAGGTTGGTCATGATCACGTTTAATAATTTAAGCGTTGGCTTTGATAATCATAGCGTTTTAAACGCTATTGATGGCAGCGCTAAACAAGGGCAACTTGTAGCACTACTTGGTGAAAATGGCGCAGGTAAATCTACCTTGCTGCATACCTTAGCAGGTATGCACTCCTTTACAGGCAGTGTACTTTTTAATGCTAAGCCGCTGGCCTCTCACGCTAAAAGACGCCTTGCAACACAGCGCGCAGTCATGATGCAAGCTAACCACGTAGGGTTTGATTTTAATGTATTTGAGCTTATTGCAATGGGTCGCTATCCGTATGTAGAGTCATTAAAAATGCAAAGCGAAAAAGTACATAAATACGCCGCTATTATGGATTTAAACCAGTATTTAACTCGCCGCGTAAGTGCGCTTTCGGGCGGAGAGCAACAACGTGTTCATATGGCGCGTACTTTAGCGCAGCTTAATGCCTTTACACAATCGGCAGAGCCAAAACTAATGCTGCTCGACGAGCCTACATCAGCACTTGATATGCGCCACCAACATGCACTGCTCAGCTGCGTTAAAACCTTTGTAGAGCAGGGCAACAGCGCCATTATTGCAATACACGATCTAAATTTAGCCAGCCTTTATGCAACCGATGCTATTTTACTGCACAACAAAAAAGTGTTGCAAAGTGGGCCTATAAACACCGTATTAACAGAACAAAACTTACAACAAATGTACGCCATGAAACTGCACGTAAATCCTCATCCTTATAACGATGCACCCATGGTTTTTTCCCAACGTCAGGAGTTTTTATGAGAGAGCAAGCATTAAACGATGCACGCACCTTGGTTTACAAAACCAATGCCGGTGTCATGTCGACTATTTCTAACAATTTACGCGGCTACCCGTTTGGCTCGGTAACCCCTTATATGTGCGACGAACAAGGCCGTGTTTACTTTTTTATTAGCGATATAGCCCAGCACACTAAAAATCTAAAGCACGACTCTCGTATGAGCCTTACTATATTTGATGCCGCCGACTACGGCGACCAAAACGAGCACGGGCGAGTAACACTCGTTGGCGATGGCTCTGTTGTGCCAAGCGAGCAAGCAGACACTTTACTCAACAATTATATTGCCTTATACCCCGAAGCCGCTAGCTATCGCAACGCGCACGACTTTCAGTTATGGCAATTAGACGTAATACGTGTGCGTTACATTGGTGGCTTTGGAAAAATATTTTGGCTTGAACAAAATGAATGGCAAGACGAAGTAAAAAACTGGGACGAAAGCCAGCAGCAAAGCATGATAAGCCATATGAACGACGACCATCAAGATGCTATGTCACTCATATTAATGCAGCACTATAACGTAGCCGATAACACCCCAATAATGAGCGGCCTACTACCCACTGGCTTTTATATACAAAGCCAAAAGCGTAACTACTTTATTAACTTTAAAACCCAGTGCAACAGCCCGATAGAGGTTCGCAAAGCGCTGGTTACGTTAACTAACCAAGCTCGAAGTAACTAAACTAAATACATGACGACATAGTTAACCTGAGCTCTGGTTAAGAGGTTTACTAACTATGTCGTTATTTTATAAGCAAGCTGTTTGCTCGCCTCGCTTGCCTAACGCTTTAAAAGCCGCTTGTTGATGTTCTTTTTGTATGTAACGGGGTGGCAAAGGGTTAACCTGCAACTGATATCCTGTTTGATTAGCTTGTACATTTGTTACCGGCGATATCCAGACAACATTTAACTCTGGCGCTAAACGTTTAATAACACGCGCTATACCTTCGCCATTTTTCACATGAAAATCGCCCGCAATATGCATTACCTGCGTATTTTTATGTGCTGTTATATAGTTAACAATAGACTCCCCCATGGTTTCATCCCATGTAACTTGTGCTGAAAAATAGTTTTCGTTTTGACTGGGCGAGCCGTGGTGCATTGAGGTCATAAAACGTTGTTTATATTCACTGGGGGACGTATCAATAGTGCTCGCAATATAGCTCTGCTGTGTTTCATCAAGTTTATTTAGGTAACTTATGCCTTGCCTGCCAACACACGTAACAATATTTTTAGGCGCATTTGCAGCGATTACATCGCTATTGTTCGTTTTTGCCAGCTCTACCAGCGCCCGATAATCGCTTTTGTAATTAGGCCATGCTTGGGTGTTATCAATTAAGTACTGCTCACCAATTTCACCCTTAACGAACTGGTTTAAAGTAAGCTGATCTGCGCGGCTAAATTGTTCAAGCGACAGGGCAGTGCGTTTATTACCTACACTTAATTGCTCAAATAACTCCGCCTGAAATAAATGTACGCCCGGATGTGTATGCCATTCACCCACTAAAACCACATCGGCATTTAATAGCGAAGGCTCTAATAATACAGAGCTAACAGGCTTTGCTTGTGCATTATAAAGCGCTGAGTAATAAAGCGATGAGCTTTTATCAGGCGGCACAGTGGTTGTACTACAACCACTCAAACCCGTAACTAACGCCAGAGTTAACATAGACTTTTTCATACACACCTTTCAAAACCCGTTAATACAAATAATTATCAATATCATATACTTGTAATACCTATTAAGCCAGCCAAACTGCTGCTTACTTACATAATCAAGGAAATGAGCGAAACGCGCATTTATATGCCTTAACTTTGCTTGTAAATATTAAATAGCTTTTGATAGCAATGCCTTAGGTAATTTGTTAAAACTGTATAAAGTAGAAACATGAGCGTGACATCGGCAGAAGTATGCTCGATTCGCGGCCTATAAAATTGTTAGATGTTAAATGGAGTTCTATGAAGCATCCACTTTTTAGTGAAAACATGGAAGATGGTTTTAGCCTATTCTTACTAAAATGTTCAGAATCAAGAAGCTGTCTCTTATTTGGTACCTCAGCTCTTTTGTTATTTATATTTGCAAGTCAAAACACCAGTTTTATGAGTTTCCTTAATGAACACTGGTTTGGTAACATTCTTAAGATTTTATGTGTAATTGGAGCTTTATTAAGTTGGTTTTCAGCACAAGCACATTCATATAAAAATGGACACTTTAAACTAGTAGCTTCCATATTCTTACTTTGGCCCATTAGCTATATATACTTGTTTTATATACAGTTAACTAAAAAACCTAACGTAAATATCAAATGAAAAAATTATAGCTGGCTGTTTTTTGTTCCTAAAACCATTTTGGTCAACTATATTTTTCCGCTTATGTAAGCGTTAGGCACTGGAGAAGGTTTAATAGATGGAACCAAATTATTCAGAATATTCTATTACTGAATTGCAAGAAGCTATCACGTCTATTGATAGGGCTTTGTACCCTGAACGCTTTGAGCTATTAAAAGCCGAACTATTAAATAGAGACGAGGAAGAGCATAATGCTTCTCAATTAGTAAGTCTTTCATCAAAGGACTTACTTATTAAGCTCAGCAATGCATTTTTTGTAATTCCGTTGATGATCTATGTAGGAGTAGATGCACTTAATAGCGGTGAAATACTCCTTAAAGGAGCAGCTATATCAAAAAATGAAAACTTTATATTATTTACATTAAGCGTAATGTTTTGTTTTTTAATCTCAGCGGTACTGACATGTAGCCTGTTTGTGGATAAGAGCAAAAGTTCCTAACAAATACATTATGTCGTTCATAAATTCACTAGGACACAGTTCGATTGGTAGTGTTTTTCTGGAGGTTGATAATATTTTCAACTCAGGGCAAAACATGCTGCACAAGCTAAGCAAAAACAAGTTATAGAGAATAAGAAGACGGTGAAGTGTATTTAAAAACTCTATAACTGAAACAAAAAGACCGCAGTAATAAATACTGCGGTCTTTGTTTTTAGCTAAGTGCTATTTAGTAAGCGCCTGCGCTGTAAATTAGCTCGTAGCTGTGGCTGTAAATCTCAAGTATGTTACCAAACGGGTCTTCCATGTAGATCATGCGGTATGGTTTTTCACCTGGGTAGTAATAACGTGGGGCTTCCATACGTTTTTTACCGCCAGCTTCCACAATACGCTCGGCTAAACCTTCTACATCAGGGTCTTGAACGCAAAAATGGAAAATACCAGTTTTCCAGTATTCAAAGTTGTCTTTAGGGTTTTCTTGGTTTTTAAATTCAAAAATTTCGACACCAATACGATCGCCTGTAGATAGGTGTGCTATTTTGAATTTTTCCCATTTTTCACCAAACACTTCTGTACACATTTCACCAATTGGGCTTTTATCTTCGGTTATCAAAGTAGGTTCCATAATAGTGTACCAACCCATAACCTTTGTATAAAACTCAACGGCTTTTTCAACGTCGGGTACTGAAATACCAATGTGCGAAAAACTACGTGGATATGTATGACTCATAATGCTTCCTCTTTAACGTGTGACTTATTTTGTCTTACGACTAGTTGATGGAGTTAGTTTACGAACCGCTACATATTAAGTAAAATTATCATTAATCATCATTTTGAGTACATTTTGTAATGATAAATCCAACATGGCTAAACACCTTTTGCACTTTGGTTGAAGTAAATCACTTTACCCAAACAGCTGAGCGCCTTTATATGACCCAGTCTGGCGTAAGTCAGCATATTAAAAAGCTAGAGCAGCAAGTTAACTGCGCTTTACTTGAGCGCCATGGTAAGCAGTTTTCTCTTACTCCTCAGGGCCAAAACTTATATCAGCAGGGCAGCCTACTTCTTAAAGATTGGCAATTTTTAGAACAACAATTAAAAGATGATTCGCCGTACAGCGGAGCGGTAAAGATTCAATCTCCGGGCAGTTGTGGTTTAAAGTTTTATAATCAATTATTAGCACTGCAATCTGAGCATAAAGAACTAATTATTGATTACCGCTTTGCGCCCAATGTAAGTGTTGAACAAGCTGTAGCAAACCACAGTGCCGACATTGGGTTTTTAACTCAAGCTCCAACATTTAGCGAACTAACCAGCCATAAAATAAGCCAAGAGCCACTACTACTTGTAACGCCTGCAGGTATAAACATGCCTAATTGGCAAACCCTGTGTGAGCTAGGGTTTATTGCTCACCCCGATGCAAGCCATCATGCGCAGCTACTACTAAGCGAAAACTACAGTGAGTTTGAGCATATTGACCAAATAAGACGTACGGGATTTTCTAACCAAATTAGTTTGATACTAGAACCTGTAAGCTTAGGGCTGAGTTTTACGGTATTACCTGCTCATGCTGTTGGCGCATTCAATAAACCACTACTTATAAAAACACATCATTTAAAATGTCCGGTTAGTGAATCTATTTATGTGTGCCATCACCGAAATAGGCCGTTGGCAAAACGTATGAATACAGTGATTGAGCTAATAAAGGCGGGAGTAAATAGTTAAAACGTAAACCCCCTTTACACCCACGGCACTTAATACCATAAGCAAAAGGGGGAATAGAAAATTAGTTAACGCTTTCTAATTTTGCTTTTAAATCGAGTAAATCGGTTGCAATAGTATTTGGCTGTATTTCCCACGGATCAAAAATTGAATCTTTAGATCGTTGAATCCACGCCGCTCGCATACCGTGCGATATGGCACCGGTTACATCAAACGGGTTACTTGATACAAGCCACGTGTTTGCGCCTGTTGAATTGGTTTCGCGTAAAAAGTGGCTATAAACCCCTGGGTTTGGTTTAAAGGTTTTAACGTCGTCGGCACTTACTACCCCTTCAAAAAGCTCACTAATGCCAGCGGTTTCTAATAAGGTATGAACTGCGTCGGCAGCGCCGTTTGAAAATGCAAACAAACGGTAATCTTTCGCTTTTAATTGCTCAAGGCCTGCTTTTACATCATCGAACGCAGGAAGCGTTTTATAAAGCTCTAGCAGTTGCCCCTTTTGATCTTCACTTAGCTCGGTTTTGTGCGCTAAGCAGGCGTAATCGAGTGCGTGTTTTGTACATAGCGAGAAAGGAATATAATTTTGCATTAATCCACGTCTAAATGAATACTCTAATTGCTTTTCGCGCCATGTATTTGAAAATGCTTGGGCGTTATCGCCAATCATGTCGTCGAGTAAGGACAGTACGCCGTGAGTGTTTATTAGCGTACCGTATACGTCAAATGCAAGTGTAGTTGCCATGTTTGCTCCGCAATAAAATAAATGAAGTTGGTTTTAGAGTACTTGCTTACAGCTTAACTTAATTTGAACGAACGCTCAAATTAATAAAACTTATAAGCATCGAGTGCTAAAATATCCATTTCTATATCTTCATGTATTTTTTTGGCTTTACCGTCACTACTTCCAAGCGCTGCAAAAAGAGGTAAAAAGTGCTCCTGGGTAGGGTGATTAAATAAAGCATGGGGTGCTTCATTTAAATAGCTAAGTAACGCCTGGGTGTTTTGCGCTATTAATTTTTGCTCAACCCAATAAGTAAACTCATTAACCATTTGAACACGATTAGGTGTAGCAGGGCTTTTAAATATTTCACGTAGATTGTGACTAATACCGCCTGAGCCAATAATTAATACGTTATCGCTGCGCAGTGGTGCAAGTAACTGTCCGTATTTATACATCGCCTGAGCGCCTAAACGCGTGTTAATAGACACCTGAACAATGGGAATATTAGCTGCTGGGTACATTAAGCGCAGCGGGATCCACACACCATGATCCCACCCTTGATCTGCACTTTGCACCGTTTTAATACCCGCTTTGTAAAAGTGCTCACTAATAGTATTAGCAAGCTTAGGGTCTCCTGGTGCTGGGTATTGAATTTCATATAGGGGCTTGGGGAAGTTATAAAAGTCGTGAATAGTATGCGGCGTATCTCCTGATGTAATAACTATATCGTGCGCTTCATCAAAGTGGGCAGAAAAAACCACAATAGCACGTGGTTTACTAAGCGTTTGACCTAATGATGCAAGAAAATCTGACGTAGCCGATTGCTGAACAGCCATCATTGGCGAGCCGTGAGATATAAATAAAGCTGGCTGAGTCATACTAAAACCTTAAACAAATAAACGTGTTATAAACACTATATAAGTTTCTAATTTGACGATAAATATGATACTTATTTATACATTATCAACAAGGCATTGTTAAAAAATGGATAAGCTCACCACCATGAAGACCTTTTTAGCCGTTGTGCAAGAAGGATCATTTTCAAAAGCGGCCGATAAACTCGATATTTCGCCGCAGTTAGTCAGCAAATATATTTCTGCGCTGGAAGATAATCTACGCACACGTTTATTACACCGTACAACGCGAAAAGTAAGTGTTACAGAGGCTGGAAATCAGTATTATCAGCGTTGTCAGCAGGTGGTTATTGATATTGAAGACATGGAAAACTCCCTCAATAACTTAAGCGAAAATGTATCGGGTGTGCTTAGTATTAGTGCGCCTATGTCGTTTGGTACAAAGCATTTAGCAGGCTTGCTAGTTGATTTTCAAAAGCAGTATCCAAATTTAAAGTTAGATTTACGGCTCACCGACCAATATGTAGACATAGTAGAGCAGGGTATTGATATTGCTCTGCGCATTGGCGTATTAAAAAACTCAACGTTGATAGCTAAAAAAATTGCACCTATACACCTAGCGGTGTTTGCGTCACCCGACTATTTAAAACGCCATGGCACGCCACAAACGCTTTTAGATTTACAGTCACATAATTATTTACGCTATTCCCACAGCGAGCCCACAAAGCGATTATTTGGGGTTAATGAGCTAAAAAGCGAGCTAAAGCTTGAAAGTAACTTTGTGGCTAACAATGGTGATTTGCTACTAAATACAGCCATTGCGGGTGGTGGTATTGCTATGCAGCCAACATTTATAGCAGGGGAAGCACTGGCTCAAGGTAAAGTAGTGCGCATTTTAAAAGACTATGAACCCGAGCCAATGGGGCTTTACATGGTGTATGCAAACAGACAGTTTTTACCCAGTAAAGTACGTGCGTTTGTTGATTTTGCAAGTGGCTATTATGGCGATACACCTTACTGGGATTTAGGAGAGTGATATGTCGATAACTAATCAATTAACGTTATTTGTAGATGTAGTGCAAAAAGGCTCATTTGCCAAAGCCGCAGCACTGCATGATATGGATAATTCGTCGCTGTCTAAACAAATTAAAAAACTCGAAACCAGTTTAGGTGTGCAATTGTTAAATCGTTCTACGCGCTCGTTTTCGCTCACCTCAGCAGGAGAGGAAATTTTAACGCAAGCGCATATTCTTATCGATACACTTTCTGATATCCATAGCATAGCCGACTCGTATCAGGCAAAGCCAAAAGGTATTTTGCGCATTACCTCCGGTATGTTTTTTGGTCAGCAGTATATTCAGCCCGCTATTAATATATTTATGCAAAAGTATCCTGAGGTAAAAATAACCTTGATGCTTGACGATAAGCGTAACGATATTATTGCCGATCATTACGATTTAGCCTTTAGAATAGGCAAACTAAACGACTCTAATTTAATGGCTAGAAAAATTGCTAATATGCACTTTGCGCTTGTTGCATCACATGATTTTATAAAAAAGCACGGAATGCCAAGCACGCCAGAAGATTTATTAGCTTTACCCGCTATTATTTATGGCAATGGCGATGTAAGTCTCGACCAAGTTAAGTTAAGCACTGAGCCTCATGGTGATGAGCAAAAAATACATAAAATGAAAGGCAATTACAAAGTGAGTGATGTACGCGCTATGGTCGATGCAGTAAAAGCAGGGCTTGGGTATGTAATGCTCGATTTATTTAATCTAGAAGAACCTATTGATAAAATGGGCCTTGTGCCGCTTTTAACTAATTATAAACTATCAACTATGGGCACAGGTATTTACGCGCTTTACCCTCATCGTAAACAAACCCCATTGGTAAGTGAGTTTATTAAAACCGTGCAAGAGTATATTGGTACACCGCCATTTTGGGTTGAACATATGCCTAATTACAAACAGTTATACAAATAGCAGATATAAAAAAGCCCCGTTAGGGGCTTTTTTGTGTACTCAAAATATACTTATAAAGTGGTTATTTAAAAGCCCTCTAAAACAACTTTACCTTTAGCCGTTTGCGTTTCAAGATGCTGATGCGCTTTACGTAAATTAACGGCGTTAATAGTGCCTAAATGCTCACCAAATGTTGTTTTAATCAGGCCTTCGTCAATCATCGTCGCTACGTTATTTAAAATAACGTGTTGCTCTTGCATATCGTCTGTTTTAAATAATGAACGAGTAAACATAAGCTCCCAATGTACCGACACACATTTGGTTTTGAATGGCACAATATCAAGTGTTTCAGGGTCGTCAATCAGTGCAAACTTACCTTGTGGCTTAATCACTTTAACTATTTCAGGCAAGTGTTGAGCAGTGTTATTTAAACTAACGACATAATCTACTTCACCTAAATTTTTAGCTGCAAACTCTTCACTTAATAAATTACGGTGATTAATAATAGTATCGGCACCTAAATCCTCTAACCACGACGTGGTTTCGGCGCGAGACGCTGTAGCAATAATTTTAAGCTTAGTGCGCTGCTTTAACAATTGCACCATAATTGAGCCTACACCGCCGGCAGCACCAATCACTAAAATACTTTTAGAATCATCATTTTCAGCTACGTTTAATCTATCAAACAACAACTCCCATGCGGTAAGGCTAGTAAGAGGAAGCGCTGCGGCTTCAAAGTTAGATAACGTCGTTGGCATTTTACCTACAATACGCTCATCAACTAATTGAAACTGTGCATTACTACCTGAACGCGTTACATCGCCGGCATACCAAACTTTGTCGCCAGGTTTAAATAAAGACACATTTTCGCCAACAGATTTAACAACGCCTGTAGCATCAAAGCCAAGTACTTTGTATTCGCCTTCTGGCGCTGGCATTGATTCACGAATTTTAAAATCAGCCGGATTAACAGATACTGCTTTTACTTCCACTAAAATATCGTGGCCGTGTGCTGTTGGCATTTCAAGTTCGATGTCTTGAAGTGATAGCTCGTTTGAAACAGGTAAGTTTTGTTGATATCCAATTGCTTTCATGTGTTTTGCCTCTCGTCGTTTAATACGCTGTGTTAATGACGCTATTTTGGCTTTATTGACACAGTTAAAAAAGAGGTAAAAAACCCAATCATTATGGAAATAATATTCCACAATAGAAATTTTATAACAGCCCTCGTAATACACTTCGAAGCGCTTTAAACGCTTTTTGATTACTATGCCGCTGATGCTGTAATACATCAACATTAGCCAACCAACCCATTTTTTCAAACTCAAGAGGAAGTTTAACCAGCTCACCACTTTGTACTGCATCTAGAGCTACATGGTTTGGTAATAAGCACCACCCGTTACCTTGTATTGCTAGCTCGAGTAATACAAAGTAATTATCGGCATACCAAATCTCTGGGCTAATTTTTAGCTGAAAGCTGCTTGTTTGTGTATTGCGCGAACGAAGAAGAAGTTGTCTATGTAGCCGAAGACCATCCATATTCTCACATCTGATCCCCGCTAAAGGGTGCGACTTAGCAACATATAAATCAAATTTTACCGTTCCAATACATTCATAGTCTAAGTAACTCGGTATATTTAATTCACTAAAAATAATACCCGTCATAGGCTTTTCGCTGTTTAGCATGTCAATTATGTCATGGCTGGATGCACTTAAAAACTCAAGCGATACGTAAGAATACTTACTTTGCAGCTTGCTAATAATACTCGCGATAGTTTTAAACGGGATCCCTTCGTCAAGTGCGATAGTGATTTCGGTTGGTGTTTTTTCGTTTAGTGCTAATGCAGAGTTTGTTAATCGCTGGTGTTGATTAAGCACGGCCTTAGCCTGGGGTAGTAACTGTTTACCGGCTTCGGTTAATTGTGGATAGCGCCCTGTGCGCTCAAATAATGTCGCATTACAGTCTATTTCTAAATTAATAATATGCTGACTTACTACCGACTGCGCTTTACTTAAACTACGCGCTGCGGCCGAAAACGATCCAGCCTCAACGGTAGCTACAAATGCCTGAAGTTGTTCAATACTAAACATATCGCTTTTACCGATACTAGCTAACTAACATGTATCTTAATAATGAATGAAAATAACCGTCTCGTCATTCACTAAAGAACTTATTTATATATGAACACAGCAGAACGTATTTTTCAGGCCCTAATATTTGAGATGATTGCATTATTTATTATTGTTCCTGCATCTGTTTATTTTGGTGGGTTTGCAACAGGAAAAATGGCAATTGTAGGTATTGGTTTATCAATTTTTGCCATGTTGTGGAACTACATTTACAACATAGTGTTTGATAAAATAGTTGGGCATAACCGAATCGAGCGAGGTTTAGTAACCCGCATTACGCATGCATGTGGCTTTGAGCTGGGTATGTTAGTAATAACGCTGCCAATACTTGCTTGGTATTTAAATATTACATGGCTAGCCGCTACAGCATTAGAAGCTGGCTTTTTAGTTTTTATACTCATATACACGTATATTTTTAATGTGTTGTACGATAAGTACCAACCTTACAAAAGATGGGTTAATAAATCGCAATGTGCTTGATATTTTTAAGTTTATAAAAGCAACGCTGTGGAGTATTGAGATCGTTTTGGCAAAAGCGCAATGGCAATAAATAACGGTAAATGTGGCTTTTAATTAAACCAATTAGCACTGCTCAATTGACTAAGTAGTGCTAATTTACTATTTGTACTATTTACCGGCTAACTGTAATGGGGGTTTACAGTAACTTTTTGCTTTATATATTTAGCCCTTTCAATATGTTCCACACGCTCTCACCACTAGGATGAAGCGCAGCATGATACCGATACGCGTAATATGTAATAGGCACGTAATAATGCTTTTGACTACCTAATAACTAAGTTTAAAAACTTCGTTTTTAAACGCCAGCAAGCTGCGCTTATACAAATGCCCAACAATCAATGTACTTACTACTAAGCGTTGCTTAAAAATAAACCACACTGACTATAACTAGGTGTGCCAAGCAAATGGCACACCTATTTTGTTATGTGGGTATGGGCGCGTTTTCTGCAATAAGCTGTTTAGATTTCAATTCACTCCAAAATTCGCTTGGTATGGTAACTTTCATTGAGGCTACATTAGCTTTAATTTGCTCTGCCGTGCGTGCGCCAGGAATAATTGAGGATACCGTTGAAGGTGCCTCTGCGAATTGCAGTGCAGCTGTTTTAATATCAATCCCATGTTTAGATGCAATGTCGCTTATTGCATTAAACTTTTGCTGCATAGGCCCAGGAATTTTAGGTGAATAATTAAAGCGGTTACGACCGGCTAAAAAACCACCATTAAGCGGAGCACCAATGACTGCTGAAACACCTCGTTTATCAAGCATAGGAAAGGTTTTATCAAGTGCCTGCTTATGATCTAAAATTGAATATTGCAGCGCTAGTAAGCAAATATCAGGGTCTGACATATCAAGCGCTTTATAAATAGCATGAGGTGTATTTACTCCAAAACCCCAGCCTTTAATTATTCCTTCATCACGCATTTTAGTTAACTCAGGAATAGCCCCTTTTGCAGCCTGATCAAAATACTTAAGCCAATCATCTCCCATATCACTATTTTGCGGTGATAAATCGTGAATATAAACAATATCAAGTGAGGCGACACCAATACGATGTAACGTGTCTTCTATTGAACGACGCGTACCTGATGCAGAGTAATCATATTTATAATGAAAAGGTGAGTGATCAGCCCAATGCCAACTATTTTCTAGAGGCTCTGCTGAAGGGGTAAGAAGGCGACCTACTTTTGAGGATAAAACATAATCTTCATGCTTTTTGTTTCGAAGTAAATCACCGAAGCGCCTTTCACTTAAACTCAAGCCGTAAAAAGGTGACGTATCAAAATGACGAATACCAGAATCCCATGCTGCATTTAGCATTGTTAAAATTTCTGCATCGCTTGATATAGTATTAAAGCCATTCCCAGCGGCAAGACCGCCTAAGCCCATTCTGGATTCAGGCCGGTAATGCTTAGCGTTAGTAACATCGTTTGTGGGCAGAGCAGCGCTTTTATCTATTGATCCTTTAGTTTGCATAACACTGCCGTTAGACATTTTTACTTTTAATTGTTCAGCCAAAGCTGAAGCACTAAAAATAGAGCCTAAACTTAAAGCAGCGCCTGCTTTAATAAAATTTCTGCGAGATACCATGTAACTATTCTCCTTGAGTAAGGTTAAATATCTACGCTATAAACTAGTATAAATACCAACCAAACTCAAGCGAGAGGAAAGCAATAAATGTCAATACTTTCAATAAGATAGCTAAATTAACAAACGCTGAACGCGCACTTTAATTAACATTTTAGAATGATTATTTTCTTTACTCGTACAGTACTTTAATATGCACAAAATAGTGCACTTTAATAGCTTGATAAAAAAGCAAACTTCCAAATTGGTGCACGCCTTAATACTCATTTACACAACATAAAAATGGTTACATTTATTCAAGTGTAAAAATTAGTAAACAAAACCGGAATACATAAAAAGAGTGAATACCAAAGCTTAGTTAATCTCACTAGCAAAGCGATTGCGGTAACGCTTAGTTAATTTAACCGAGCGTAGCTGGTCGCTAATTAAAGTAAATATTGGTGAAGCGTTTGTTTTTACAGATTTGCCTTGGCCTATACGTCGTATTTGCCTTTTTACCAGTGCCATAGTGGCAAGCCCTGCGAGGGTTTTATCTTGCCAAGTAACACTGGGTAATACGGCTAGTTGCAGTGGCTCATTTTGCCATTTGTTTGGTAAATTTGGTTGGTATGCAAGCGCAGTGGCAATACCCACGAGGGCCACTCCACTTTCAATCACGTTGTTGGCAATAGATAAGCGACTAATGCCGCCGGTGGTCATTATTGGGATTGATGAGCGGTGGCTAATCGCTTTTGCAAACTCTAAAAAGTATGCTTCGCGGGCAAGTGTGCGTTCGTCACCTGTTTTACCTTGCATGGCAGGGGCTTCGTAGCTACCACCCGAAAGCTCTACAAAATCAACATTGAGTTCATTCAATAAATCCACTACAACTTGCGCGTCACTGGATTCGAACCCACCACGTTGAAAATCTGCAGAGTTTAACTTTACTGAAACCGAAAAGGTCGGGGAACAAACCGCTTTAATACTGCGGGTTATTTCGAGAAGTAAACGGGCTCTATTTTGTAAACTTCCCCCCCATTTATCGTCGCGCTTATTGGTAAGTGGCGATAAAAACTGGGCAAGTAAATAGCCATGCGCTGCATGTATTTGTACGCCATTAAAACCGGCTTTTTCGGCTTGTAGTGCAGTTTGTGTAAAGCGGGTAATAACATCGTCAATGTCGGTTTGCGTCATTGCCTTTGGTACGCCAAATAAGTGCGAGTGCTTACCCATATTAAGTGCAATACTTGACGCTGATAGAGCCTTTCCACCCATTTTTTTAAATACTTGCCTACCAGGGTGATTAATTTGCATCACCACTTTGCAATTATTTTGCTTTGATAAACGAGCAAGCTCGGCAAAGGCAGTAATATCGGTACTTTGCTCAAGCACAAGGCCACCAGGGCCTGTCATCGCTAAATGATCAACCATTACATTGCCAGTAATAATTAGCCCTGTACCGCCTTTAGCCCATGCGCTATAAACGTTTTTAAGTGCTTGGGAGGGTGTTTGGTCCTCTTGTGCTAGGTTTTCTTCCATAGCGGCTTTGGCAATACGATTTTTTAATACTAAACCACTTGGCAAGGTAAAGGAGGTAAACACAGGGTTGCGCATAATTATTGGCTAATTAAATTGACATTAAAACAACTATAACCTTAAAGTTAGCTTGAAGGTCAACCTACTAAGTTTATGTAAAGTGGAGTTATTATTAGTTATGAAAATAGGCGAACTTGCAAAACTTACCAACATACCTGCCAGCACTATTCGTTTTTACGAAAGCAAAGGGTTATTAACACCAACCACTCGCAGTGCTAATGGTTATAGGCTGTACACCCAACAAAACTTAGAAAAACTGCAATTAATTAAATTTTCACAAAGCTTGGGTTTTTCACTCAACGAAATACCTTTATTACGTAACGAAAACGGCGAGCTAAACCACACAGTAATAATCGAACGTTTAGAAAAAAAACAAAAAGAAGCTGACATTTTGATTGAGAAAATGCAGAAAAAGTCACAGCGTATTGGCAGTTTAACTGCGTTACTAAACTCTTATTGGGATAAAGGCGAATGCCTGCCAGAAAGTAAATTAAATGAATTACTAGAAGTGATGGATTACAAATAAACTAATACAGCTTATTCAGGGCCTGTTTATCTTTTGAGGTTGAATTTGCAGCAGACTGTTTGGTATTTAGGCAAGGCAGAGTCTATGTAGTGTGGTTATTCCCCATAAACAGACGATAACGTAGTATAAATGCCAAACATGCGCTGCCCTAAGGGTTCTGCCTAGGGGCAATTTACTCTTTGTAGCTCGGTTTTTACTTATTATTACATGGATGTAAGCCATTAGAATAACGCAGGAGCAGTTATCGAGCCCACTAAATTACAAACCTCGCGCCGCGATTAAATAGCCCCTAGATTGAACACATTTTATCCTGAAAGGTCAACAAGCCCCAGTAAGCTGTATTTTATTTATGTTACTTAAGCTTTTTAATGCCAATTAACACACAGATGGCACCGCCAATAATACCCACCCATGCTTCTATTGGTGTATCACCACTAAATGCGCGGCTTAACTGCGAAGCCGCCGCATCATAAACGTCATATCCCCACATAATTAAAGCGATACCTATAACTATTAAAACAATACCTATAATCTTATTATTCATAAACACCTCTGGTTTCTAACGTACATTATTTAACATACTTAATTGAAAACACTTAATAAATCTAATCAAGCTCTAGCTGCGCACGTTCAACGCTCTCACTAGGTAACTCTTTTTGTACCGATACACCAAGCTCTTTAAACTCTGATGCTTGTTTAATTAAATTACCTTTACCGCGGTATAATTGCGAGAACGCTTTGTCGTAACTTTCTTTCGCTTTATCAAGCTGCTTACCAACGCCTTCCATACTTAATAAAAAACCATTGAGCTTGTTATAAAAACGCTCAGCCCGATTTGCCAGCTCTTTTGAGTATTTGGTTTGCTCTTCAAAACGCCAAAGCTGTTTAACAATATTTAAACTAGTAAGCAGGGTAGTAGGTGTAGCTACCAGTATATTTTTTTCGATTGCTTGTTGGTAAATATCACTTTGATATTTAAGTGCTTCTACAAAAGCTGATTCTATTGGTACAAACATAACCACAACTTCAGGCGAATTAAGCCCTGGTAAACGGTCGTACGATTTACTCGCAAGCTCATTAATACGTGCTGTAACGGCGTTTACATGCTCTTTAATTGCTTGATTAGCATCTAGCTCATTTTCAGCGTTCACATAGCGTGTATAAGCATTTAATGATGTTTTAGCATCAATGACTAAGTGGCGGCCTTGTGGTAAGTAAACAACTACATCAGGGCGTAAGCGGCCATCTTCAGTGTTAAACGACACTTCGCGCTTATAATCAACGCCAGCACGTAAGCCAGCGCTATCTAAGACGTTTTCGAGCATGAGTTCGCCCCAATTACCTTGGGTTTTCTTTTGCCCTTGTAACGCGTTGCTGAGCTTGTCGGCTTGATCTGTTATAGCTTGGCTTTTAGCTTGCAAATGCAATAGCTCGGTTTTAAGCGCGGTTCGTTGTTTTATGTCTTCAACATGTATTGATTCCATTTTTTCTCTAAAGCCTTTTAACTCGCCTTGAACCGGTTTTAATAATTGTTCAATGCTTTCTTGATTTAAGGTTTTAAAGCTTTGTGATTTTTCTTCTAGAATCTTATTGGCTAGGTTTTCAAATTCTTTTTTGAGCATATTTTTACTTTGCTCAATTTGCGCGAGTTGCTCGGTAAAGCTTTGTTGTTTTTGCTCGAGGGTAGTGCGCATATTATTATATTCAACATCGCGTTGATTATATTGCTCACGAAGCGCTGCAAGCTCGCCTTCGGCTTTACGCCAAAAGTGATTGTATTGAATGCTTTGTTTTTCTTGTTCGCTAAAACGCGTTTTAAAATGCTGGGCTTCATCGCGCTGTTCTTGGTGAGTATGTTCTAGCAGTTCGTGATCTTCTTGCAAGGCACTATATTGCAGCTCTTTATTATCAAATTGATTTTGTAATAGGGAAAGCTGTTGCTGCTGTTCGCTTATTTGTAGATGTAGCTTTTTGCGAAGCTGTGTTGATACAACGCCGTAAAATACAACGCCTAACGCAACACCAGCACCAGCACCGGCGCTTAGCCAATCAATATTAGTGAGTACTTGAGTGAGCATAAAATAAACTTATAAAATTTAGAGACATGCCATCATAACCAATAACACGCAATAGAAGTAGGGGAGCAAAGAAATTACAGACATAAAAAAACCAGCTCAAAATAAGCTGGTCAAATATTACTAAATTAAGTAATCAAAGGGAAAATCAACATGTGCCCGAGTAAGCTGCAACTTAAATACATAATCACCAAAATAACTAATATTACTGGGTGAGGCTATATAACAACAGGCATTAGAGTAGACCGGAAAACAAAATAATTAATTCAAATTAATTTACGAAAGATCATTTATTTTTATTCGGGTTGATTTAAACAAATCAAATTATGCGCATAAAAAAAGCCAGTTCAAAATGAACTGGCTTAATCATTACTAAAATTAGTAATCAAATAGGGGGAAATCAACATAAAACCTGTATTAACTGCAATTAATCAACAAGCATAATAGTAGACGCCGCTCTTTGAATTAAGTTCATAAAAAGATCAAAACTTTTAAAATAAAATTGAATGCTAAATTTAGGCATAAAAAAAGCCAACTCAAAATGGGCTGGCTCAATCATTACTAAAATTAGTAACTAAATGGGGGGAATCAACATGAAAACTTGTATTAACTGCAATTAATCAACAAGCATAATAGTAGACGTCCGTTTTTTAATTAAGTTCATAAAAAAGTAAAAACTTTTAAAATAAGTGCCGAACGCTAAATTTTAGGCATAAAAAAAGCCAACTCAAAATGGGCTGGCTTAATCATTACTAAAATTAGTAACTAAATGGGGAATCAACATGATGCTTGTGCTAACTGCAATTAACCAACAAGCATAATAGTAGACGTCCGCTTTTTAATTAAGTTCATAAAAAGATCAAAACTTTTTAAATCAATTTAGTTTTTAATTAGCGATAACATTTGTTGTTCATCAAACTTTGTAAAGCTCATTGATTTATCAGTAAATAACGCATCTACAAGGGCCTGTTTGTCTTGTTGCATTTTAAATACTTTTTGCTCTATTGAATTACTCATTATGAGCTTATACACAAATACAGGGTTAGTTTGGCCAATACGGTAAGCTCTATCAGTCGCTTGTTTTTCTACAGCAGGGTTCCACCATGGATCAAAGTGAATAACTGTATCGGCTTGTGTAAGGTTAAGGCCTGTACCGCCAGCTTTTAAGCTAATTAAAAACACTGATGTTTTACCACTGGTAAACTCGTCGATTACTTTATCGCGGTGGCGCGTTTGGCCTGTAAGCATACTAAAGTTAATGTTTATTTCTTCGAGGCGTTGGGCTATTAAATCAAGTGCCGATGTGAACTGACTAAATATAATAATTTTACGACCGAGACTTAACATAAGCGGTAAGTGTGTTGTTAACCATTCAAGCTTAGCAGAGCCTGCTTGAGTGTCTGGATCTATTAATTTAGGGTGGCAACAAATTTGCCTTAACTTTAAAAGTGCCTCTAAAAATGCAAGTTTACTTTTTTGTGCGCCTTGTTCGGCAAATAAGTCTATTAGCTTCTCTTCTAATGAACGTGTAATACCTTGATACATTTCTTTTTGCTTAGGCTCAAACTCAAACTCTTTAGTTAGCTCTGTTTTTTCAGGCAGCTCTTGCGCTACTTGTGCTTTAGTGCGGCGCATTATAAAAGGCATAATTAACGCTTTTAACTGCTCAGCTCTCTCCATATCAGCTTCACGCTCAATAGGCGTTTGAAAGTGCTGCTTAAAGTGAGCTTGAGACCCAAGTAACGATGGCATAGCAAAATCGAGTAACGATTTAAGCTCAAGTAAATTATTCTCGATTGGAGTACCACTTAAACAAAGTTTAAAGTCGGCATTTAAGCGTTTAACTAATCGCGAAACCTGTGCGGTATCGTTTTTAATGTATTGTGCTTCGTCGAGGATTATATTTTCAAAATATAATGGCGAATAATATGCAATATCACGCTTTAAAAGTGGATATGTAGTAAGTATACACTGCGCTTGCGCTAAGTGCTGTAAAGGATCGTTACGATTTGAACCAAAAATAGTGGTGACTTTTAAGCTTTTAGCAAACTTAATAATTTCGTTTTTCCAGTTACTCACCAAACTAGTTGGACACACTATAAGTGTAGGGCCTGCTTGCGGGCGGTTAAATGTACTGGCTAAAAATGCAATAACTTGCAAGGTTTTACCCAGGCCCATGTCATCAGCTAAAATACCACCTAATTGGTGACGTTTTAAAAAGCTAAGCCAGTCAACACCTTGCTGTTGGTACTCACGAAGTGTTACTGAGTCATTTAAGCCATGTAATGAAACCTTAGTAATTGCTTTATCGGGACTATTTAGCTCTTGTAAGTATAGCTCTAATGAGTCGTCGTGAAGCTCTACGTTTATAGCAGTGTGCTTTACTAATTCAGGTAAATACGAAAGCGGAATATTAAATTCGTCTCGTGTTTTTACAAATTCAAAACGCTCTTTAAATTCATTTAATAAGTTAATTGCTGACTTATTGATAACCCCAAATTCACGACCAAGCGGATAGTAGTAAAATAGTTCACTTTGGCGATTTAATGACTGATATAGCGGGTCAGTATTAGTAAACAACAGCGATGCTTTAGCATCACATAGCAATACTTTGCAGTGCATTTGATGCCCTGCTGCGCGGTGTACATGTAAACTAACTTCACACTGCGGATTAGGACTCGTTACTTTACTTACACTTACTTGCCAACCACGTTGCTTAAAGCCAGGGAATACTTCGTATATTAGCCAATGCAAATGGATTGAAGACTGCTTTGTAAATACCAGTTCACTTTGTAAACCCCCTTTACAAAATTCAAATCCTAAGTTAATTAGTTCGTTAGTTACAGTATTTTCAAATGCACTATTAATCGTACTTGCAGGTGCTGCACCTGCTAAATAGTTTTTATTTTTATACTTAAATAACAACGAAAGAGATAAACCTTGATCGCCCATAGTTACTTTTAAAACAGCATTACTAGAGATTTTAGGCAATGTTGGCTGTAAATTAGTAGGGTGGGGTATTACACCTGCACCAAAGTTATCGGCAAGCTGCTTATATATTCTATCAAAGTTAGCGTCATGCAAAGCAGGCATAGTTTGTAAATGTGCTATTTCATCTGCACTCAATGGGGTGCGAAGACGGCCCGCTTTTAAATGATCTAAATCGAGATAAGTAGGTGGTGTTGTTTTTAATAAGGCCCAGTTTTGTGTTTGCTCAAGCTTAATAACTAATTGTGAGAGATCTTTATCTTGCTCCCAACTAAAACTTAATGCTTGGCCCGATTGCGCCTTAATTGGCACTCGAGAACGCTGGAAAAACAGGCGTTCTGTAGCTATCAACTGTTGTAAGGCACTAAAACCCCACAGGCCTTTTAGCTCAATACTTCCCACTGCATTTTGTGAGCGTATCCAACTAAATAATCTAAAATCACTTTCGAGTAAGTCACTCGGCGTTACAAAACTATTTAACTGCTGCTCGGTCAGGTTTCGACCTAGCGTGTAATTCTTTTTAGTCTCAACATTCGCTATTTTAGGTGTTAAGAATACTTTGTTATTTTCAATATCTAATACAAATAATAATACTTGCGATGGCGTGTTTTGATCACCACTTTTAAGTGCGCTTAATTCGCTAAACCAGTCATTAATAAAGTAATCTTCGCCATATTCACCAGAGTGCTCTATTTTGAGCTTAAATAAAATAGCAGCTAAGTGTCGGCATTTAGTTTTTGCATTACACGTACAATGCGTATCAACAGAATAACCAGTTGGTACTTTACTGATCTCAATACGTTGATTAAACGATGATCCATTATCCACTTGTACAGTAGAGTCGACTACAGAAAAATTAGGGGTGTGTTCTAGCCAAGTGATTTGACCTTTCTTGTAATATTCTTTGCCTTTATCTAAAACATTTTCACGGAAAAGTTTTTTAATAAAGCGTTCAGACAGAGGAAACTGGGTAGCCTGCTCATTTTTAATTTCTTCAAAAATAGCCATTAAATCATTTTTTGATAAGTTAGCAGACATGTCACTCTAAGCATTAAATTTTAAAAATAATCCTGCCAGTATATGCCTTATGTGCTCTGAGCTAAAGCACTATTAACAAGATATAAACTGGTTGGAGCTGATAACTTAGTAAAAAATCGGTTTGTAAGTAAAAATAAGCATCCAATTTTACAAAATAATATTTAAAACAACTGCAATGGTAGAAGTTACATATAGTTAGAAACATAAAAGTAGGCATTACAGATCACGATTTTACTAACAATAATAATAAATGAAGGAATGTAGCTAAAAAGAGGATATTAGTTAGTAAAAAAGTGATCTTGAAGAAGGAATATGATTATTTAAAGAGGAAATAGGCTAGTAAAGATCAGATTTTTACTAACAAAACAATCTGCCAGATCACTATTTAACTAAGTAAATATGCCTGACAGATCATTATTTAACTAACTAATTAAAGGCACTTAATAACTTAGTTAATTGCTCTAAGCGCTTGTCTGTCATTACTTTATTATCAATTTTGATAGAGACATCACCGCTTTTTAAATTGCGTTGTACCGATATGAAGTTATTTTCTAGTACAGCTTCGCGCTTAACAGCTACTTGTGGCTCTGAAGTTAGGCATCTAGTGATCGCCATTGCACGCTTGTCGTCGCTTGTAATCGCATTTAACTCTTCATCACTAGCAAGGGCACTAACAAGTTGATTAAACGCCTCTTCGTCTCGCTCCTTTGCGCTAACAAGCTTTTTAGCGACTTCGCGACCTACGTGATTAGCAGTAGGGTAAAGCGCAATGACATCAGCAGGAATTTGCTCATAAGCTTTAATTGCATCTGCAATTGCAGTATGCGATACACCTTCTACCGCGGCAATCTCTCTGTAAGATCCTTTTTTACCTTGCTCAATAAGCTCATTTTTAGTTTGTTGGTATGCTTGGCCAAGCTCCCATAAACTAGGAGCAATGTATTGATCTGAAGATACCGCTAAAATTTTTGCATCTTGATCAGTAAAATCGCTTGAACTAAGTACTAAATAATCTGCGTTACCTAAAATACAGGCCATACGACGACGTGAACCTGCCAGAACTAAACTTTTGTCACCTTGATCCCAAAGTAGGGCAGGATGTTGATTTCGACCATCCTCACGAATTGCAGGAAGAATGTCTGATACTGACTTTTCGTTTAGAAGTGCCTGTACACGACGATTTTTGCCATATACACCAGTGGTAGATTCAATATCAGCATGTGCGATCACTTTACAAACAAGCGTAATTTGACGAGCGGGGTCACTCGGTGCAGGCATTCTAATTACATCGCCAGCATTGGCTTGTTCTAGTAATGCATCAAGACTACTGCTGCCTACAGCAGTTGCAAATGGATCTAAGCGGGTGTCATTTTTACGTTTTTTAGCCATTTTTATTTAACATCCTTACTTAGGGGTATTGAGTGTTGATTGAGTTGACTGCCAATTTGAACGAATAAGCATTTCTAGCTCATCGACCACATCTTTAATATTTTCTTGAGCGCGCATTAATGACTCACGACTTGCTAAGCTGTCTGATGCTTTTTGATCAAAAATAGTGTTGAAAGACGATGAACTAGCGGTAATCGCGGAGCTGTGATTGATTGGGTAGCTCATTACTTGGCGACCAAATGCACTACGAACATCTTTGACGATATCGCGCTGTGAGTGATTACCTTTCACATAGTTGGTCACTAAAAATTGCATAAAGTCCCAGCCCTCATGGCCAAGTGCTGCAACTGTATGGTAAATCTCACCTAGTCGTTTTAAATATTTGTTATTAGCATCAAAATCTACAGCTTCCGGATGAACAGGAATAAGCATCGCCGTAGAGGCCATTAATGCATTATAAAACATGAAGTTAAGGGTAGGTGCTGTGTCAATTAAGATAATATCAAACTCGTCTTTAACGGGATCAATTACTTTCTCAAGTAACTTGTGGTAATGGCGAGTTTGCTCATAATTTGAGGTATCTTTGAGCAATGTTGCCGTTTCGTGCTCAAAGTAAAAGTCATCCATACCCGATGGTAATACACGAATATTTGGGATATGCGTTGGTAAAAATGAGTTAGACACAAATTCAGGCCATGTTTCACCCTCGTCTAAATCTATGCAATCACGCATTAAATCACCAACAGTAATCGGGTCGTGCTCACTTGAAGGAAAAAAGCTTGAAGAAGAGCCTTGTGGGTCTAAATCTATAATACCAATGCGATAACGTTTAATATTTGTAGTTGCAAGCGCTGCCGCTATATTAACCATACTGGTAGTTTTACCGCAGCCGCCTTTGAGAGAATTAATTACAATAACTTGCAGTTTGTCATCACCAGTACGATGATCTGGTTTAATGTCCATAATATCGGCCATAGCAAAAATATTTACTAATGTGTAAGCATAGTGACCGTTAGCACCGCGTTTTATGTTTAAATCATCGAAGTCGCCATTATCATGACGTCTTTTTAAAGTACGATTATTACAACCTAATAAATCAGCAGCTGCTTTTTGTGTATACGTTCTTAATTCTTTTTCTTCTGATTTAAGATGGGCACGGTAGTGCTGAATACGTCCTTCTAATGATTTTTCAGCAACTTCAGCTGTGGCTTTCAAAAGCCGATAGGTACTTAATGCGTTATTGTTGATAGACATACTTTCTTCCTCAAAGTTAGGCAGTTAGTATAATGTCCATTCAAATAGCTGTAAACAACTATTTAAGACGACATGCATTTTAAAAACAAGACATCTAAAAATATTTTTACACCTTTAATATTGCTTAGTATAAATAAAGAAGTTTAAAGGTGGTTAAATATATAAGGTAATAAAGGTTAAGGGTGTAAAATTAGCACATAACATTATGATTTATATGAATAATGTTTAAAAAAGCAGATCAGGTTTATACTTGGTTAAGATCAGATCTTTATCTACCTGCGGATCAGCTTTTTACTAAGGTCTATTTTAAATATAGAGTTATGCACAGGTTACGCATGAAGTTATGAACAAAAAGAGCCCTGCAGATCAGTTTTTTACTAAGTAAATTATAAAGTTATACACTAGTCGCAACATAAAAATACGCTTTTAATTAGTATAGATCTGATCTGTACTTGGTACAGATCAGATCTATTCTAACTCGATAAGGCTTTATCCACAGGGGAATATATTTTTTGGTGTATTTGTCGTGCTTAATTTTAAAATTAAGCCATTGTAATGGACAAAATAACAGCTGAGTTAGTAAAAATTAGATTTGTGATAGTCCAGTTAGTATAAATATGATCTGAAATCGTAAGTAATGTACATTACTTAGTATAATAGTGATCCAAACGTTTTATTTAAAGTCAGATCACTTTTATACTAACTTAAACATTTAACTTTTGTTGCTTAATGTGTTGTTATTAGCTGTCGCAATAAAAATGGAAATAAGAACAATGAGCCGAAAGGTCAACATCTCGGTAGATAACTTGCCCGATACACTTAGGGGCCAAATCCACGGGGTGGAAAGTGCAATAGATAACGAAAGTTTAGCACTATTTACAGACAACAAAGACGTGCGAATTTCTATTGAAAATGCAGCACATGGATTACGTGCATATTCAAACACGTTTAATCACTATGATTTGTGGGGACGCTTTGTTCGCTCGGGCTATAAAAAATTGCCACTTGAAGAAGCGCCTAAAAAAACAATTATTACGCGTAAAATATCTGAAAAAGTAGATGGTATTTTGTACGATGGCGAAATAAAAATAACGCCAGCTGTTGTAAGTACACGCAAAGATGGCGAAGATGTTGAATACCTTGTTTGGCCATCAGATAGAGAAGAAAAAGTAGAGCGAGCACTTATTCGTTTAGCTTCTAAAGGCAAAATAGTTAAAATTAATTTTAAATCCGGTATTCAATACGCGGTTGTTTTTTCTATGAACGAATTAGCACAAGAACTCAAAGCGGTAGGGCAGTCAATGCCATATCCTGCAATAAAAGAGTCACTTGAAGCATTGCAAGGTTCTAAACTTTCATTTAAATATTCGGCAACAGATACTAAAAATTCTGATATAGATGATTCGTTTTACGAGTCAAACATGAACTTTTTATCGTCACTGCATTTTAGTGGCAAAAAAGGTCAGGGTGGCAATGTAAAATGCGTCGCCTGTTTAAATGCATTTGTTCATAACATGATTGATAACCTTGAATACAAAGGGTATTACTTTAATAGCGCACAAGAATTAAAACGTGGATTATCGCGTTGGATGATGCTTCGTTTGTATCACCTTTGGCGTTATGCAGCACCAGGTAAAACGTACCATTTTAGATTACTTTCTATTATGGAAAAATACGGATCTATTTATTCAACTGATGATATTACCGAAAATAAATTAAAAGCACTTCGTCGTGATATGACCACCACAATGAAAGATTTGATTGAAAAAGGTGCAATATCAGAATACAGCATTACAAACGTTAAAGATGACAAAACCGGTAACATTATCGATTACACATACGAAATGCACCCGTCTGATCAGTTTTGCGATGAAATACTTACATTGAACAAACACAATAAACGCATTGAAATCCAAGGCGGTAAACGCATTGTTGAAAATGCCGTGCTGATTGATGAAGATAAAATTGAAGAAATAGTAGAAAAATAATAACCGTCATTTTAAATACTGTACGCATAACTAAAAAGGCCACATAGTGTGGCCTTTTTAACATAATGACTACCGCTCAACCTGTTCTAAATATAACCTATCAACCAAAAAATCATACTCGCGCTTACGAGGGTGAGTATCGGGTTTTTGATAATCAGGTAATATACCTAATTTTACGTCTGGTTCTGGATTAATCAGAATAAAGGGTAATGCAGCACTCACATGATAGCGATTTTGCGCCGTATATCTCACATTTACCTGTGGACTCACTCGAGTAGGGCGGCGAATTCTAAGTTTTTCCTTTTCGCCTAAACTAGCAACCCGTAATTGTTCTTGAGCTACAAGTGATTGCCATTTTTGTTGATCTATCATTCTTGGATTTCGATAACTGGCCGATTTGTCGAGCATTTCGAGAGCCATTTTTTTAGTCAGCGTTTTAGTTGCGTGTTTGTGCATCCAAGTAAACCTAACCGAAAATGGCGATTCGCTTTCACTATGAATTTTACGATACGCAGCAAGCGTTATTAAATTTGGTATAGCATTGTGAACTGCTTCAAATCGAGCATCGTTGCTATCAATAGCTAAAATACATTCTTTAAACGTAGCTTTAGCTTTATTTACTTGAGCTATACGATTATTTAAAGCTTGTTTATCTGCATTTTTAATAACGAGCAAACCAGGGTGCCTTTTTAAAACACGACTGCTTAATCCTGATTTTTTATACATGTCTGAAAAAGAGTTTAGGATTGATTTTTGAGCAGGTACTCCAGTGATTTTAGAAACAAGTATAGATTCTGGAACTTTACTCTCATCGAAACTACTTACATCTGGTAATTGATAATATTCCGCTTTGGAGAATTCACACTCTTTTAGTTCTTCAATCAACCTCAAAGTTAATTCGTTCATTAAATCAAACTGACTTCTAATTTGTACTTTAGTTACCATTACACACCTCAAAGAACACATCTTACTAGTCTTATATTATTACATGCACTTTGCTTTGTCTAAATAAATAACAAATAGTACTCGAGGCTTGTAGTAACATAATAATTAAGTTGTGTATGATGTGTTCTTTCAGGTGGGAATATATAAATGAAGAAAGATTGAAACTCCTTACTAATTCATATGACATTGGAGTATTTACTTTGTCGTATATAAAAAGGCTAATACGCCAAGTACTAGATTATCTACGTAGTAGGTGATCAGGCTAAAGGTTACAATGACTACAAATGCTTTTTGATATCAGTTCCTCTTTAAAGATACTTCTAGCAGGAGGGGCTTTAATCATGGAGAATTGTTAAGTAACACTATCACTTTGAAGAGAAAACTTAATGGCCTACCACACCTTTAAGTTGTGGCACTTATGAATATAGTCCTGCATACGAGTGCTATACAAGACTATGCGTCTAGGATTTAAAGCGCAGATAAATGATTACCGCAAATGCTCATATCATACATTAAGGTCTGCACATAGCACTTGATAGCTATTAATTAATTATCCGCGTAAAGTTAAGATTACAGAAGTTGCCATTTAAGTATGATGTGTTCCTAGCTAAATTACGTATAACATACCCTTATGTACTATTTATTCTCAATGCGTTAAAATTGTAAATAGTTAGCTCTAAACGCATGTATTTAAACACTTTAGTTTCTTCGAAATAAAACTAAAGTGTATGTTATATAACCACCTAGGTTAAGTAAGATTACTTTTATACTTAACTCATAACTAAATAATTGGAAAATAGTGAATTTAGTCCTTGAACATAGGGGCCTGCATACGTTAATTTCTTCTTATCAGGTAATGTAGGAATGAGGAAAAATTATGCAATCGTGGAACCCAAATAGCTGGAGAGAGCTGCCAATACTGCAGCAGCCACAGTACCCGGATCAAGAAATACTTAAATCAGTAGAAAGCCAATTAAAAACGGCACCGCCTTTAGTTTTTGCTGAAGAAACAAGAAGCCTATTCAAACAGCTTGAAGATGTGTGCGAAGGTCGAGCTTTTTTACTTCAAGGTGGTGACTGTGCAGAATCATTTAGCGATTTTAATGCCGCTAACATTCGCGATACATTCAAAACAATCTTACAGATGGCTGTTGTATTAACTTACGGCGGTAAATGCCCTGTAGTTAAAATAGCGCGCATGGCTGGTCAATACGCTAAACCTCGTTCAGCAGACTTAGAAACAATTAATGGCGTGTCTTTACCATCTTACCGTGGCGACATTATTAATAATATCGAGTTTACAGAAGAAGCACGTATACCCGATCCACAACGCTTAATGACTGCATACCATCATAGTGCCGCTACGTTAAACTTATTACGTGCCTTTGCACAAGGTGGCCTTGCCGATCTTCACCAGGTAAATCGTTGGAACATGGGCTTTGTTGCTGCAAATCCACTTAAAGAAAAATACCAACAACTTGCTGATAAAATTCAAGACGCACTAGAGTTTATGGAAGTGTGCGGAATTAACTCTACAATTGCGCCAAGCTTAAAAGAAACCGATTTATACACTTCTCACGAAGCGTTACTACTTGGTTACGAAGAGGCGCTTACTCGTCGCGACCACTTATCTGGTGATTGGTACGATTGTTCTGCTCACTTTGTTTGGATTGGTGAACGTACTCGTCAACTAGACCATGCACATATTGAATTTTTTAAAGGCATTAAAAACCCAATTGGTGTTAAAGTTGGCCCAGGTATGGACCCAGATGACCTAATTCGTTTAATTGATGCATTAAACCCAGATAACATTCCTGGTCGTTTAACGCTAATTACGCGTATGGGTGCAGATATACTTCCTGAAAAACTTCCAGCACTAGTAAGAAGAGTTCAACAAGAAGGCCGTAAAGTAATTTGGAGCTCAGATCCAATGCACGGTAACACTGAAAAAGCGACATCAGGTTACAAAACACGTAACTTCGACAATATTATGCGCGAGATTAGTCAATTCTTCGCTGTACACAAAGCTGAAGGTTCATACGCAGGTGGTGTTCACCTAGAAATGACAGGCCAGCACGTTACAGAGTGTACTGGCGGTGCTTACGGTTTATCTGACGATGACCTAGCACAGCGTTACAAAACGCAGTGTGATCCACGCCTTAATGCCGACCAAGTATTAGAGTTAGGCTTTTTAGTAGCTGATTTACTAAAAGACGCACGTAAATAATATTTATTGATACTAAAAAAACCGCTTAGTTGCGGTTTTTTTGTTTTTAATTTTATTAGTAAGTTAGTACTTACGTCGCTCCAAGTCTGTTTCTATCAATATTTTTGCAGATATTTCTTCAACAGAATGATGCGTAGAATTAAAGTAAGCAATTTTATGACGCTTATACAACATTTCCACTTCGCGAACCTCAATACGACACTGTTTAATTGAAGCATACTTAGAGTTCGCCATACGTCGATGCCTAATAGCCGCAAGTCTCTCAGGGTCAATCGTCAGTCCAAATAACTTATGTTTGTAAGGGACTAAACATTTAGGCAAACCTTCATTATCTAAATCTTCTTCTGTAATAGGGTAGTTAGCCGCTTTGATGCCGTACTGCAGTGCTAAGTATAAGCTTGTGGGTGTTTTACCACTTCTGCTAACACCAATTAAAATGATGTCTGCTTCAGAAAAGTTTTTAATATTTCCGCCATCATCATTCATAAGTGCATAGTTAACCGCATCAATTCTAAAATCATAACTTTTTTCGTGGATAGAATGCGTACGATGCATTTTAGGAACTGGGGCTACATTGAGTTCTTTTTCTATTTTTTCGCTATATGTAGTTAAAAAGTCATACGTGACTGCATCAGCCGATTTTATAATTTCACTTAAATTGTGGTTAACAAAAGTAAAAAAAACAAATGGCTTTTCGCCTGTTTTTGCAGCGGTTGCATTAATTAATGCTTTAATTTCGTGCGCTTTCTCTTCAGTTTCTACAAATGGAATTGTTTTATGATTAAAATCGATAGGAAACAACGACAAAGTCGCATGCCCAAATACCTCTGAAGTAATAGCGGTTCCATCTGATATATAAAAAGCAGTTCTCATAATTAACCTTTTTATTGCGTTTAAATCCCTAAAATGGGTTTCTCACGGTTTACGTGAGGACTATTGCCAGTGTAGAATGATGATGACCTTTATAAAAGGTTTTCTTTCTTAACTCTCACAGTTAGACCTACAATTTGTTTTTTTTGGAGAAAGATCCGTGCAAGAATACGTTCTCTGGTATCAAGAGCTTGGTATGCAAGATGTTCCTCGAGTTGGCGGTAAAAACGCTTCACTTGGCGAAATGATTTCAAACCTAGCAAACGCTGGTGTACAAGTACCGGGTGGTTTCGCAACTACCGCAGATGCTTTTAATGAGTTTTTAGATCAATCAGGACTCACAGCAAAAATTCACAACATTCTAGATACACTCGATGTTGATGATGTAAATACACTCGCTAAAGTCGGTGCCGACATCCGCCAATGGATAATCGACACACCATTCCAACCAAACCTAGATCAAGCCATTCGCGACGCATATAGCCAACTTCATGGCGATACTGCAGCAGATGTATCATTCGCAGTACGTTCATCAGCTACCGCTGAAGATATGCCAGATGCATCATTCGCAGGCCAGCAAGAAACTTTCCTTAACGTTGTTGGTATCGATTCAGTCATGGTCGCTATTAAACACGTATTTGCTTCATTATTTAACGACCGTGCAATCTCATATCGAGTTCACCAAGGTTACGATCACCGTGGTGTGGCCCTATCAGCGGGTATTCAGCGCATGGTACGTTCAGATAAGTCAGCATCTGGCGTAATGTTTAGCATTGATACAGAGTCTGGTTTTGAAGACGTTGTATTTATTACATCAAGCTACGGCTTAGGTGAAATGGTTGTACAGGGCGCAGTTAACCCTGATGAGTTTTATGTTCATAAACCAACACTCCTTAAAAATAAACCTTCAGTAGTACGTCGTAACATTGGTTCTAAAGCCATTCAAATGATTTACTCAGAAGATAAAGCACACGGTAAGCAAGTAGACATCGTTGATGTTGCCCCTGAGCTTTCAAATAAATTTTCGATTACAGATGAAGAAGTGCAAGAACTTGCCAAGCAAGCTGTAATCATCGAAAAACATTACGGTCGTCCTATGGACATCGAATGGGCAAAAGACGGTAACGACGGCAAACTATATATAGTTCAAGCACGTCCAGAAACTGTTCGCTCAAACGAAGACTCTAACGTAATGGAACGCTTTCAATTAAATGGTACAAGCAACGTTGTTGTTGAAGGCCGTGCAATTGGTCATAAAATTGGTAGCGGTGTTGTTCGTGTTCTTGATTCAATTAAAGAAATGGATCAGGTACAAGTAGGCGACATTTTAGTAACCGATATGACCGACCCTGATTGGGAACCAATCATGAAACGTGCTGCAGCGATTGTTACAAATCGTGGTGGACGTACGTGTCACGCGGCAATAATTGCACGCGAACTTGGTATTCCAGCAGTTGTAGGGTGTGGTAACGCAACTGATTTAATTAAAGCGGGACAAGAAGTCACTGTATCGTGCGCCGAAGGCGATACCGGCTTTATTTACGAAGGTATTTTAGATTTTGAAATACTAACGTCACGCGTTGATAAAATGCCAGAACTTCCAATGAAAGTTATGATGAACGTGGGTAACCCCGATCGTGCATTTGACTTTGCACGCTTACCGCATGCAGGTGTTGGCCTTGCGCGAGTTGAATTTATTATCAACCGTATGATTGGCGTTCATCCTAAAGCGTTATTAAATTTTGATGCTCAAACAGATGCATTAAAAGCAGAAATTACTGACATGATTGCCGGTTACGAATCACCAGTAGAGTTTTACATAACAAAACTGGTTGAAGGTATTTCTACTCTAGGGTGTGCATTTGCACCAGAGCGTGTAATTGTTCGTATGTCTGATTTTAAATCAAACGAATACGCAAACCTAGTTGGTGGCCAGCAATACGAGCCAGAAGAAGAAAACCCAATGATTGGTTTTCGTGGTGCCGCACGTTATATCTCTGAAGACTTCCGCGATTGTTTTGCACTAGAATGTGAAGCTATAAAACGCGTAAGAAATGACATGGATATGGCTAACATAGAAATCATGATCCCATTCGTACGTACCCTTGAAGAAGGCAAACGCGTAATTGAATTACTAGAAGAACATGGCCTTAAACGCGGCGAAAATGGTCTTAAAGTAATCATGATGTGTGAACTTCCTTCAAATGCACTACTTGCTGATGAATTTTTAGAAATGTTTGATGGTTTTTCTATCGGCTCTAACGATTTAACACAGCTAACGCTTGGTCTTGACCGTGATTCTGGTTTAATTGCACATTTATTTGATGAGCGTAATCCAGCAATTAAAAAGCTACTTTCTATGGCTATTAAAACAGCTAAAGAAAAAGGAAAGTACGTTGGTATTTGTGGTCAAGGTCCTTCAGATCACGAAGACTTTGCAGCATGGTTAGTAGAGCAGGGCATTGATTCTGTTTCATTAAACCCAGATACAGTAATAGAAACATGGTTGTACCTAGCTAAAAAATTAGCAAAGTAACAAGTATGTAAGCTATAAAAATGCCAGCCATGTATTGCTGGCATTTTTTATGCTCAATTAAAAGTGAATTAACGGGCTAATTTTTTATCTAAATAAGCACATGATTTAGTTAACGCCTTTTGACAAAATGATAAGTAATGTCGGGCTTTAGGATAGTAAAACGAAAAACACAATAAACCCGCCATAAAAAATATAAGTGAAGGCTAAGGGCGTGTTGATCTTTGTGGATTGAAATTTGTTCAATCTAGGGGCGATTTAATCGCGGCGCGAGGTTTGTAACCTAGTGGGCTAAGTAAAAACCGAGCAACAAAGAGTTAATCGTCCCTAGAAAGAACCCATTGGGCAGCGCATGTTTGGTATTTATGCTGCGTTATCGCCTATTTATGGGGAGCAACCACACTACATAGGCTCTGCCTTGCCTAAAAACCAAACATACTGCTGCAAATTCAACAACCAAAGGTCAACACGCCCTAGCTACAACCGCAAAAAATAATCCTAGCAAAATAAATAACACGCCACTGATCTGTAATAGTAATTTTTTCATATAACACACCTCATTACTTGTTAACTTGAGTATAATTTAAGCTGCATTAAAATCGACTAAAAGAGTGTTACAAACTGTAAAATCTTCAATTTCTATTCGCCATCACCATGATATAATTAGTCAAATGCCCTAAAATATCGCCGTCATGATAGCAACAATTACACAGCAAGATGCCGCGACAGAACTTGTCGCAAACTACCTAAATACCATTGCAAACCAAGGTTTTACCGGAGATACCGACGCAAGTTATGCAACGCGTATTACCGCTTCAACCGATAACAGTGTGTATCAGCAAATACCGCAAGGTGTTATTTTTCCAAAAAGTGAAAAAGATATTCAGCTCGCATTGCAAACAGCATCTCGCGACCCGTTTTTATCATTAACTTTTGGTCCTCGTGGCGGTGGAACAGGCACTAACGGACAATCGTTAACACCTGGTATTGTTGTAGATTTGTCTCGCTATATGCGCGAAATCCTCGAAATAAATGTAGAAGAAGGCTGGGTACGCGTTCAAACCGGCGTAATAAAAGATCAACTTAATGACTTTTTAAAACCTTATGGCTTTTTCTTCTCACCCGATTTATCTACCAGTAACAGGGCAACTATTGGTGGCATGATAAGTACTGACGCATCGGGGCAAGGCTCGTTAGTTTACGGTAAAACGAGCGATCATGTTTTAGGGCTAACAACTTATTTAGTTGATGGCACACCTATGTGCACCTCCCCAATAGACATCGACAAAGCACAAATTATAGCGAATCAAGACTCACTAATTGGTAGTTTATATAAAACAGTTTTAGATATATCAGTTAATGAACGCGCTGCTATTTTAGCTAAGTTTCCACGGTTAAATCGTTTTTTAACCGGCTACGACCTAGAGCATGTACTAAGTGATGACTTACTTACCTTTGACATGAGCCGACTAATAACGGGTTCAGAAGGCTCATTAGGTATAGTAACTGAAGCAAAATTAAACCTAACGCCTATTGCCGAATTCAAAACGCTTATTAATATTAAGTATGATAGTTTTGACTCAGCACTTCGTCATTCACCATTTTTAGTCGATGCACGTGCAACATCGGTAGAAACCGTTGATAGCAAAGTTTTAAACTTAGCGCGTGAAGATATCATTTGGAATTTAGTATCGGACTTAATAACCGACGTACCAAATAAAGATATGCAAGGCCTTAACATGGTCGAGTTTAATGCAGTATCAAACGATGATATAAAAGACAAAGTAGACACGCTTTGTAAGCTTCTAGATGAATGCGTAAAAAATCAAACTAATGGCGTTATTGGTTATCAGTTAACCAGTGATAAAAGCGATATACTAAAAATTTACGCAATGCGTAAAAAGTCAGTGGGTTTATTAGGTAATGTAAAAGGCAGCCAAAAACCTCTCGCCTTTGCAGAAGACACCGCTGTACCGCCTGAAAATTTAGCAGATTATATTGTCGAATTTAGAGCATTACTCGACAGTCATAATTTACAGTATGGTATGTTTGGCCATGTTGATGCGGGCGTTTTACACGTACGCCCAGCACTTGATATGTGTGACCCAGAACAAGAAAAACTACTTAGAACTATTTCAGATCAGGTCGTAAAACTAACCGCTAAGTACGGCGGTTTAATGTGGGGCGAGCACGGTAAAGGTTACCGTAGTGAATATAGCCCTGAGTTTTTTGGTGAGCATTTATATACGCAACTTCGAAAAATAAAAACAGCTTTCGATCCTAACAATCGCATTAACCCCGGTAAAATATGTACTCCTATCGATAGTGAAGACTCACTAGTTAGTGTAGATGGACAAAAGAGATCGTACTTCGATAAGCAAATATCAATAGAAGTTAAAACCAGTTTTAACAATGCAATGACCTGTAATGGTAATGGCATATGCTTTAATTACGATGAAAATTCACCTATGTGTCCATCGTATAAAGTAACTGGCGATCGCCGTAATTCACCAAAAGGACGCGCAAGTTTAATGCGCGAATGGCTTCGTCTACAAGAGTCAAAAAATGTAGATTTGCTCGAAGTAGAAAAGCAACTTAACAAAGGTGAAGTCATTACCTGGTGGGAACGTTTTGTTCATAGCCGCGAAAAACGAAAAGGTATTTACGACTTTTCTCACGAAGTAAAAGCGTCAATGGATGAATGTTTAGCATGTAAGGCATGTACAACAGCATGTCCAATTAAAGTAGATGTACCCACTTTTCGTTCGCGCTTTTTAAATTATTATCATAGTTATTATGCACGCCCGCTAAAAGATTACCTTGTTGGTAACATAGAAAACAGCGCGCCATTAATGGCAAAGTTCGCTAAAGTCATAAATCCAATTGTTAAAACATCATTAGTTAGTAATGTTATTAAAAAAACGGTTGGCTATGTTGATACACCACAGTTAAGTATTCCTGCACTTTCAAAGCGTGTTACTAAAACACAAAAATTCGATTTTGATTTACTAAATAAATTAAATGCAGAGCAACAAAGTGAATATGTATTAATAGTACAAGACCCATTTACGAGCTTTTACGAAGCGGAATTAGTAGAAAGTTTTATTACTTTAATAACCCAACTTGGCAAAAAACCAATGCTATTACCTTTTAAACCAAATGGTAAACCGCAACACGTAAAAGGTTTTTTACATGAATTTAAAGTTACAGCTAAAAATGCAGCCGAGTTTTTAAATAAATTAAATGATATTAATGCACCGTTAGTCGGTTTAGACGCGTCACTCGTTATGTGTTACCGCGATGAATATAATACAATTTTAGAAAATAACCGTGGTGAATTTAATGTGCAACTTGCCCATGAATGGCTCGAAACACAATCGTTTAAATCACTAAGCGCAAAACAAAATACAGATACCGAATTTACATTACTGAGTCATTGTACTGAAACAACTGCGCTGCCAAAAGCAGCAAATGTATGGCAAACAATTTTCAATGATATTGGTTTAACATTAAAAACAACAAATACAGGTTGTTGTGGAATGGCGGGAACTTATGGCCACGAAGCACAAAATCAAGATAACTCACGTGCGCTTTACGAAATGAGCTGGAAACCAATTGTAGATAAAAATAAACCTGAGCAACTTTTATCTACGGGATTTTCTTGTCGTAGCCAAGTTAAACGTTTTGAACAATTTAAACCAAAACACCCGATTGAATTACTAGCACAGGTTCTTAAATAACTTTATAAAATAAGAGTGCTTAAATAAGAACACTTATATAAGAGTACTTAAATAGTTTTATCTAAATAACTATTTAGTAAATTATTTATAAAATACAAAAAGGCGCAACGATTAACTTCATCAGTGATGAAAATAACCGTTACGCCTTTTTTAATACGTATTCTTAATTTATCTAGTTTAAATAATTATTTTTTAACAAAACTATCGGTAATAGGTCTAGTGCTAATACCATGTATAAATACACTAAACAAAATAGTCGTCATTGCTATTGTCGCTATTTGATATTTGTTTTCTATTTGCGTATCTATCACCATCAATGTAAAAACAATTGATGCTAACCCTCTTGGTCCAAACCACGCAAATGTAAAACGCTCTTTGATACTCAGTGCCGTAAACTGCAGAGACAGCATAACTGGAATTATTCTAATCAATGTTGTACTTAACAAAGCGTAAATTATAATTTCAGTATTTAATTTAGGAATAACTAAGTAAGCACAAACAAACCCGAACAAGCACCAAATCATTAACGATGTGAAATCTGCTATGTGCTCTGAGTCTTCAATTAATTCTGTTCTAACTTCTTCGGTCGAAAATTTATCAAATAATAAGCCTGCAATAAACACCGCAATAAATCCACTGCCATGAAAATACTGAGTGACAGAAAACACAGCCATAGCAAAACCGAGTAATAAAAACGGACTGGTATTTTGTGCAAAGTAATGACGTTTCATTGCAAAGTTTAAACTCGGTATAAAAACAGCAATACTTGTAATAGCTATTAATAAAGCCAAGCCAAGCTCTCGTCCAAACACACTTAATGTTTGTGTTGCGGTAATAGCTGAATCAGGATTTTTAGCGAGTAATATAAATATTAAAAATATGGGTACGCATAATCCATCGTTCAAACCACTTTCAGTATTTATTCCTTCGCGTATTTTTTCAGGCACTTGTGTACTTGCTAGTAACCCTTTACTTAATGCCGCATCGGTAGGTGTTAAAATAATAGCGAGCAACGCTGCTTGAATAAGTGAAAGCTCAGCAAAGAAAAATAAAGCAACAGCAATACCAAGTAACAAAGTTAAGGGTAGGGCAACAAACAACAGTAAACTAGGATACTGAAAACTATGCCTTAATACACTCAACTTTGATTTAGCTGCATCAGAAAATAAAAAAATACTTAGCGTAAGCTCTATAAATGGTAATAAAAGATCAACGCCTTCTTTTATTTTATGCCCTTCGTTGGGTAGCACTAAAGCTAAACATATTCCGCCAACAACAAAAAACATTGGGCCTGTTACTTCTGTTTTTTCTAACTGGCGAAGTGTTAAAGAATAAATTAAAAATAATCCGCCTATAAATGCTATTACTAAATACTCCATTAAATTTTCCTTTTAAGTCCTGACTTTGCTCGCTCTTTAATATTTGTTTGAATATAAATTTGATCGGTAGTCGCAATTTTAGAATGACCTAAATCTTCTGATAAATGTTTAAGCGGTCTGGTTTGCGCATCATGTGTGGCACCAGTATGACGAAGCCAATGTGCAGTTGCAGCGCCAAGTTGTTCAGCATCATCTTTAAAACCATCATCAAGTAATGATTGCTGTGCATAATCAAAACTTTGTTGAACTAAACGCCTAATTTGCCTTACGGTCATACCACCTTGCCCGCGAATTTTATGAACCAAGGGATCTGATTCATCAACACGGGGAAGGGCAGGTAAACCTCTGTATAGTCTATAACGTTTTAAATATTCAACAAAATCATCGCTTAAGGTTACATCTCGTAATTTATTACCTTTGCCCATAATACGTAAAAACCAAAAACCATCATTATCTTGCCAAAAATGGGACATCACCGGCGACCATTGTGGGCGCTCAGATAATTCTGAGATTCGTAGATAAAGACCTTTTAAGCAGGCAAGCGTAAATAAGTTTCGCTCTAAATCAGGGTTATGTTCGCATAAATCACGCGTTACACCAAAAACGTATTCCCATTGAATATCGCTTAATGTGTCTGGAATTTGAATTTGTGATTGAACAACTAAGTACGGACTATTTTTTTTAACAACAGGGACAAAGTTAGCAAATGTTTTTTCTTCTAGTAAGGCAAACTTATAAAACACATTTAATGCTGTAAACATAGACGATAAAGTTTGCTGACTAGCAATGGATTCTTTAAGCATAAAAGGGCGCCAGTTTTGGTTTAATCGACGAATTCCTTGTTCATCTTTATAACGCCATTGCACTGAAGTTGCAGCCCATGCTTTATCGGGTTCGACCATAAAATCAACGTAAGCTTCAATATCTTCACGTTTTAAATCGAATACTGATTTTTCTGCTATTAACCATGACCATAAATAAAAGCGTTCAAGCTCATTTCGAAAACGACTATAAGTCGCTTCTGACTTTCGGCCATAAACATATAAAAACTGATACAAGAATGTCAGATCGGCTTTTGATTCAGTTACAGTCAAGCCAATTTCCTGTATAAAGGATGCAAGTTCTGGGTATTCTGAATTGAGAGTACCGTCATCTAGATGGGCAATTTGATATCTTAATTGTTTTAACGTATCAACCAAAGCAACAAGCATAATGTATAAATATTCAATTAAATAATAGACTTACAGAATAACGTCAAAGTCCGATACTGTCTAGTATTGGACATAGTAAAGTTCTAATTATTTTAATACCATGATTATTCTATGGTTGTTGGTTGCTATATCTTATTAAGGAAAACATTATGAAAAAACTAATTATACTAAGTGTACTTGCTTTAACTGTTGCGTTAACTGGGTGTGCTACTACAGGTAGTGCATCGCCAAGCGAAAAACGTTCACTTGTACAAAGTATGAAAGCAAACACATTAGATAAATTATACGCTGAAAAACCTGATGTTAAAAAACAAATTGCTAACTCTGCTGGTTATGCTGTATTCGATAACGCAAATGTAAATGTAGTGCTTGCTAGCTTTGGCGGTGGTTACGGTGTTGTTAGAAATAATCTCACAGGTAAATCGACTTACATGAATATGGGCGAAGCCGGTTTAGGACTTGGTTTAGGCGTTAAAGATTTTAACGTTGTAATGGTTTTTCATAACCAAGCTGCACTAAATAGATTTATTGAACATGGTTGGGCATTTGGCGGAAACGCTGATGCAGCAGCAAAATATGAAGATAAAGGCGGTGCACTAGTTGCCGAAGCGATTGCAGATCAAGTTACTGTATATTCTGTAACCGAAAATGGCCTTGCACTACAAGCTGTATTAAAGGGAACTAAGTTTTGGGTTGATTCAGAGCTTAATTAACCACCAAATTACTCTCCTAAAAGCGAGCTGGTTTGTATAATCACGCTCGCTTTATTAAAACTCAACCAATTTAACATAACGTAATTTATGGGTAGTCATAGTGTGAGAGGGTTCTATGATTATGTATTCACGTTATATAAGCCCCTACTAATCTTTATCTACTAAATTAACAAAGTGATTAGTAACTTTATTAATTCAACTATTATTTATTTTTAACGTTATCTAATCAATCATAATTTGTCCTATAATTACAATGTTTGAATCGGAACTTCACAAACAGTTACTTTCACTATTTGGTTATTACTATGCTAAAGATCAAGGTTTAAGCGAGCGAAAAATATGTAATAGCGGGTAAAGCGAGCCCTCCCGTTGAAAATTAGTAGCTATAATTTACCGTGGTTATTTACTTGAAAAAGGCGCTTGGTCAAACTGTAAAATCTCGATAAAAGATCATACAATGTGCACACCTTGGGGGAAAGTTAAACCCTCTGATGTTCAGCTAGTTCAGCGCTATAAATTGTCAGCTAGGAAATCTGAGTCGATGTATAAAATACTTAAAGAAAACCATAAAACTCAGGATTTGTGCTTGATTGCCCTACAAGAATAACTATTAAATATCATTGGTGAAATATCGATGCGAACAAGTAGTTAAAAGTGTAGGTTATGTAGATAAAAATTATTATTAAGGATAACTAAAAGTAATGGAGTTTCAAAAGAATATTAAGAAAGAAATCTATAGTTGTAGTGTTGATTTTACAGATATTATAGAGCTTATAAAATTTATAATAAATGAAAACCCTAATGAACATGAAAAATTATCACTAAACTTAAATTTAGATGATGGTTCGACTATAAATTTAAGTAGATTAAAAGATACTGAGGAGCTGGAAAGTATTCAAAATAAAAAAATAACTTACCTTAGACTTAATTATGATAATGTTTTCAATTTAACACTTTCGAAAAACTCTTTTCTATCCTACGATTCAAAGTCACAATTTGGTCACTTTATATACAGCTATACAATAAAACAACTTAACCTTAACGTCAATTCGATAATTATCAGAACTTTTAGTTATTCCTTTATTTTTATATTCTCAATAGCCATGATGTCATTATTATATAATGCATTTATCTTTAATAACATTTTCTTATTAATAATCAATTCAACTCTAGTTCTATCTGTGTTCATTATTTTTTTGTTTTATACGAATCGAGTAGAAATAATAATGGGCAGTAACAAAGATTTTTTTACTACGAGAAATAAGGACAATATTATTATTTCTCTTTCATCTTTAGTTATAGGTTTTATATTAGGTAAATATTTTTAATTATTTGGAATACTAATCCCCCTAAGCTAATCTGTCATAATGGAAAGTTACGGTATACCACTGATAAATAATGTTTTTTACTTTATCTTATTTACAACATTAGACTAAAACCTACTAAATGATTAAAACATTTATCTTGGATTTAATTTTTTATCAAACGCCTCCGCCAATTTTTCAGTTTCACTAAAAACGGTATTCCAATATTTAATACGTGTATCTGCATCAAGATTGGTAAAGTCGTTTCTGTCTGGAATTTTTCCGTATGGCAAACTTGCTATAAATTCTTTTGATGGGGTGATCATCACGACATTATCGTAATTGAGAGGTGATACTTTACGTTTTAAATTTTTATCGAACCACCCTGCTTTTGGCTCTGAATAAAAATGTGGATATAAAATAAGTCCTGGGTTATTAATTTTTAAATCAAAGTGGTAGTCAATAATTCCGCCATCGCGGTATATACCAGGTGGTGAACCTGCAATATTTTTTATGCCTTGCATAACAAGCGGTATAGAGCCCGATGCAAGTAATGCATCTTTTAAATTATTTTGAGTAAGCGCTATGTTTTGTGTTTTAAAATTGTAGCTGTCGGTAATTGATAAATCACTTGTTGCTGGACCAAATATAAAGCGCTCATACTGTGAGCCTAATAATTTTCGGTTAACGCGGTTGAGCATATAACTTTTTGATAAACCCAGTAGCTGTATTAATTTATTTTCGCTGGCAATAAATCCATTCGATTTTGCCACAATAAAGTGCGCTTTAAATACGGGGTTGTTTATAATTTCGGTTACGCCGTTATCGCCAAAAACATCTTCAAGCAAAGCGCGCGCTTTTATTGTAATTTCATTTGGTGTTGGTTTGTTGCTTGAGTATCGGGTTTGCGAATACGATTTTGCTAAGCGCTCAATGGCTGCAACAGGATCGTTTTGTGCAAAACATGCAGAGCGAAAAGCGCCGGCAGATGAGCCAATTAAATTAAGTGGTTGAGTTCGGTTTTTAAAAAATTCACCAAAAATATATTTATCTAAGCCAAATAATGTAAACCATTTTGGGCCACCACTTGCGCCTAAAAATGAGGTGAAAAGCTCTGGTTTAAAACCCTGTTCGTTAATAATTTTGGCTGCTGTTTTCCCTGCGTGAATCTCGATCATCTAAAAAATTGTGCCTTTAGTATTGGTTATTTTAGGTATTTACCTAAAACTAAAAGTGAATAATTATGCAAAACAAAAAGCGATTTCATGTTGCCATAAAACCGCTTTTTATAGTTAAAGGTGCTTAAAGTACGTTAATTAGTCCCAAATGCCGTCTTCGCATTTACCCTGTACTTTTACATCTTTTACTTTAAATTCGGGCTCTAACCCTTTGTCTCTTTGTGCGTGGTAATCGCTGGTAACAGACAAAATAGTCGGCGTTAACAGTATAATAGCGATAACGTTAACCACTGTCATTAACCCTAAGGCAATGTCGGCTAAGTCCCAGACTTCTTTTAACGTGGCTGATGCGCCCCACAACATCATTGATAAATAAAGCAAAGTGTAAATGCCGCGCCCTACTTTGTTGTCAAGCTTAAATAAATGCAAGTTACTCTCTGCATAGGCGTAGTTTGCCACCACCGATGTAAAAGCAAATAAGGTAATAGCGGCTGCTACAAAATAAACACCACCTTGTGCTAAATGAGCGGTCATCGCGCTTTGTGTTAAACGAATGCCTTCCATTTCACCGCTTATGTCTATATCGGCTAATAAAATGATCACAGCGGTACAGCTACACAGTACTATTGTATCGAAAAATACGCCTAGCATTTGTATGTAACCTTGCGTTACTGGGTGATTAGGAATTGGGCTGGCACTTGCTGAAGCATGCGGAACACTACCTGCACCGGCTTCATTAGAATATAAACCACGTTGAATACCGTTTTTAATTGCTGCGCCCATTGCACCCGCTCCGGCTTCTTGTAAACCAAATGCTGATAAAAATATATCTTTAAGCATGGCAGGTACTTGCGTGAAATTTATAATAGTAATAATTACGGCAGCAAGTACAAACACAATGCCCATTATTGGCACAACACGCTCTGCAAACCGGGCAATTGCTTTAAAGCCACCGAGTATAATTGAGCCTGCGAGTACGGTAATAACCAGACCTGAATAAAATGTAGGAACTTCAAACGCGTAATTAAGCGCGTCGGTAATTGTGTTAGTTTGCATTGCGCTAAACGTAAAGCCGTAACCTAAAAACAAACACGCGGCAAACACAATGGCAAACGCCCGGCTACCCAAACCTTGTTGAATATAATACGCAGGGCCGCCTCTAAACTCGCCGCCACTATCGCGCACTTTATATACTTGCCCAAGTACGCTTTCGGCAAAGCCTGTAGCCATGCCCAATATGGCGATTACCCACATCCAAAATATAGCGCCGCTGCCGCCAAGTGAAATTGCCACTGCCACACCGGCTAAATTACCGGTACCTACTCGTGCGCAAAGCCCTGTACACAACGCTTGGAATGATGAAATGTCGTCTTTTTTACATTTACTGCTGCCTTTTAAAAGGCTAAACATATGTTTAAATTTAAGTATTTGAATTGCTTTTAGTCGTACCGAAAACCATATACCTGTAAACAAAAGTATATAAATAAGTACCTGACCCTCTCCCCACAAAAGGTTGTTTACACTTTTGACGACGGTATCGAACATTACTAATCCTTTTTTATTTTATACTTTTACTTTATGTTAGCACCGACTTTAAACTCTGCATGTAGCGCTACTTAACTTAAAAAATCCGGCAGCTCATTATGCATTAAATATAATAATGTTTAATGTTGGCTTTACCCCAAAGTGAAGTGTGTATTGATGTTTAATAATCTGTAAGCAAGCACATTTAGCATTGAATTTTATTTCTATAAATGTGAATAATAAATCACACCTACACTTTATATTGATTAGTTAAAAAATCAATAATATCTTTTTAAGATTCAGTATTTTATTTTGCGCATAGGTGCGGGATGCAATATTTTTTATTTTGATGCAGTTAGGTTTAGCCGTAATGAGGATTAAGAATGGCAAAAAAATAGCGCATAAAGTTATGCGCTTTTTTGTAATTATATTTAATTAGTTATAGCTGTATTGTGTAGGTGCACTGTAATGGTTGTTGCTGTTAATCTGTAAATTTTGCATTGCTAAGTATGAGCGACCGGCATCTAAGCCTAATTTATGATCAAAACGTAAATCGTTATTTGAACTACCTAATAATTTGCTATGCAGTTTTTCGTCTGCAAAAATTTGTATTATTTCTACATCACTTGGTGGGTTTGCAATAAACTCAAGCTCATCTAAATACGCTTTCTCATGCTGTATTAAGTAGTCCAATGTTTTTGGACAATAACCTGATGCTATAGCAAATGCTCTTAGCTTTTGTACCCATGCAGATTGCGCTTGAAAATTAGCGTCAACCGTTCTTATTACCACAATTTTACGAGCGCCTCGGTTGTAAGCTTCACGCACTGGTAATGGAGCGGCTAAACCGCCGTCTAGATAAAAATCGCTCTGTACTTGCTCTTCAGCAAGGTGTATTTCGTTAGCTGCTTTTGCGTTTAACCAAGGTGTTAACTTTACACCTTGTTTGTATAAAAACGGGAGTGCGCTGGAAGCCTTTAACAAATCACGCCATTGTCCACTCTCACCTGTTGGCGATAAGTAATATGCTTTTCTGTCTCGTGCATTAGTGGCTGTTATAAGTAGCTCACGCGCGCCTAAACTCGTTTTAGCTGTTTTAAAATCTATGGCTCTTTTTACCTCGGTGGTTTTGTCAAAGTACCAATCTAAATCAACTATGTGTTTACCCACTAATCCGCGACCAAGCTGAAAAAAACGTTTGTTACGCGAAAGCCCTCTTATCAGGCGTTTGGCATAGCCTTTTTGACGCGCTAAGTAACTAGTTAAGTTTTGCGAACCTGCAGAGGTGCCAATGAATAAATCGAATGGGTCATATTCTTGCTCTAACCACGCATCAAGTACGCCAGCTGTAAAGATCCCTCGCTGCCCGCCACCTTCAGCAATCAGTGCAACTTTTGGTTGCGCTGTTTTGTTAACTGAATTAGCTGTTGCGCTATTTAGAGACTTCACGGTGAACCTACCTTTATTTAATGATGTTTGGTTTAATACGTACATTATAAAAAATAAAAGTGATATCTTAAAATTGATTGTTTAAATCAGTTCGATTGAAAAAACAGAACGGTATATAAAGCAAAATATATACTAAAAATAGCAATCAAATTTACTTTGAATATTTAAATAACAAATACAGACATCACTTAAAGTTAATAAAATGAGTTAAAAAAGTTTAACTTTTGATGATGTCTATATGTTAACAAGCCCAGAGTGTACGCTTGCTTAACTAACTATATTTTAGTGTTTTATTTCCATTAAAATTTCGAGTGCACGGTGGCGTTTTTCACTATCGAATACATCATTGGTAAATATAAACTCATCTACTTCTAGTTGTTTCGCTATCATCTCTAACTTGTGTTTAATACTTACATGTCCGCCTACTACGCTTAGACTTAAAAAGTTCTCTACATGAGCGCGTTCTTGTTCGCTCCATAACCCGTCCATGCTTTCAACAGGTGGTTTTAGCCACAGCTCGTTACCGCGTATCAGTTCGAGCACACGTTGCTTAGAAGTAGTCGACAAGTATTGCGCTTCATCGTCGGTGTCTGCTGCCACTAAAGGCAGTGCAAGCATGACGTATGGCTTATCAAGGTCGCTTGATGCTTTAAATTCGCGCTTATACAACGCTATTGCGTCGTGCACGAAGCGCGGTGCAAAATGTCCTGCAAATACATACGGTAACCCTTTTTGCGCCGCTAACTGCGCGCTAAATAAACTCGAGCCTAATAACCAAATAGGAACGTTTGTGTTTTCACCCGGTATAGCACGTATAGGATGCGTACCATTGTAAGGACCTAACAATGTTTGCAGCTCAGTTACTTCACCTGGGAAGTTTTCTGCGCGGCTCATATCGTTATTTAGTGCACGACTCGTTACTTGGTCACTGCCGGGGGCACGCCCTAGTCCTAAATCTATTCGCCCTGGATATAAGCTCTCTAACGTACCAAATTGTTCAGCAACAACTAATGGGGAGTGGTTTGGCAGCATAATACCCCCCGATCCAACGCGTATCTTTTTGGTATTACCTGCAATGTGTCCAACCAAAATAGAAGTGGCAGCACAAATTATTCCTGGCATATTATGATGCTCAGCAAGCCAAAAACGGTTAAAGCCAAGTTCATCTGCACGTTGGGCGTATTTAGTACTTTTATGAAGAGTGTTAGTAACACTGTCCCCTTTGATCATGGGGGCAAGTTCTAATAACGAAAAAGGAATGGAATTTAACAAAATAGCAGCTCCTAAAAATGCATGCTAATAATGGATTACATCATTAGCATAAAACACTTAAATGGGTCTGCTATTAGGTCAATTCAAGTTACGCAGAGGTATTAAAGCAAAATAGGTATATGTTATTTTTCTCTAAGGTATTCAGGCAAGCTGTGCATCACGTTGGCGCTGCTTTTTATAGCCTTCTGAGTCTACGCCTTTTTTCCAATAACCTGAGGAAACAATATTACTGCGCGGTATATTAAATTGCTCTGTTAGCAGTGTTTTTGCCCTACGTACAAGCCCAGCTTCCAATGCCATAAATACAATGGGAGGCTCTGCTGTAATGTGAAAATTTTGAAGCGCGCTAAGTAGCACTTCGTCAGCGTTGTCGGTAACAAGCCAATTAATATCGCGGCTTGTTTCTAAATCAATAATGTCTTGCTCAGTGGGTACATGTACAAAAGCATCAATTTTTGAAGTTAAAGGTAATTGCTGCGCATACCCTTTTATTCCATTTACCGATGTTAAATCGCCTAGTAATACATAATGCGAATGCTCATAATTATCTAGCTTTTTAGGGCCTGGTCCTGCAATACCTAGCTCGTCGCCTACTTTTGCAATTTTAGCCCAGTCAGTTGCAGGGCCTTGGTGCATATTTATAACAAAATCAAGCGTTAGCGCGCCTGTTTGTGCATCTACATGCCTTATTGTATATGACCGTATACAGGCTGTTTTTAAGTTAAAATCTACTTCACCATTTTTTGGAAATAGTACTTTTACATAGTTACCAATGTACTGTGAGGTTAAGTCTTTAAAATCATCAGAGCCTACAATAATACGCTGTAGGTGGGGTGTGATTTGCTGTGTACTTAATACGTTGGCTTTGCGAACTTGTTTACTCATGTATTACCTCGTTTTACAAAACTTAGACTTTAATACCAACCTGCATAAATCTTTGATCAATTTAACGAATTAAATTGCATTATAACGTTGTTAAAAAATTTTTATTTAGAACAACTAGATACAAAAATTTTGCCTAGTTCTAGCGTAATTTTCTTAACGTTAAATAGACCCCATATATAAGCAGATTGGTATAATAATTGGCTGCTATAAAAAGCAGGTATTGCACAACGCCCCATTGGTTGATAAAATCAACTATAGCAAATTAATTGACTTTGTCAACTATATTGAGAATTCTATGAATACACCTTTATCAAATACGCTGTTTGAACTAATGCAAAATTACCGTGTCACAATTCGTGAAGCAATTAACGCAGGCGAACTTGGTATTAATGCTATGCACGTACGCTGCATACATATTATTGCGAACGTAAATAACTGTACGGCTAACGATATTGTTACTAAAACGCAGCGCGACAAAGCGCAAATAGCACGTTTAATTAAAGATCTTATTGGCTTAAATTTAATTAATAAACAGGCAAGTGAGCACGATAAGCGCTGCTTTATTTTGTCGCTCACAGAGCAAGGTAAAGTTCTTTTTGATAAGTTATTAGCCTCAGAGCAGAAAATAAATAATCAAATGTGTAAAAACTTAAACCCTCAACAAATCAAAGACTTTTTAGATACCGCACAACAAATGATCAAAAACATGGATTGATCGGTTATACATTTCTTGGCATAACTTACACAAAACGCATATACTGTACACTTATACAGTATATGCATTTTAGGTTGTGTTATGTTTGTCATTCCCATTTATATAGAAGCAGGCGTGTGTGGTTTTGAATCCCCCGCAGCGCAGTACACCGAGCTAGGTGTAACCCTTGATGAGCTTTTAATAAAGCATCCAGATGCTACGTTTATTGGTATTGCATCGGGTAACTCTATGCAAGAAGTCGGAATTTTTGAAGGGGACTTATTAGTAATCGACCGTGCAGAGCCTGCAGAAAATGGTGACGTTATTGTTGCTAACTTAAATGGTCTTTTTGTATGCAAACTACTTGATAAAACCAATGCACGGCTGCTTTCTGCTTCTTCTTTACATAAACCTGTACAACTAACCTCTGCAGACGAGTTTCAGCTAGAAGGCGTAGTAACGCTATCAATAAGAATGCACAGGCAAAGCCCAGAGTTACTAAAATGTATGCCTTAGTTGATGCTGTGTCGTTTTATGCCAGTGCCGAAAAAGTATTCGACCCTGCTATTCGATCCAAACCCGTGGTTGTACTTACCAATAACGATGGCTGTGTATGCGCTATTTGCCCTATTGCTCGGCGCTTAAATATTCCTAAATTTGGCCCGTACTTTAAAGTTAAGCATTTACTTGAGCAAAACAACGTTGTTATTCGCTCTAGTAATTACGAGCTTTATGCTGATTTAAGCGACAAAATGATGAATATTATTGGCCGCTTTTGCGATACACAGCACATATACAGTATTGATGAATCGTTTTTGCACTTTAATGGCTACACATCATTAATTAAAGACTGGCATGAATACGGCCATACAATAAGGCGCACAGTATGGCGCGAAACAAAGCTTCCTGTAGGTGTTGGTTTTGGCCCGACCCCTACTTTAGCAAAAGCCGCTAACCATGCCGCTAAAAAGCTCAGTGGCTTTAATGGTGTTGCAGTAATAAATAGCGAGCAAACTCGCCAAGCTATTTTACAAAGAATGAGCTGCGAAGATGTGTGGGGAATAGGCCGGCGACTAGCTAAAAAGCTTAAAATAATGAATATACACACCGCTTGGGACCTTGCTCAGCAAAACCCTAAAGCAATGCGCCGTGCATTTAGTGTGGTTGTTGAACGTACAGTAAGCGAACTTAACGGGATAACATGTTTAAACTGGGATGATGTACGACAAGACAAGCGAGAGATTTATTCGACCCGTAGTTTTGGAGAGCGCATATGCGAGCCAACAGCCCTTAAAACGGCGCTAATTAACCATGTAACCACAGTGGCTAATAAACTAAGAGCGCAACGTTCGCTCACCTACCAGCTTTATATTTTTGCAGCCAGTGGCGCGCACGAAAACAGATATTATAAAAAGTCGTTTGTATATAAGTTCCCCTCACCCACTAACGACACCTGCGTGATGGCTAATGCTGTATCTGAGGTATTTAATAATATTTACCAACCGGGAGTTCGGTTTTATAAGTGTGGTGTGGGCGCGGTAGAGCTAATATCAGAACAGTTTCAGCAAAATGACTTATTTAATAAGAGCCCTGATAATCCAAAGCTTATGCAATGCCTAGACACAATTAACAATCGATACGGAAAAGGGATGCTCAGCCTTGCAAGCAGTAAATTAAATGACCGATGGCACATGAACCGTGATTTTTTATCGCCGCAGTACACTACGCGTTGGCGCGATATCCCTAAAATATACTGCGAATGATTTACTACTTACTAGATGCTTTATTTGCTCTCGTCTGCTTTTTTAAATGTGCACTCTACACTAGGTTCGCTTAATGTGTATTTTAGTGTGTTATCAGCTAAGAATTTGATACTTTGACTGATTGTTTTTTCGTTTGCAGGGTTTTCACAACGGCTCATTCTTAAACCGTTTTCAAGGCCATCACTTTTATATTTAAGCGTACTGGTTATAAAACAAAAGTTTGGTTTTTTAATAGTGCGAGTACCATTGTGGAGCGATCCAAATACAATTTGTTCTCCAAGTTTAAAACCTGCACTTAAATCACTTTCGTCTGTCAAACTCAAATCGCTATTAACGCATAACCCTGAATTGGTCGACACAACTTCGTATGCCCCCAGTTTTGACTTTAAAAACGGTATAAATCGTGTTTTATTACTCGGCTCAGAAAAAGCATTTGCACTTGTAAAAGCGACAGTTAATAAAGCGAGTGTTAAATATTTCATTTCGTGGGTGTATCCTCGTGAGTCAGCGTGTTAAATAATAGCAAAATGCCTAATCACTTAGCTTTTATAACTTTTAACAACTATAACAGAGATTTACTATAAAAGGAGAGAAGTCGTATTACAGGAGCGAGCGCGTGAGTAGGACGCGGAAGCTTTGCTCGGTTTTTACTTATTCTTACTAGAATAACCCAGGAGCAGTTGTCGAGCCCACTAGTTTACAAATTTCGCGCCGCGATTAAATCCTTCTTGGATTGAACAAATTCAACCACCAAAGGTAAACATGCCCTAGATACTCATTACAAACCATTTTGTTGTTAAGCACTTTATTTAATACGTACTTAAACAACAAAACGATTTATACCAATGCGCTTAATTGTAAGGGTCAATTGAACTCATTAGATTGTTTAACTAGTTATACGAATTGGTATTTATTTTATTGCCAGTACTTTGCAAATAATAAAGGGTAGCTTTGCTTTAAAAACTTAGGTTTGTCTTTAAAACGTTTACCTTTGGGTTCATCACTGCCAGATGGGATAAACGGCAATTCGTCTTCACTGCGTTCTTCAAATAATAAACCGGCTATTAAGTCATACTCATCAATGTACGGATAAGGCTGCTCGTTTAAGTAATAAACGGGTGTACACTGCGCTATCGAATCAGCATTTTCTAAGGCGTTTTCGAATACTGTTTTACCGCGCGAAATTAACCAACATCTAAATTCGCTAAAGCCGTAATCGTCGTTACATCCAGCCATCACAAAAGCGGCACCAAATAAATCCCAGGTAAAACACTTGCGCATATGTATGCCAAAATGCTTATCAAAATCAATAAGGTGTTGATCGCTTAAATCATTAAGTTTAGTTTTTAGGTTATCGCTCACACTTTGCGGATCGAGCCCTAAATCAGGCGTTGTTACTAATTCCCAAAAAGCCTGTTCTGTTAACGCTGCCATTATAAAATCTCTTTTACTCGGCCAACTTGACCATCTTCTAAACGTACTTTAATGCCGTGTGGGTGATTAGGTGATTTTGTTAAAAGACGCTCAACAACACCTTCGGTTAATGTGCCGCTGCGTTGATCTTCTTTTAATACAATATTTACTGTGGTACCTGGTGAAATTTGCGAACGCGTAGGAACAGCCATAATTTAAACCCTAAAAATAATTTATCTAATTATAACGTCCATGTGCTATCAAACCAACAAAAGCTCTGTTAATTGGCGGAAAATGAAATATGTGCTGGTTTTGCGTTCAACTTAATACTCGTAAGCTCTTTGAGTATTATATTTGTTAATTCGTTAAGTTGCGGTTTTGCACTTTCAAGGGCTATATCATCGTTAAAATAGCACTGTACTTTTAACGTATTGGCCTCGTTATTTAAATCGATGGTATGCGTTAGATAATCAAAACCAATTACGCTTTCTTTTATTGCCTCGCATGCATTAGTAAGTGCTAGTCGAATGTGCTTATCGCGCTGCTTTTGAGTTTTAGTCATAAATATAAAGGTTACTTACTTAGTTTGGGCTTGTTGCTGTTTTTTAAACTCTTCGTAGTTAGAGTCTTGTTTATCTAGGCATTCGTAATATTCTTTGTCGGCTTTATAGTTACATTCATCAAGGCGCGCCGATTGAACTTCATGAAAACGCGCGTCAGAGCTGCAACCAGCTAAAACACATAATCCAACAATAAGTAATGCGCTACTTTTTAGTTTATTGACAAACATTAAATTTCCTTACACTTTCTATATCGAAAAAGCGTTAAATTATTACAATATTATTGTATATTAGCGCCATAAAACCTTAATCTCCAAAGGATCTATTTCTATGATGTCGCAGTTACAAAAGTTGTTTCAGCGTATAGACAAAAGCAAGATATTTCAATCATTTGTTATAGCTGTAATTATTGTTTCTGCCCTGACAGTAGGTGCACACACTTACTCACTACATCCTACCGTAGAGCTTGCTCTAAATTGGATGGATGTTGGCATTACCGCATTCTTTTTAATTGAACTAGTAATCCGCTTTATTGCAAGTAAAGGCATAAAACACTTTTTTTCTAAAGGATGGAACATATTCGACACCATCATAGTTTTGGGCAGTTTATATCCTGCTGCCGGCTCTACTATGTTAATTGCTCGTTTACTGCGCATATTTAGAGTGCTGCGATTGGTATCGATGATCCCAGAGCTGCGCTTATTAGTTAACTCATTGCTTAAAGCCATCCCACAAATGGGTTATATAGCCCTATTAATGTTTGTTATCTTTTATATATACGCTGCAATGGGCAGCATGATGTTTGCCGAAATAAACCCCGTACTTTGGCAAGACGTTTCAATCTCTATGCTAACCCTATTTAGGGTGGCAACGTTTGAAGATTGGACCGACATAATGTACGAAACAATGGCAGTGTACGAACTAAGCTGGATTTATTACCTTACGTTTATATTTCTAACCGCATTTGTCTTTTTGAATATGATGGTAGGTGCCATTTTAGAAGTTATGAGTGAGGAGCACCGCAAAGCGCGAGAAGAGCTCGCAGATGATAGCTCATTACCTGCAACGCAAGGGCAAGTAAACGAACTACAATCCCAAATTGCTGAGCTTAAAGAGCTATTGAGTAACCGCAAAAACTAATCTGATAAGAGTACTAAAGCACCCACTTAAAGTTTAAAAAGTGGGTGCAACTTAGGCATTTAACTCAAACATGCATTCCCAAAGTGCTTTAATTCCCCTCGTTATCAGGTTTGTTATCCGTATCTTCAAAAGAAATAACGTTATCTACCTTCATTTTAAACGCATCAAAAAAAGCATTTTTTAAAACCGAAGTAACTGCTTGGAAAGTCGAAACATCCGCATTGTCTAATTGCCCTTCTATAGGAATGCGTGCAGCAACAAGTTTAGACTCATCGTTTTCGAGGATAGAGCCTAGTAAATCAACACTTCCTTCAAATATGGCTGTAAATATGCCGTCGTCATCTTTTTCAATATCTTCGCGCCACGAAAAAACACGCAAGTTTTGAACGCCCGCTTTAACATAACCATTTAAGTTATTATCTTTAGCCACAAGTTCCATAGCGCCATCAATGCCTCCCGCTTCAATATCAAATGGTGTATACACTTTAAATACAGTGTCTAAATTTTTAACTGAAAAACGTTGTACCTCTGCGTTAAAGTCAAAATTAGCTTGCTTGCTAAAAGGGTCTAATTTGCCATTAAGCTTTAATGCTGCCTCCCCCATTAATGCTCCCTCTACGTTTAGAGTAGTCACAAGTGTTTTTGATAGGTTTTGCGCATTCGTTATATTTTCAATTTTGGCGTTAATACTTGATATAAAAGTAGGATTTTCACCGCTGTTAGTTGAATTAACTAAGGTTAACTTTCCTTGCTCAATTGTTAAGGTATCAATAGAAAACAGTACTAAGTTATTGGCGAGCCCTACCCAGGTAGTTTCGTCTTTTACTTGTTTATTTTGCTCAGAAGCATTGGGGTCTTTATCGTAAATAACTATTTCAGGACGGGTAAAGGCAATGTTTGTTACTAAATTCCCCTTTAAAAGGGCTGACCACGCAAGTGAAAAATCAAGAGTTTGAATACTCAGTAAAGGCTTAGGAGCTGAAGTTGCATCAACAGCGTAAATTTCAACATCGTCAATCGCGTAAGCACCGCGATATAAAAATAAATCTACATCGCCCACATGCCCGGTAACACCTTGTGTATGTTTTAGCTGATAATTTACATAGTATTGAACTACATAAGGCGCGGCTATTCGCATTAGTATAAGCAATACAATCAGCGCTATTACACCTTTAAAATATTTGGCGTGAAATGTTGTAGATGAAAAATGCATTCTAATTTCCTTTACTAAAAACGAGGGCCTATTGACCTTTAAGGATTAAAATTTGTTCTATTTAGGGGCTGCGTATATTTGGCATTAATGCTGCGTTATCGCCTATTTATGAAGAACAACCACACAACATAAACTCAACCATACCTAAAAACCAAACGTACGGCTGCACATTTAACCTCGAAAGATAAACAGGCTCTAATTAGTTAAACTTTTTAATTAAGTACATAAATAAAAGTGTAAAAATTACTAATATTTGTAACTTAAGTACCTGTTAGGTATAAAATTACAAATAGAGCAAAGCCATATAAGCTTAAACTCTAAACTACAGTCACTACAGCAAGGGATATACCACTATTCAAATACACCGCTTAATGAAATGATTCCCATCCTTATCTATCTATACTTTTGCCAACTAATAACCTGCATTGATTCGAATAAACTGCTTTCATCTACTAAAGTAAAATTAAAGCAAACAAGAATAAAAATACATGAACCCTGTTTTTTATATATTAGTTACCCTATTTTTAACCAGTGTTATTTGGTCTGTCATATTTTTAATGTCGTGGTTTACGTTAGGTAAAAAGCAATATGCCATGCTTTGGACAATCGCATTCGCACTCTCTGCATGCCAATGGGCAACAATATTAGCAGAACCATTATTTGACTCTCACACACTATATTGGATGTTAGGAAGCAGCTTCTCAGTAGGCTCTGTGCTACTTGGTACATGGGGGCATTGCATTAGGGTAAATTCGAGTATAAAAATTCGCTATTTAATCATCTCGGCAATAGTAACTCTTGCTGCTGTTTATTATTTTACAGCCATAAATGTGCATGTTGGCTTATTTATGTCGTTGTATGTGTATTACGATGTGATCTTACTGATACTAAGTGCGGTTATTATTTTCAGGCATAAGCAAAAATCACTCCCTGCTGAAATAGGCGCTAGTATTACTTATACGCTATGTGGATTACTTTTATTTGTTGCAGCAAGCATAGCGTTACTACAAGGTAGCCAAGTAAATGAAGAATATATAGCGCTGTATACGTTAATTAATTTTATGACAGTCCCTGCTGCTCATGTAGGCATGGCCGTATTTATAATATTCATAATGGCGTCTGATTTAGCCGAAAAAATGAACCATCTTGCAATGACTGATGTACTTACGGGCTGCTTAAATAGGCGTGGGTTTTATAATAAAAGCCAAGAGCAACTAAAAGATAAGCTTAATTTATTGGGATATAGATAAATTTAAAAAAATAAACGATGAGTTTGGACATGCAGGAGGTGATGTGGTGTTAGTAGAAGCGGCGAAAATAATGCAAGACTGCATAAATCCAGATGATTTGTTTGGCCGAATTGGTGGCGAAGAATTTACCTTATTAATAGCACGTAACGACGAGCCTACAGCTAAAGCATTCCCCGAAAAACTAAGAAACGCACTCGCCAGTAATCCGATTCATTTTAATGATAAAGTAATTAATGTTACGGCAAGTTTTGGCGTAATAAATATTAAATGTAATAAAACCGCAATTGAAAGCGCAATAAATGAGGCAGATAAAGCACTCTATCATGCTAAAAATAGAGGGCGTAATCAGGTAGTTCATATAAGCGAATTAAGTCAATAAAAGTTCATTATTACTAAGGCCTACCTATCTTTTTAGGTTGAATTTTCGGCAGCATCTTTAGGCAAATAGCATTAAAAAAACGAGGCGTATTGCTCCGTTTTAAGTTATTTTCATATGAATGTAAGCTAATAGAATAACACAAAAGAAGTTACCGCTCGCAGCGAGCAAGAAACACACGGCACGCTTAAATCGAACCTAGATAAAACAAACTTTGAGTCTAAAAAGTCAGCGCTCTAACTAATAAGTTTAAGCGCATCGGCAAATCTAACTGGTTTACTGAATATAAAGCCTTGGTATTTATCAATTTGTAAACTTTGTAATAACGTTAACTGAGCTGTGTTTTCTACGCCCTCCGCTATTACTTGGCAACCAATCATGTGCGACATGTTAGTTACCGCAGATACAATACTTTTATCTTTTGAGCATTCACAAATATTATCAATGTAAGATTTATCTATTTTAATATAATCAACTGATAGCTCTTTTAAAACTGATATAGAAGAAAAACCAGTACCAAAATCATCAATAGAGATACGTACACCGGTATTTTTTATGGCCGTAATCACTTTTGACAAATACGGTAAATTTTTAATCATCACTGTTTCTGTTATTTCTAAATGGACATTGTATGGTTTAACTGCGTATCTATTTAAAAGCCCAACCAAAAATTCTAAAAAGTTATGGTTTTCTAGTTGCAACACCGACACATTAATAGACAGTCCAATATTACTATTTACCGCATTTAACTTACTTAGGCTCGCAATAGCTTGCTCAAGTACAAACTCACCTAATATATTAATTTTTCCATATCGCTCAGCAATATCTATAAATTCTGAAGGCGGAATAAATTCATCATTAAATTGCCAACGAAGTAGTACTTCAAACGTTGTTATTTCATTTGTAGTTATATCAACAATAGGTTGATAACACAGATGAAAGTCACCTTTATCTACGCATTCTTTAATAGAGCTACGAAGTACTTCTTCTCTTTTAAGCGATTCGTGCATCCGCTCGTCAAATACCGATATTTCGTTACGGCTTTTCTTACCTTCATACATAGCCACATCAGCATATTTAATCGCGTCTTCAAGAACAAAATTTTCGCGCGTAAAATACAGCCCAACCTTAAAAGAGGGATTTACTTGATAGCTATCCATACTCACTGTTTTCGTTAAAGTTTTAACTAATCTAAAAACACAGTCAAAAAGCTCGTCTTCGGTGTTACTACGAGAATAAAAAATAAACTCATCCCCTCCCCACCTACACGCAATAAAGTCGCCTTGGGTTTGTGTTTCAACTAATCGTTTACCTGTTTGGGCTAATACAAAGTCACCAAAATCATGACCATATTTATCGTTGATGATTTTAAAATCATCCATATCTAAAAATAAAACAGCTTTAATATCATCACTTTGATTGGCTAAATCAAGTTCAACATTAGAAACAAAACTTCCCCTGTTAAACAATTTAGTTAGATTGTCTTTTTGCTCTAAAAGGATTATTTGTTCAGTACGAACTTGCACTTCATTTTCTAAGTTTTCAATGAATTGATCTAACTTAAGTTCATTATTAATAGATGACTTTACATCTTTTGCACTGCGTATAGCCGTTACAAAACATAATATAAACCATAAAACGAGTCCTAAAACACCCAATACATTTTCATCTTCTATTGGCTGCAAAAGTAATAAAATACTAAATGGAACCAACAAGCAGGTTATGTACGACAGTGATGAGCGAATATCAGAGGCTAAAACATTAACACCGCCACCAGCTAGGGAGCTAAAAACAACCAGAGAGACAAATTTCTCTTGTATTCCCATGTTTTCATAAAACAAAATAGGAAAAGCAGCCCACGTTAAAGCTGTTAATAATAAACCTATAAAATACAGATGATATTTAAAAGGGTGAGCTTTGTTAACAAATACATGACTAACTATTCGAAGTAACGAAATAAGCGTTAGCGTAAAAAACCAGTAAAGTTTTTCTTGAGAGGCACTGTGATTAATACTGCTAAAAATAAGAAAACAAGAAACAACCGTATTTATAGCGATTGCAGAGATAAAATAAGAGCTAACAAATGCTAACCGCTTATTGGCAAAATTATTTATGTGAGAAGTCATTAATGTTACTTGAACAGGCTGTTGCACAGTGTAAACAGTTTACTTAAGTTCAATAATAAACAACAGTGAACATTCATAAAAAAGTATTATTTAAGCCTCTTAAGCGGTTTTATAAGCCATTAAACTAAAAAGGGCTAGCAAATTGCCAACCCTTTTTGTTAATACTGATTATATATTATACCAACTCACTTAATTAAGTGATCTATTTTGAGGGAAGAAAATCGTGTCGATAACAAAGCAAAAATTTCGTTATTTAGTTGTTCAAAATCAGAAATTTTTAACGTAGTTAGTGTCAGATTTAACCCCTCAAATTGATCAAGTATTATTGCGAATTGGTATTACTCACCATCAACAATTATGCGTAACATACGACGAAGTGGCTCTGCCGCTCCCCATAAAAGCTGATCGCCTACTGTAAATGCACTAATGTACTTTGGCCCCATCGCTAATTTACGAATACGGCCAACAGGAATGCTTAAAGTGCCTGTTACTTTAACGGGTGTTAAATCTGTAGAACTAATTTCGCGCTCGTTCGGAATTACTTTAACCCACTCGTTATGAGACGCTAAAATTTCTTCAATTTTTTCTACGCTTATATCTTCACGTAATTTAATGGTCATCGCTTGTGAATGGCAACGCATAGCGCCAATACGCACACATAAACCGTCAATAGGTACTGGTTGCTTTGAAGAACCTAAAATTTTATTGGCTTCTACTTGCGCTTTCCATTCTTCTTTAGACTGACCGCTTGGCATAGGCACGTCAATCCATGGGATCAAGCTACCGGCAAGTGGCACACCAAATTGGTCTTGTGGTAAATCACTCGACGCCATCGTTTCGCTTACTATTTTATCAATTTCTAAAATAGCAGAGCTTGGGTTATCTAGTTTATCTGCAACACTTGCATGAATAGCACCCATTTGTGCAATAAGCTCTTTCATATTTCGTGCACCAGCGCCCGACGCCGCTTGGTAAGTCATTGGGCTTACCCATTCAATTAGGTCTTGCTCAAATAAACCACCTAATGCAAGTAACATCAGCGATACAGTACAGTTACCGCCCACAAAGGTTTTAACGCCTTGCTCTAAGCCTTGTTCAATAACATCTTTGTTTACGGGATCAAGCACTATAATGCTGTCCTCACTCATACGCAGTGCTGAAGCTGCATCAATCCAGTAACCATCCCAACCCGACTCTCGAAGTTTTGGATATACCGCATTGGTGTAGTCACCGCCTTGGCAAGTAACAATAATATCCATTTTAGCAAGTTCGCTAATGTCACTTGCATCTAGTAATGGTTTTGCGTCGCCTGCTATATCTGGGCCTAGTTGACCCGCTTGTGAGGTGGTGAAAAAGGTGGTGTCGATATGGGCAAAATCACTTTGCTGCTGCATACGTTCTAATAACACTGAGCCAACCATGCCTCGCCAACCGACTAATCCTACTTTTTTCATTGTTTGTTCCACTGTTTGATTCATAAAAGATGCCTTAATACATTAAAAATTAAAATTCATTGCGTGAGATTTAATTTTTATTAACGTCAAAATAACACCACCAGCGCGCTAAAACTAGTGAATAAAGTAGAACTCAAATTTTTTTCATAGTCATAAAAAAACCCTGTATTAAATACAGGGTTAGCGGTGGATTTATTCACCCCCTTACGAGGGGGATAACAATAAAATAAACGCTTAAAACTCGTAGCTGTAACTTAAGTCAAAGGTAATGCCCTGCTCTTTAGAGCGAACAATAATATCTGATTGGGTTACTTCTTGATCTTCATCGAGTAAGTTTTTAACTTTAAATTTAACTTTAGAATTAAAATCAGGGTAGTACGTGTAAACTAAATCAAGTGAATGAAATGGTTGCTCGTAAGCATCGTCACGATTAGCCACACCTGCTGCTAAAATACGCTCACCAAACACGTTATAAACAAGTGAGCTACTGTGCATACCATCAAGTGAATCGTAATTAAGTTGTAAGTTAACTACATATTGAGAGTGACCTGTCATACGCTTTTTAGGGTTAGTTAACGTACCAGCAAGTGCAGGATCGATAGACGCCTCAGAATCACTTATCGTAATGTTACCACTGGTAAATAAACCTTCTGCAGCAAACGTTAGGTCCTGAAGCCATTCAGCCTCAATACCGTAAACCTCAGCAGTTTCACCATTAATAAATGACGCAGAGTAATCTTCATCACCAATATTTAGCACAGTTTCGATAGGCGCAGTTATGTCTTTATAAAAGGCAGCTACACTAAATGAATTACCTGCTTGCCCGTAATATTCATAACGCAGGTCATAGTTTTTAATGGGACTACTTTTTATACCTGTACGGCCAAATGTTCTGATATCAGTTAACGGGTCATAATAAGTTACCGGTACAACTTCACGAAAGTCAGGTCGAACAACCGTTTCGCCATAACCTAAACGAATTTGATAATCGTCACTGCCTACGTAAGTAACTGACAATGCAGGATACCAATCATCTGTGACAATAGAACCCGCTTCAATTTTTTCAGGATCGTAAAAAGTATTTAAATCTTGCTGATCAAAAATAAGGCTCGATGTACCAATGGATGTTTGCTTAAATTCTTCATAACGAATACCACCACTGACTCTTATCCATTGATCGTAAAAAACATCAAATGACGCATAGCCGGCATCAACTTTTTGAGCGGCAATGTAATCGTCGGCATCAGGCGCTGTAGGCTCATTAAAATCAACTAAAATGGCGTTATTATTAATGAAGTCGTCTGTTAAAAACCCACTGTTATTGAGTGGATCAGCACTTCCATCATTAATTGAAATACCCGAGCCACCACTGTTATTAATAGCAAAACTTGAGGTATTAAATAGTCGCGCCCTATCAGAGAAATCGTAACCAAACTTAAACTCAACTTCCATCGCGTCAAAAGACAGTGGCAAGGTAAGGTTACCGCCGTAGGACTTAACGCGCTCTTGCATATTGGTATACGACATAATTACGCGGTTATCATCGCCGGTTATAGTAGAACCTGCATAGCTGCCATCGTTATTATAACTATCACGAAATTCAAAATCCGCACTGGTAGGAATATCTGTCGTTGCTTTAGCTTCAGTATATTGCCAATCAGCACCTATTCCCATGTAGTCTAAAAAGGTATGTTGACCAATAAATTGAGTAATATTTAACTGGCGCTCTTCGTAATTAAACGCATGGTTACGATTTGCAACGCCATCTCCTGCAATACTAAACGTAGAGCTACCTGCAGGGCTTTGCGAAATAGCAATTTCTGATTCGTCTTCATTATCAATAATATAAAGCTGTTGAGCTGAAATACTATGTGTGCCAAGCGAATAAGAAAGGCTAAGCGATCCGTTATAACTTTCGGCCTCAGTAGTTACCTGTGAATTTTTGACTGTGTTGTAGCACGAGTTAGATACATCATCTGCGGTGGCAAGCGATGTTGTACAATCAATTGAACCATCCTGGTTTTTAAGATCTTGAGTGATTACAGAACTAAAACGCTCTTCAAAATCCCACTCATTTTTATATGCACCAGCCAGTAAAAAGCCAAATTTTCCGCCAAAGTAAGACTCTTCAAAGCTGTCGCCATAATGCGCTTTAACATTATAACGAGGGTCTAACGACTCATCTTTTAGCTCATACCCACGTGGCAGTGACTTTAACAATGCATTGTTAATCGCTGTTGCTTGCTCAGCGCGGGTTTGCTCACCATCAACAAAACCTTCACGACTTACTATATTGCCAATACCAAAGTTACCACGGTATTGTGATATCGCATTGTTTAAAGCCTCTGGAATGCCCTCTTCATTACGATTATACGTAAATCCATCGCCTGATGCTGTATCGTATCCTACGCCTACTTCAAATCCTGCTGTAAATTCACTTGGCGCTGTTTTAGTTCTTATATCAATATTACCGCCACCAAACGCAGCGGGCATATCTGGCGAATACGCTTTTTGAACAGCCATACTCTCAATAATACTGGCAGGAAATATATCTAGTGGGATTACATTACGTGTTAAATCAGGGCTTGGAATATAAGCCCCATTTAATCGAGCACTTGAATAACGCTCGCCTAAACCGCGTACGTAAATAAACTTACCATCGACTAACGTCAAGCCTGTTACTCGCCTAAGTGCAGATGCAGCATCACTATCACCAGTACGCGCTAATTGTTCAGAACCTAAAATATCGGCAACAAACGCTTGGTTTTTACGCTCTTCAACAACAGCGGCTGCGCTGCCTTGTAAGCGCGTACCTACAGCAACAACTTCTTCTATTTCTTGTGAATTAGTAAACTGTTCATCCGATTGGGCGGCAATAAGGCTTGTAGACTGTGCAGCTAAGCCTAAGCCAATTGCCCAAGTAATTTGATTGAGTCTATGTTTTTTAGACATGAGAAAATCCTAATCAGGTTATACAAAAGAGGCGCCTTACGCTTAATATACAAGCCACAAGGCGCCTTTAATTAGAGGTTATAAATGCAGTACTTAGTTAGTCAGCATTGGCTGCTGTAACAGCTGCTTGAACCCATTTATACCAGCTAGAATCTGTATCCTGATCCGATACTGCACCAATGTAGTTAACGTTTTCAAAGAATGAATCTGTTGCACTTAAATCAGTGGCCGTAACCGTTACTTCGCTAGCTGCTGTGTTAGTTGCAAAACCATTATCAGCAAGAAGCACTACGTCATCCGTTAGAATTTGATTAGCACCGCTATTTTCGAACCATGCTGTTTTGGTTTGACCTTCTAATGGTCCACTTGCAAAGGTATCTGTATCAGTAAAGTTTGCAGAGCACGCCATTACAGAACTTGTAAATGAAATTTTGTCAGCTTGCTTTTCGCCGTCACCAGAGAATTGAATACACTGTGTATTTGTCGCGTTTTTCTTAATAATAACAGCGTTGTAAATACTTGAATTGAACTGATCATCAAACTTGTATGCTTGTGAAGGGTCATCATCGCGTACAGAGTTGCCATCAGTCGTAATTACAGTGACGTTTGCAACAGTTGGGTTAGAAGGAGAAACTTGCTCAGAAGATGCACCTTTAACGCCATCAGATTCAAAGCCATTGTTACCCATGTTTACAACTGTGCCGTCGTTTAACGTTACAGTACCGTGCTGGATAAATAAGTATTGAGCTTTACCCTGCCAACCAGCATCAAAGTCAAATGAATCATCTTGCGTATCTGTTACTGCAACATGTTTAAGCGTTGTAGCACCACCAAAAATTTCGATACCATCATCAAAACCTTGGTGAATATGTAAATAATCAAACTCAGAGCCAGAACCTACAGCATTAAGTGTTAAAGAGTTTAAATCATCGCCTTCACCACCAACACGTGGACCCGAACCCGCATACCAAATTTTAGCCCATTTAATATTGCCACTAGAATCTGCATTATTGTTACCACCAAAGTAACTTGTAATACCTTCTGAAGCGACGTTACATGTAGCGCCACCGCGTTCTGCATCGGTACATTGGTCAGTAATGCCGTTACCATTAATAATAATACCGCCCCAGTCAGCGTAACGTGCACCTTCGCCAGCGGTATCAAAGCGGTCAAACGCATTCGCTGATGTAAATACAACAGGCTTGTCTTGCGTGCCTACTGCTTGAATTTTTGCACCGCGTGCAACGCGTAAAATAGCTTCACCTGAACCAAAAGCTAACACCGCACCCGGCTCAACGGTCATCGTTGGACCATTCGCTGGAATTTCAAAACCATCAACCGTGCTGCCGTCTTCGCCAATTTGTAGGGCATCATCAAAAACGTGAACACCGCCGCCTGGCAATTCTTTAAACGTAATGTTATTTGTAATAGAGATCGTTTTACTAGCAAATGAGTCGTTATATAAACAGTCAATTCCGCTAACGACACCCGTTACCGTACCTGCATCTGATTCATAGCTTGCACACTCAGCGTCTTCATCAGCCGTTGAGCCCGCTGTATTATTTGAATTATTAACACTGTTATCTGTTGTAGAGCTGTTATCGTTTACAGTGGGTGTAATTTCGATATCGCCGCCACAGCCAGCTAGAGTCATTGCAGTTGCTACTAGGCTGACCTTGAATAAATCAGATAATTTCATTGTTCACTCCGTTAAAGTATTTAATTATTTTGTTAGCGTATTAAGTAAAAACTTAAGTCACTTTAAAGCACGATACTCATGCATTAAGGTGACTTGAGTTATCGAATGCAGGTAAGATACTGTAGTGATATGACAAAGTAGTTACAGTTTGATAACCGTAAGATGACAATGTTAACTTTCATAAAATCAATTGGTTACTTTTTATAGCAACAAAAAAACCGCCATGAGGCGGTTTGGTATTGCGATTATGAAATGGCTTTATAATTCCTACTTATACGTGCGCAGGAATTATTGAAATTTACAGTAAGGCTGTTCTAAGTGTTTCTGCATGCACTTTCTCGCGCTTTACATATTTAATCCATTGTTGTGCTAAACGCTGTGATTTTTTATGTTTTTCGGCTTGTTCGAACGCTAAAATAGAGGCATCAAAATTTTGTAAGTTGTACTGAGCCATACCCAAGGCTACAAATGCATTTGATTCAAAATCAAGTGAGCCTTTATTAAGTGCTTTACGCGCTGCGTCGGCCGCTTCTTCATATTGCTCAGTATTAACATATACTTCAGCTAAGCGTTGATCATACTTACCACTGGGTGATAAATCGGCTGCTTTTACAAAGTATTTTATTGATTTTTCGTCTTCTTTTGCTTGAATCATCGCCTCAGCTACAAAGGCATAGTTTTTAGCGTTTTGCTCTGCAATCCCTTTTTCAATCGCATCGCTCATAACGTCTGCGGCTTTAAATGCTAAGCCGTTATATAAATACACTTGCGCTAATTGACGTAAATCAGACTTAGAGGTTAAAAATCCTTGCTGATAAGCCGCTTCAATTACCGCCAACTGCTGCTTTTCTTGCCCTGTTTCACCATACATACCCGATAACTGTACCCAATACTCGGGCTTGTTATAAAGCTTTACCATGCGCTCAAGTACTTCAACAACTTTGTCAGTTTGATTAAGTGAGTAATACATTGCACGCTGTAGTACTAACCAGTTTTCCTTAGGGATTTTGCCTTCGCTGTCGCTTAAAGCAATTACTTGAGATATGTACTCAAGCCCTTTTTTATAATCCTTTAACTGATAATAAGTTTGGGCTCTTAACAAGTAATAGCCTTCTGTTTTAGGCTTAGTGTTAATACTGTCCCAGTCATCTAAAAATGCGATAACTTTAGTGTAATCACTATTAGCCATAGCTAATTGCGCCAAACTAAACGTAGTGCTTAAACGAAGCGACTCAGGAATGGCTTCCTCTGCTACGACCTTTTCAAACGAAGCTATCGCTTTTGGTAAATCGTTTTCGTTGTAATAAATAAAGCCATAAAAGTTATGCATCATTGCAATTTCGTACGAATTCATACTTGATGCACGTTCTTGAATGCTATCAAGCGCTTCAAGGCCTGCTTTAACATCGCCATCATCAGCGAGTTTTTGTGCACGTGCGAGTTGGCTGTAGACCTTTTCGCGAAGCGCTGGTACACGTTTAGTTTTTTGTTCTGACTCTGCATGTGCCGTAGCTACATTTAGCCCTGGTATCAGGCTTAAAGCACTTGGAGTTACAATGCTTGTACTTACTGCAGCGGTACAAAATAGTGTAACTTTTAAAATTTTAGTTGTTGGGTTTAATTTCATAACTGATTTAATAAATGGTTTCATAATCGCCTCACATTACTGTCCGTATACTCGTGGTTAATTACTAAATTAACCGCTAATTTGGAAAGATATTTTGTTCTGAACACCCGCCACTTCAACGGCTTCACCGTTAACTACGCGTGGTTTATATTTAAATTTAAGTGCTGCATCCATCGCGGCTCTATTAAACAGTGACTCAGGCTCTGCTTTTACTACTTGTGGGTCGCGTACAGTGCCTTGTTTAGTTACTATAAATTCAACAATAACGTAGCCTTCGATACCTCGCGATAATGCACGGCGCGGATAAACAGGTGCCACTTTAACAATGGGTAAATACTCACCATCACTTGTTTCAAGTGCTAACCCGCCGGCTAAATTTACATCCGCATCAACGTTTGCACCAAAGTCAAAGTTGTTAGCATTAGCTGTAGCATCACTATTTTGCATTTGCGGTGATTCCATTGGTGGTGGCGGCTCTTTTGGTGTTGGTGGCTTTTGTGGCTTACGCTCTTTTTTTTGTACGGTTTCTTCTTTTTTCAAGCGAACAAAATCAAGTACGTTACCCTTTACCGGATCCGTCATAGCGCCTTCACCGCCAGTGATCAGTGCCTGCATGCCTAAAAACAACATAAAGGTCACTACACCAGCTATCACTAATGCAACTAAATATCGCAACATAACTAGCCCTTAAGACGCATCTTGTGCGGCAATTGATACATCAAATGCGCCCGCCGCGCGCGAGGCATCCATCACCTTTATTAACATTTCGGTAGTGGCTTTTTTATCCGCTTGAATCACAACGCTACCTTGTGGATTTTCTGCTTTTAAACGCTCGATATTGGCTTGTACTGCGCGTACATCAATTTGACGTTTATTAATCCAAATTTCACCTGTATCTGAAATCGCCACAAGGATATTTGCACGCTCCTTTTTCACAGCAGTTGCGGCTTCTGGGCGGTTAACATCAATACCGGCTTCTTTAACAAAAGAGGCAGTTACAATAAAGAAAATAAGCATGATAAATACAACGTCTAGCATTGGGGTCATGTTTATTTCTTCAGCTTCATCTTCTTGAAATAGGTTTCCTAACGGGGCTCTCATTTTTTATTCTCCTAGGATGAGTGGCTTTATAAGAGCCGCTCATCAAAATTTTGCTTAATGGTCTAAAACCATGCTGTCTTGTAGTAGTTCTACTTCGCGCTTAGCTTTTCGTTGTAAATACGTTGAGGCAAATACCCCAGATAACGCACCTACCATGCCTGCCATTGTCGGGATAGTTGCTTTAGATACCCCTGACGCCATTGAACGCGCACTCCCTGTGCCGGTAATTGCCATTACATCAAACACTTCTATCATGCCCGTTACAGTGCCTAACAAACCAAGTAGTGGGCACAAAGCAACCATCACATTAATCAAAGAAAGATTGGTGTTTAAGCGCATACCTGCTCGCGATATCATCGCTTCGCGTATTTGCTCTGCATTCCAGCTATCACGTTCTGCACGGTTAATCCAATTGGCTTTTAGAGCATGTTTGTAGCTTCGAAAGCCATTGAAAAAGTAAATAAATCGCTCGAGTATCAATAACCACATCGCGAAGATTAACACCCCGATGACCAAGAGAACTTGGCCACCAGTGTCGAGAAAATCACGGATAGCATTGATTGAATCAATCAATAGCACCATGGTTTATGCTCCCTTCTCGCTTCGCTCTGCAATAATACCGGCGCTCTGCTCTTGAATAGTTAACAAAATATTTTTAGCGCGCGTATTAAGTAAGGTGTATAAAAATACCGTTGGTATTGCTACTACTAAGCCTAGTACCGTTGTTACTAATGCTTGAGAAATACCGCCAGCCATAAGCTTAGGATCCCCAGTACCAAATAAGGTGATTGCTTGGAATGTATTGATCATGCCTGTTACCGTACCTAATAAACCTAACAGCGGTGCAACAACAGAGATGATTTTGATAAGTGTTAAATTACGCGTCACTTTTGGCATTTCACGTAAAATAGCTTCACTTAATTTAAGCTCAAGTGTGTCGTGTGAAACACTCGGAAATTGATCTTTTACTTTCATTACACGTCCAAGCGGATTGTCATCACGTGCAACAGTATCTTTAAGTTGACGGCGAATTTTACCGCCCATAATCAATAATGAGAAAAAACGCTCCAGTGATATAAGGAGTGCAATAACACCCACACCTAAAATCACATAACCAACAGTGCCACCTTGATGAACACGTTCTTGTGTATCGGGTGCTTGAACTAATAAACCAAGAATAGAGCCGCCTGTTGGGTCAAGTGCGAATTGCACCACACCGCTTTTAGTACTTTGAAGATCGTCTGCCGTTGCGGTAAAGCGCGATACAGGTTGGCGAGTTAATTCGCTCAAAGAATTAGTCGAGGAATTAAACTCTAAGTACTTACCGTTTGATATAAGGTTAAATGCACCCACTCGCACAACTTCTTGCTGTGCTTTAGTACCGCCTTCAACAATGACACTTGCGTTAAAACGACTTACTTTGCCTTGCTCGGTCATTTCGCGCTGTAGTTCAAACCATACTTTTTCAATATCTTCTATTGAAGCAAGTTTTGAAGTTGAACCCATTTTTTGAGCAAGGTCATCCATAAACGTACTGCGGCCATCAATCTGGGCAGATATAATTGATGTTGCAAACTTATTGCTAGAATCACCCGCTACTTGCTGTAACACACCAAATAACTCCTTTAGTGAGCCCATACGTTTAGAAAGCGTGTCTGTTAAGTTAGCAAGTTTAACTTCGTTTTCTTCAAACTGCGTTTCTAAGCGCTCAGATTCCACCAGCATTTGATTACGCTTTGCTTGGGTATTTTTAAGCGTTTGTACTTGCTCGTTTTGACGAGCAGTAAACTCTTGTTCGCGCTGCTTATTTTGCTCACTTTGAGCTGATTGACCATTTTCGAGCGTTTTAAGTAATGAATCTAGGTTCATTGGCTCTGCCGCTATACTTGCACCAGTAATGCTTAGGCTTGCAGCAAAAAGAGCTATTTTTGTCATTTGAGTAAACAATTTCATTTTTAACCTCTTATTCTGCTGCATGTACTGGCAGAGTTAACATATCTGGGGCAAGTTGCTTACGCGCAATACGTAAGCCTTTATTAATTTGGCTTATTGTAGAGTCTGGTAATGCTTCAAATGATTTTGTATCTGCATTCCAACTACCTGCTTTTTTACCATCGCGTGTTAAGTAAATAAGCTCTAAACGGCCAATGCGTAAAAAATCGACTTCACGCTCTTTGTCATCCACGTTTAAAAGTGCGGTATAGGCTTCAATAGTGCGCCCGTAGTCTACTTCTACTTGATAGGCTTCGAGTACACGGCGAAATTTTTCACTTGAATTGATATCTGCACGATTCATCATTTCATTTAAAGATGTAACACGCTTAGTGCGCTCATCAGCTAAAAATGGAATATCTAAAGATACAAACTGCTCAAGGCCTTCAATCATTCTAAGCATTAGCGGCGTAATTTGACGTTCAATAATAGAAACCTGATCCATAGACAGGTTTAAAGATTCCATCTCTTCTACTTGATTATTTAACTGTTTAGTTAGCTGAGCGTTGTAAACAGCTAAACCATCAATTTCTTTATTGAGGGTTTTAAATTGCTGTAAACGTCCTTGCATTGAATCTGCAATCTTGTCTATTTTTGTTTGTGATTGCGCAGCTGATTTATTAATTTCACTGCTTTTATCAATAACCTTATCTAAATCGTTTGCGTGTACTGCTGCACTTGCGGCCACAATACCAGCTAAGATTAATGGTTTAACGCCTTTCATCGCATACACCTTTACTCGTTAGTTAGCGGATTTGCTAGTTTGTTTTTTTAGGTCATAAACTTTGTTATATAAATAATTTATGACTTAATAATTTCAATGAGCAGGAGTTTATAGATGAAACATGACAAGGATGTTGCGCAAAAAAGTCGATTTTATGACAGTGGTAATAATTAAGACTTACGAGGGGGTTTTTAAGATGATAAGAGCATTTGTTAGCCAAATGCCCTATAAACAGGCTGGATTATTTTAAAATTGAATTAATTTGATTAAGGGAATAATGCCAATCGGTGTAATTTATTTCAATTGGGTATGCTTTATTACCTTTAATAAGCACTAGTGAGGGAAAACCTTGGATTGGTAGTGTACGAACAAAGGATAACTCAGCTTTAAATTCATCATTAAACTCGCTTGACGTTAGCTGCACGGTAAACTCATTTTTATCTAAGCCAATCTTTTCAGCCAAACTAATTAATGTACTTTCATCTGACGGGTTTTGCGCGTTTAGGTAATAAGCATGTTGAATTGCAGCGACCATGTCGGCTTCTTTATTTGCTTTGCGCGCTATAAGTGCAGCTCTGCATGAGGAGTACGTTGAGCGCCTTGCCTGGCAGTTACGCCAAAAGTCATAATTAAATTGCGTACCTAACTGCGCTGAAATTTTATGCCAAGTACCTTCAAGCATCTCTTTCATATTTTGTGGCATTGGATCTTGGCTATCAGGTGCTAATCCACCTACTTTATATTCAATTGCTACTTTACCAGCAAGCTCTAATTTAAGCTTAAGCCAGGTTGGTGAGTAACCCCAACACCAACTACACATTGGGTCATGAACATATATTAATTTACTTTGAGACATATTAATCCTTTAACTAAGGCCTAGGCTTGAGACAACTCTATTCCGCCCCGCTGCCTTAGCGCTATAAAGAAATTCATCAGCTTGTTTTAATGAACTATCATAATCAGTTACTTTATTTACTTGTGCAATACCTATGCTACACGTGATTGAAATACATTGTTTATCATCAGTAAACATAACATGCCCTGCAACAGCTTCACGAAATTTATTAGCTATTTCAGTGGCTGTAGGAACAGTAACCTGCGGTAAAATAACAACAAATTCCTCGCCGCCATAACGTGCTTTTAAGGACGTTGCCAAGAACTGAGATTCCAAAAGCTTGGTAAACTCAATCAATACCGTATCACCAAAGTTGTGACCATGCGTATCGTTTAAAGATTTAAAATTATCTAAATCAATTAACAAAATTGAAAAAGGCAAGTACTGCTCTGGGCGTGTTTGGGCAAGCTTTAAAAAATGAGAGGTAATAAAACGCCTATTTGCTATGCCAGTAAGGGGGTCTGTATAAGCATCTTGCTTTTGCTCTAGTGTAATATCAGCAATAGCTTGATGGCTTTTATATCTAAAATACTCACCAATAAATGAGAATAAAAACACCATAGAAAAGGACGCTATAAATCGTGTTTTTTCTATATTGCCATAGCTAACTTGACCAAAGTCAGGCCCGTATAAAATAACAATACAAGAAAACAGTAAAGTAAAACCTAACCCAGCACCTAATCTGACCCCTAAAGATGCAAACGTCACTACAGGATAAAACATTAGCCAATATAGCGCGGTGTTGTCTTTACCGCCGGTATAAACAAGTGCAACAAACATCATGCACACAATGCTCATACTTATTAATGCCACAACTTGCAGGTTACCCGTTTTTATAAAGTAAATAGAACAGCTTATATTTGTAATGTTAACGATAATTAATGAAGCGGTGAGTATCGGTGAGTAAACCTTATAATTTAAAAACACTAATAGTGCGATCACCACAATTGAAATCCCAATCATGGTAAATAAAGAAAACGCTTTGCGCTGTTTGTCTGAGCTATAAACACTGTCGATATTTATTAGACTGAGCCAATTTGGTTTATTCACATTTTTTTTAGTCATTAATTTTATACTTTAAACTTTTGAACCATATTTTCTAAGGCACTAAACTGCTGTTTTAGTTTGGTACATTCGTTAAGCGTGTCATTTAAGTTAGCCTTGCCCTGTATAGAAAGTGCATTAATTGTTTGAATATCGGTATCTAATAACTTAACTACTTGGTTTTGCTCATCTGTTGCACTGGCGACAGAATGATTTTCATCATTAATTTGTTTAATAGCCTGTATAACATGACTCATTAAATTGCCGACGGCATCTGCTTGTTGTACGCTTTTTTCACTGTCTTGAAGGCTTGTTTTCATAAGCTCTACAGCAAGGTTTGAGCCTTTTTGTAACTGGCTCACCGTGTCTTCAATTTCTTGCGTTGATTGTTGAGTGCGGTGTGCTAATTGGCGTACTTCATCTGCTACAACAGCAAAACCGCGTCCTGCCTCTCCTGCTCTAGCGGCTTCTATTGCTGCATTTAATGCCAATAGATTAGTTTGCTCGCTTACACCTTTAATAACTTCAAGCACTTGCCCAATACTGGCTGTGTGCGTATTTAAACTGTTTATAGTTTGCTGAGCTTTCTCCATATTAGCCGAAAGCTGATGGATGGTTGCAACGCTGTGGCTTAATGCTTCTTGATTTTGTGTTGAGTGCTCATCTGCATTTTTAGCAAGCTGCGATGCACTCTCTGCATTATTTGAAATATCCATAGATGTAGCTGAAAACTGATTAATAGCCGCTGCCACGCTATCGGTACGCTTGCTTTGGTCATCATACATAGACAATGATGAATGTGTTTGTGATACCAAGCTCTCAATAGCTGTATCTAATTGCTCTGTGGACTCTTTAACTTGTTCTATTGAATGCTGAATTTTTTCGATGAAAATATTAAATGAATGGCTTAAGTCGCCAAATTCATCATCATTTTCAACGGTTAAGCGCCTTGTTAAATCGCCTTCGCCTTGTGCTATATCTTTAATGGCATCATTTAAACGGTTCATAGGCTGCATTAAATAGCGTAGTAAAAGCTGCATCATAATAATGATAGCAATGATCCCTATCACCATAAAAACAGCCGCAGTTTGACCAAAAGTCGATACACTGGCATATGCTTTATCTTTATCTATAACAACACCTAAGTACCAATCTACGTTTTCAATACCACTAATTTTTGTAAACGAGATAAGCTTAGACTCTCCGTTTATCTCGTATTGGGTAAACTCACTTTGCAAGGGCGTATTAGTACCAAAAATATCTGATGTATTTTTTAAATTTAACTTAGCATTAGGATGGCTTAATACTTGACCTTTGTTATCGAGTAAAAAACCATAGCCAAGACCTAAAAAATCAATATCGTTAATAATTTTAGTCACAGTTTGCATATCAATATCGGCACCTGCAACGCCGCTAAACTGGCCATTTTGTAGCATGGGTACTACCGCTGAAATTGTAAGCTCGTTAGTTGTTACATCAATATAGGGAGTTGTAAAAGCGGTATTTGATTTGTTTTCGACTAATTTGTACCAAGGACGAGAAGTCGCATCAAAGTCAGCAGGTAAAACGGCTGATTGATCGTTTAATATAAACGTGCCGCTGGATTTACCTATGTAAGTATTTTTAAAGCTTCCGGCAAGCTCTGCAGTATTTAATTGTGAAAGGGTGAGTGCTTTAGAATCATTAGCTTTATGCGTTTTAGCAATTGATATAACAATTGCCAGCTTTGCATTTAACCAACTCGCTATATTTTGCGACACAGATTCAGAATTTTGTTGTAATACTAGGCTTAACTGCTGCTCGGTTTGCTTGCGCATCGCAATATAGTTATTAAAAGTAAATAACCCTAGTACCAAAACTAAAATTAAAGAGGCTGCAATAGTCACTTTGGAAGTAAATTTTAACGAGTTAAGCATATAAGCCCTTTTATTATTTTTTCGTTATTATCCATACAGTTTTAGCAAAAATTTAGCTAAATGTCCTAGTAAAAGAGACTTATAGTAGGTTATTGATGAAAAATAAGAATAAAGGATTGTAAAACAAAAGGTTTTTGTGGGTAACTGACTAATAGTGAAATAGATTATGACTAGTATCAATTATTTTTGGAACGTTCCTGTAAAATATAGCTTTATAAGTGACTGAATACGTATTCAGTCACTTAATATTAAGCGGTTATTGCCACTTATTTGCTAATCGTACAACGTTTAAACCGTACCATGCTATAAATACGTAACACACCATTGGTACAAAAAAGCTTTGTTGTATATTTACTGTGTCAGCTATAAAACCTTGGAGTAATGGCACAAGTGCACCACCTACAATAGCTAAGCATAACCAACCAGAGCCTTTACTGGTCAACGATCCTAGTCGCTCAATAGCAACTGAAAATATAGTCGGGAACATAATTGAGTTAAATAAACCAATTGCCAATACTGAATATAAAGCGACGTCACCTTGAGTAAAAATAGTGATCATTAAGAGTGCAATAATACTAAAGGCATTAAACGCGATGGCTTTTGAAGGTGCTATTTTTTGTAATAATACAGAACCAATAAAACGCCCTACCATTGCCCCGCCCCAGTAATAACTAATAAGCGCTGCTGCAGTGTGCTCTTCAAGTCCTGCTATGTGTGCCTCACCAAAGTAATTAACTAAAAAGCTACCAATGGCTACCTCCCCGCCTACATAACAAAATATAGCAAGTACACCCATAGTTAAGTGAGGTGCTTGAGTTAATGAACGAGACTCTATTGCGGTATTGTTTTCTTCTTTATGGGCTTCGATTTCTGGAAGCTTTATAAAGGCAAATATAATAGCGATAAGCAATAAGGCGCCGGCAAGCATTAAGTAAGGCACTTTTACCGATTCAGCAGTTGCTGCAGAGGCAGCTAAACTACCTGCGGTTCCAAAAAATAATAAACCACCAACGTATGGTCCAACTGTAGTGCCGAGTGCATTAAGAGCTTGTGCTAAATTTAACCGAGACGAAGCCGTTTTTTCAGGCCCAAGAGCTGCAACATAAGGATTAGCAGAAACCTGAAGTACTGTTACACCTGATGCAAGAACAAATAAAGCGCCTAAAAATAGCCAATATTCATGTACCACTACTGCAGGGTAGAACAACATACAGCCAATTGAAGCCACAATTAAACCAGTTAAAATCCCTTTTTTGTAACCAAACTGCTTAACTAAAATCCCCGCAGGGATAGAAACAATAAAATAAGCACCAAAAAAGCAAAACTGTACTAGCATCGCTTCAAAAAAGCTTAAATCAAATACGCCTTTTAATCGTGGTATTAGTACATCGTTTAAAACAGTAATAAAACCCCATAAAAAAAATAGGGTCGTCATTGCAGTCAGTGGAAACAGATAATTTTTATTTGGCTGTTCGTTGACCGCGAATGATTGATTTGTATTTATTTCACTCACGTCGTTTTCACTCCATTAACAAGTTGAAAACGATTCTACATGTTTATATATAAATTAGTCAGCGCAACAAAGGAACGTTCCAATTATATGGTTTGCATTGAGTATTTGTCGTATTGATAATACGGTCTATCTCGCCACTATTATGAAACTGATAAAGCCCTTCGTTTATATCCTCTAATACTAAAAGCCAGTTAGGTGTCAGCTTACTAATAGCAAAATATAAAGGGTTGTATTGCAAAGGGGTGTTTTCATTTTCAATGGATGAAAGCAAGGTGTTTTTTTCAGATTTACTCAAAGAGGAGTAAGAAACTGAGAACTTTAAAACGTCGGGATCGCCTATAATCAAATCAACACGCTTAGCAACCAGTAGCTGAACAAGCTGTAAATCATCAACAGAGGTAATAATTTCAAACTCATTATTATCCATCATGGCATCAAACTCAGGTGTGTTTTGATACCCACGAACAACCCCAATTTTTTGCCCTTTAAGCGATTTTAAGTTTCCAGTGAAACGATCCTTATCACCTTTTCGTTTTAAAAATGCAATTTCGCCACCTTTAAACGAATTAGATAAACCAAGTAATTCTCGACGTGTTTTACCATTAACATAATCGGAGGGGGCTGTATCTTCTATAAAGTATTCAGGCATTAATATATCAGCTTTGCCTAGTTCTACATTTCGTACAGCTCTTGCCCAAGGCAAAAATTCAATATATACGCTGTAGCCCTTACTATTTAATAAGGCAATAGAAAACTGATAAACCCATCCTTTATTACATAAATTACTACCAATATAAGGAGGCCAGTCGAGAGTAGCTAGATGAAGTATTTGCTTGGGAGTTTTCGCTGCATAGAGCACTCCTGATTTGTGATAATGCCCATTTAAAACATGTTGAATACCATTTTGATAATACTCAACTGACGTTTCTGCAAAACACTTACTACTTGTCAGTAATAATATAAAATAAAACCACCGCATGTAAAAATCTATTTATGATTAATCATGTTTTTAAGTTTAGTTACAACTAAACCTTTTGCACTGATAAACCTTAATCAGATGCTTTTTCCCATTTCATTTTATTATTTGTATCGCGCGAGCTTATAATTGTTGTATCGCTGCTCTCAACGCCGCCTAATTTAGCTAATCGGTCGTACAAAACCACATTACAAGTAGCCGCTAAGTTCATGCAGCCAATAGTGGGAATATAAACAACTTCATCGCACCACTTTAAAACATCTTTTGGGATTGAGCCGTCTTCAGGACCAAATATATAAAATGCATTTTCAGGGTGTTTAAACTCAGGTAAAGGCGTTGCACCTTCAATAAGTTCAATAACAACAACGGTTGCACCCTCTGGCTTTACTACTTCTAAACTATCAGTTTCGGTAAGCGGGATACGCTCAAGTACATTTTTTGTGTCGGTATGGAATTTTTTGGCATTTAAGTAACGATTACCAGTAAAAAAAACCTGTTTAGCGTCGTAACACCCTGCTGCACGCAATACGCCGCCAACATTAGTCGGGCTTTTAGGATTGATTAAACCAATTACGGCTTGTTGTTTACTCATTAATCAGCGTCCTTTGTTGGCCACTCTGCAATATACAAATCAAAGTCGTCTAGTTTCACATCGCAATCTTTTACTGTTTTATCTTTTACAGAAATACCTAACTCATGCATTTTTGTTTTATCGCCATTATTTAATAACGGATGCCAAGAAGCCAAACCACGCCCTTCGTGTAAACGGCGGTAACTGCAACTTTGTGGCATAAAAAAGATGTCTTTGAGGTTTTCTTTTGTGAGTTTTACACAAGAAGGAACAAGCGTTTGGCGGTTTTCGTACTCGCTACAACCACAGGTATTATTATCAAGATACTGACATACAATATTAGTAAATATTAACTGCTCACCTTCACGTAACTGATCGGTGGCGGTAAATTCGTCTTCATCTTCGCTATCAATAAACGTATTTAAACAACATTTTCCGCATCCATCACAAATGGCTTCCCATTCGTTTTGACTCATGTCGCTTAAGCTTTTTTTAAGCCAAAATTTTGTATTTGCTAATTGTTGATCAAACATAGTTTACTCGTGCCCCCTAAAGAGCGCGCATTCTACCGTATTGCTGTAAATGGCGCAAAGCCAATACCCTTTCAAAGTACTGGCTTTGCGCTAAAAATTAGCTTTGAGATTTAACCCAACGCTTAATTTTCTCCTCTAGTATTGGCATTGGTAATGCGCCATCAATTAATATTTGCGTGTGGAACGCTTTAATATCAAATTTATTACCCAGTTGTTTTTTTGAATAATCACGTAGTTCTTGGATTTTAAATTGCCCTAACTTGTAAGAAAGCGCCTGCCCCGGCCATGCAATATAACGCTCAACTTCAGCTATTACGTCACTTTTAGCCATAGATGAGTTAGCAAGCATGTAATCAATACCCTGCTGACGCGTCCACCCTTTTGCATGAAAACCAGTATCAAGCACTAAACGCATTGCACGTAATTGCTCGTCTGATAAACGCCCGTACCACATGTATGGGTCGGTAAATAAGCCTAGCTCTTTGCCTAAACTTTCTGCGTAAAGTGCCCAACCTTCTGCAAATACGGTGTAACCACCAAATTTGCGAAAGTCAGGTAAGCCGTCTATTTCTTGTTGCAGGGCTATTTGAAAGTGATGACCTGGCGCTGCTTCATGAATAGATAAGGTTTCGAGTAAAAATTTCGGCTGTGCTTTTAAGTTATAGGTATTGATATAAAAAATGCCTGGGCGAGAGCCATCAGGTGCAGGAGATGCATACGACGCACCAGCTGCAGACTGCGCTCTGTAAGCTTCAACCGCTTTTACAACGTAAGGTGCTTTTGGTGCTATGTTAAAAAGCAGAGGCAAACGCGCATCTATTTTTTTCTTAACGTTTTCATATGCCGCAATTAGCTCCTCAGGCGTGTCGTAGTAAAATTCATCTGAATCGCGCAAATGGTCAAAAAATTCAGATAACTCACCTTTAAAGCCTACGGTTTCTTTTACTTTTTTCATTTCGCTTAAAATACGCGACACTTCACTTAAACCAATGTCATGAATTTCATCTGCAGATAAGCTAAGCGTCGTGTTTTTCTTAATTTGGTATTCGTACCATGCTTTACCGTTTGGTAAGTCACTATAACCAACGCTTTCTCGGCTATTTGCAATATACTGATTAGCTAAAAAGTCACTCATGCTTTTATAAGCCGGTACTAAGTGCTGCATAATCAATTCACGATACTGCGCTGTAATTTTTTGCTTTTGCTGTGCGCTAAACGAGTCTGGTAATTTTTTAATTGGTCCCCAAAATAGTGAGCCTTCGGCATTTTTAACTACATGAGCTGCAAATTGTGGCTGCAGTTTTTCAGCAAGTGGTTTTGGTAACGTAATACCTAGTTTAATGCCTTGCGCCATTGAACGCTCTACACTGGCAAGCCACTTTACAAAACCTTCGCTACGCGACATAAAAGCCGTGTAATCTTCAACGCTATTAAACGGCTGAGCACTTTGGCCTGAACCAAAACCTGCAAAGGTGTTATGCGCACCCGCCATTTGGTTAATTGGTAGTAAATAATCAGGAAACTGCATGCCTTCTAATTTAAGTGCAAGGTCGCGCTCTAATATTTCAAAACTTAAAAGCGACTGCCCTGTTAACTGTGCTTTATCTATAAAGTTTAAGCGCTGTTGATATTTTTTATAAAAAGCCGCTTTTTTAGCTCTATTTTCTTTTGAAATCACAGGCGTAAATTGATCGTTAAACTCGTTACGACCATTATACGTTGCGCTGATGGGGCTATATGTAAGCGATTCATCGTAATACTGTGCAACAAGTACATCGAGCTGTTGCTCTGCCGAAAGCTCTGAAACAATACCTGCCGATGCGTTAACGGTGTTTAACTGCGCACTGGTATTAGTGTGTGTACTAAGCTCAGTATTCATACAGCCACTTAAAGCAAACATAACGCCACTGGCAACTAATGCTAATTTAATTGATTTCATGATAATCCTTTTTAATATCGTTTTTTGATTATGCGCATTAAGCCTTACTTAATAAAGTAATTACGATAGATTGCGTTCATCGTATTAAATTTGCACTTTTATCTGAGCTTGTTACATTTCTATTAATTCAAATATGATTTAAAAGAAAAATAAAATGAAAAAACAACTACTCAGCACCTCTATAGCCTTACTTTGTTTAACTACTTTTAATGCCCATGCTGTTACATACCTATCGGCTAAAGCCATGGTTAATGTTGAAGATGGCACGCTCATTAAATTGCCCTTGATTACTATTGATGATGGCGTAATTACAAACATTGAACAAAATAAAAAACCAACGCTGACTAAAGATGATAAACATATTCAACTACTTGATTTAACCCTTATGCCAGGTTTAATGGATATGCATGTGCATTTAACAAGCGACCCTACGGTTCCACGCAGTGAACGTTTAGGCCAGTCAGTTCCTAGAATGGCAATTAAAGCGGCTCATTTTGCTAAAAGAACCTTAGAAGCCGGATTTACAACAGTTCGTAATGTTGGCGCAGAAGGTTACAGCGTTATAGCGGTGCGTGACGGCATAAATGCGGGTGACATAGTTGGCCCTCGTATTTGGGCTGCGGGGCCATCACTCGGAATTACCGGCGGGCACTGTGATAACAACCGATTACCTCCTGAGCTTAAATATACTTCAAGTGGCGTCGCAGACGGTCCATGGGCTGCGCGTATAAAAGTACGCGAAAACATTAAATACGGGGCAAACGCTATTAAGTTTTGCGCCACAGGTGGAGTATTTTCAAAAGGGACTAAAGTAGGTGCACAGCAGTATTCTTTTGAAGAAATGAAAGCCATCGTTGATGAAGCCCATATGCGAGATTTACCTGTTGCAGCTCATGCACACGGTACAAGTGGGATTAAAACGGCCATTAAAGCAGGTGTTGATAGCGTAGAGCACGCCAGCTTTTTAGATGACGAGGCCATAGCCCTTGCCAAAGAGCATGGAACTTGGCTTTCTATGGATATTTATAACACCGAATACACGCTAACTTATGGCGAGCAAAATGGTGTTGACGAAGAAAACCTAAATAAAGAACGCCAAGTATCAAAAAGGCAACGTGATAGCTTTAACCGTGCTGTAAAAGCGGGCGTTAAAATGGTGTTCGGTACCGATGCAGCAATTTACCCGCACGGAGATAATGCAAAACAGTTTAGCCGAATGGTTGAATTTGGCATGACAGAACTACAAGCAATTCAAGCATCCACGATTAATAGCGCTAAGTTATTAAAAATGGATACTCAGTTAGGACAAATTAAAACCGGATTTGCAGCTGATATAATTGCTGTAAAAGCAAACCCTCTTAAAAACATTAAAACCTTAGAGTCAGTACCCTTCGTAATGAAAGCAGGTGTTGTTTATAAAAACCAATTGTAAATACACGCTATTAAGGCTGAGCTTACTTAGCCTTAATAAACCCCTCACCCATCTCGAATATCCTATAAAAGGTACACCGTACCTTTATTAGGCTTGGTTTTGTTTATTAATTATTCGAACAGTTTTATTTAATCAAATAAAATGAACTTTCTATTCACTTTAAAAACAATAACCATTATCATTCGCGCAAATTCAATAACGCGAATAGTTATCACTCTATGAAAACGTTTAAGTACTCTCTTATTACTCTTGCTTGTTTAAATGCAAATATGGCATTTGCCCAAAATACACAAGTTGATGCTGATATTGAACGCATCAGCGTATACGAAAAACAAAACCGCGTGGTGATGAGCTCAGGTCTTGCTACTAAATCAGACATGTCTTTAATGGAAACACCTGCACCGGTTGTGATTATTGACCGTGAACTTATTGAATCTCAAGGTGTAGATAGCCTACAAGATTTAGTTAGAAACGTAAGTGGTTTAACACAAGCAGGTAATAACTACGGTATTGGTGATAACTTAGTAATTCGTGGTTTAGATGCAAACTACACCTACGATGGTATGTATGGTGGTGCAGGCCTGGGTAATACATTTAACCCAACTCGTTCACTTACAAATGTTGAATCTGTTGAGGTTTTAAAAGGCCCAGCAACAGGTTTATATGGCATTGGTAGTGCGGGTGGCGTAATTAACCTAATAGAGAAAAAACCAGAGTTTGAAGAGAAACACAAAGTATCGGCTGAGCTTGGCCAGTGGGATAGCTATTCATTATCGTTTGATAGCACTAACGCTATAACAGATGACTTGGCCTATCGTGTAATGGCTAAAACAGCGTCAAGTGACGGCTTTCGCGATTTAAAAGAAGATCGCGACGAAATTTATACCTCGCTTAAATACGTGCTAAACGACAGACAAAACATCATGCTTTCTGCAGCCTATATAAAAGATGAAATAGCGGTTGATTCTATTGGCCACCCTATTCGTATTTACAATGCAGAAACTGCAAATGGTTTAAGCGCGGGTGAAGTAACCGGTGCCGATTTAGTAAACGATCCGACAGGAAGCGGCGTACAGTTAAGTGATGCACAACGCGACCAACTTGCTAATTCGCTATCTGCATCTGATGGATTAACACCTTATAGCTTTGGCACAAATGGTATTATTTCACCAATGGCTGATGCTAACGAAGGTGAAGAACTGCGTTTTAAATTAACGCATAACTATTACATTACTGACAATTTGTTTTTAAACCAGCAGCTACAGTACCGTAACTACACATCAAGTTTTGCGCGCCAAACAGGTGCTTATAACTACGTTTACTCTACTCGTGATGGAATTATAAATAATGACCCACGTGCTCCGTTAGTTGAAGACGGTGTACTTTACCCGTATGCAGCACGCCGCCAAGAATACCGCCAAGTAGAAGCAGATGAAAAATCATGGCAGTACTTTTTAGATTTACGTTATGACTTTATGTTAGGCGACGTAGATAACGAATTGCTTGTTAACGCAAACTACGAAGATAGAGATATTCGTTTTAAACAATTCTCAATATGGGATCAAGATTACGTACTCACAAACGATGCTGGTGATGTAACGTACCAAGGTTCATTGCCGTATATTTACGATATAAGAGAACCAAATTGGCCATCTGGCAGCTTTGATGACTTCGATCCACTTAAAACCAGCGACTACAATAAAAAAGTACAAGCATGGGGCTTAGGCATTCAACATGTTGGTTATCTTACTGAAGAGCTTACAACGCGTATTGGTGTAGCATATAACCGAATTGAGCAAACTTACGAGCACTTTGGTGTAGATGAGCGCTATAGCTCAAGCCGTGCAGAGCCTACACCTGAAGCGAGTACATCAGATTCAGGCTTAACGTATAACCTGGGTGCAACGTACCAGCCATCTGAAGATTTATCTGTATTTGTAAATCATTCAAAAGGTCGAACAGCGTATAGTGTATTAGGCTCAGTTGCGGGTAATGAAGCAGACAGAGAAGATTCTGAATCAATGAGTAACGATTTAGGTTTTAGATTTAAAGCGTTTGATGATCAACTACTAGCTTCTGTTGTTATATTCGAAAGCTCTCGTACTAATTTAGAATACGCAAATCCGCTTTATGACGCTTTAACATCAGGCTCAAATGTACCTGAAAGCTATTATGATGGTAAAGAAGAAACAACAGGTATTGAACTTGATTTAAACGCTTACTTAAATGATAAATGGAAAGTAAACGTAAACGGTATTTATCAAGATGCACGTGACAAAAGTAATCCGAATAGCAGCAGTTACGACACACGCCAAAAAGGTGTGCCTTACGTAACAGCAAGCACGTGGGTAACTTATTACGCAGATATGTTTAACTTACCTGAAGCTGTAAATATAAGTGGTGGTATTACATTTGTAGATAACAGAAGTACTAATTCAAGTTCGTTCTCGATTCCTGATGGTTACGTACCAAGTTACACGATTTACGATACAGCGGTATCGTATACAACTGATAAATGGCATATGCAGTTAAACTTAAATAACTTGTTCAACAAAAAGTATTACTCAAAAGCGATGTTTTTAGGTGGTATGCCAGGGGAAGAGCGTAATGCAAAACTAAGTTTTAGTTACACTCTTTAACTAGTTAACCTAAACTCTGGATAATAAATCTATCTCAAGCAGAGCTCAGGTTAGTTAAATACTTAAAAAGCACGGTTTTCTAATTTAGAAGCCGTGCTTTTTTGTGTTTTATAAACGCTTAATCTAAATTAAATAGTAACCACTATGCGACCGTTAATTTCACCTTTGAGCATATCATCAAAAATCTCGTTAATGTCCTCTAAGCGTTTTTCTTCAATAATCGCTTTTACTTTACCTTGCGCTGCAAATTCCAAGCATTCTTGCAAATCTTTACGTGTACCAACAATAGAGCCCACTACTGACACGCCATTAAGCACAGTATCAAAAATAGGAAGCGGCATATCCTCTGGAGGTAATCCCACTAATACACATTTACCGCCACGGCGTACACTTTTATAAGCTTGTTCAAACCCAGCTTTAGATACCGCAGTACACACAACGCCATGCGCGCCACCTACTTGTTCAAAAATAGCTTCGCTAGGAACAACTTCTTTAAAGTCGAGTGTTATATCTGCGCCAAGCTCTTTAGCAAGCGCGAGCTTTTCTTTACCTGTATCAACAGCTATTACATTAAAACCCATTGCTTTAGCGTACTGTACTGCTAAATGACCAAGCCCGCCTACACCAACAATAGCAACCCACTGCCCTGGTTTAGCACCGGATACCTTTAATGCTTTATAGGTTGTAACACCTGCACAAAATAATGGAGCAGCTTCAGAAAAGCCTAATCCCTCAGGTATTTTTACAACGTAATCACCGTGAGCCAAACAATATTCTGCATAGCTACCATCAATAGAATAACCCGTATTATGCTGCGATAAACACAGTGTTTCTTTGCCATCTAGGCAAAACTCACAGTGCCCACATGCACTATAGAGCCAAGGAATACCCACTCTATCGCCAACTTCTAAGTGCTTAATGTTGCTTCCAACTTTATCAATAACACCAACTCCTTCATGCCCTGGAACTAATGGCATTTTTGGCTTTACCGGCCAATCACCATGACAGGCATGTAAATCGGTGTGGCAAACGCCACAAGCTGCTATTTTTACTAAAACGTCGTTTATTCCAACCTCAGGAATTGGCAGATCTGTTATTTGTAATTTACCTTTGTATTCATTATTAATTGCAGCTTTCATAGTCATTCCATCGTATGTGAAAAAAATTAAAAATAAGGATTTATTTACGTATTGTTGTGTACAACATATCCCAATATAGATGTATAAATATTAATCTAAATCATACTTTAGTCGTTAAAATCAATTTATAAAATGGCTAAGAACTTGCTATCCAAAATGAGCGTGCTAGCATTTACTTTCTGAAATTACTGAAAGTTACTAAGCTATGAGTTTATCCGAAAAGAATTTTGCCTTTGTAATGCATTGTGGTGAGATGGGCAGCCGCTGGGGATTCAATCGTACGATTGGGCAAATGTGTGGTTTGCTGATTATTACTAAAAATCCAATGACAGCCAATGAGATTGCAGATGCGCTTAGTATTTCTCGCGGTAATGTAAGCATGGGTATTAAAGAGTTGCAATCGTGGCAATTAATTAAAGTGCAGCATATTCCTGGCGATCGAAAAGAGTACTACGCCCCTGCTGGCGATATTTGGGATATGGCAAATCGCGTATTTGAAGAACGTAAAAAGCGCGAAATTGAGCCCACCTTAACATTACTACGCGATAACTTATTAGATGAAGCCAGTAACGACGATGAGCTTTATGCACAAAAACAAATGGGGGAAATTCACAACCTACTTGAAACTGTCACTAAATGGTCATCAGAGCTGCAACGTTTAACGCCAGAGCAACTTAATAAGCTGATGAAGCTAGGTTCTGGAATTGGTAAAGTTATTGACTTAAAAGATAAAATATTCAAAAAAGAATAAAGCCGCAATTGCGGCTTTATTTATATGTATATTTTAATAATTAGATTTTTGGATAACCAATTCTATCCGACAAGTAACCTACGCTAGTAGCAAAGTAATACGAGCGATTCCAATGCATAAATACTTTGTAGTTGTCGTACGCTAAATACATACGGCCATTTATATCATCAGGCATAACCAGCGCAGCACGTACGTCCACATTAGGTAAATCAGAGCCATCAGCTTTACGTACACCCAGTGCTTGCCAATCAGCTAATGAGCGCTCAGAATCATTCCAATATTCTAACCACTGCTTGCGCGTTTTTGTACCACGCACCAAAACGTATTTACTATCAAAGTTTTCAGGTAACTGTACTTGGCGACCCCACGTAAGAGAGTCGTTCCAGCCTTCTTGCTTTAAATAGTTAGCAATTGAAGCAAAAGCATCTTCTTTTGTGGTCCAAATATCTTTACGGCCATCATTATTGTAATCAACCGCGTAAGCATTAAAAGAGGTAGGCATAAATTGCGTTTGCCCCATTGCGCCTGCCCATGAGCCTTTAAATTTATCAAGCGTGATATGGCCCGATTTTAAAATGTCGAGTGCAGCCCAAAGTTGGCGTTTATAAAGCGCTTCTCGGCGTCCATCAAAAGCAAGTGTAACAAGTGACGAAATAACATTATGGCCACCTTGAATAGCGCCAAAGTTACTTTCAAGTCCCCACAATGCCACTATAAAGCGTGCTTGTACGCCAAACTCTTTCGCTACTTTTTCAAGTACATCTTTGTTTTCTGAATAAAGCTTGCGTGCGCGGTCTATTTTCCACTGTGGTACGCGTTTTGGTAAATACGTTTCAAGGGTTTCTTTTACTTCTGGCTGGTTTTTATCAGCCGAAACCACTTTTTCTTTATATGTTGCTGTTGCAAAAGCATCATCAATAAGTTTTGCTTCATAGCCTTTTGAGATGGCTTCTTGCTTTAAATTTGCTAAATAATCTTGAAATTCGGCCTGTGTTTTTGCCATCACAGATGAGCTTAAACATACACCACATAATATAACGATAAGTTTTTTAATCACTATCAACTCCATTTTCTTTTCGTAACTGACTTAGCAAATTTTGCTCAGGTGGTGGAATTTGTAAGTAGTAGCCTTTATCAGGGTTTGATAACGCTGCTTTTACAGTCTCTAAATCTGCCCCACCTAAATGCTCACGTTTTGCTAAGTTGATGATCATCACATAAAGAGGTTGACCGAACATAGCCATTAAAGGTTCCGGAACTTTGTCAAAATCATCTCTTTTTTCAACAAATAAGAACGTATCCGCTTTTTTCTTACTTTTATATACTGCTGTGAGCATTATGACCCTATAAATTCTTGCTTAACAATGCCGCACACTATAACATGAGAGTAATAATAAGTTAGAAAAATTAGATTAGAAATTTCAATAAAGGCCCTATTCAGCCTACGTTTATCTAAAATTAATTTCTAATCAGACAATTCAATTGAGCGTGTATGTCGGACCAAATTTTTGAGTTAAAAGGGAATCTTTTTACGTTATCAGTTTTGCATCTTTATAGTACTGATATAAACCTTTTAGCAGAACAACTATATATAAAAATAGCCCAGGCCCCTAAGTTTTTTGAGGGTGCTCCTATTGTTGTTAATTTAATTGAAATTAAAAACAGTTCACTTGATTTTGTACACTTAAAGTCATTAATCGAGCGTATGAGCTTTAACGCTGTTGGTGTATGTAATGGCTCAGATGAGCAACATACACAAGCTAAAGCTGCTGGCTTATCTGTTTTGAATTATTCACAAGACGTTAAGAGCGAACCTGTTAAACAAGAGGCTAATACGTCTATTGTAGAAAAAACAGTGCATTTGCCGGCGCAAATTATTAGCGGTACCGTTCGCTCTGGCCAGCAAGTTTATGCAAAAGACCGCGATTTAATCGTGCTTGGTGCAGTAAGTCACGGCGCTGAAGTTATTGCCGATGGTAATGTACATATATATGGCACGTTACGCGGCCGCGCTATTGCAGGCGCAAAAGGTTTTAAAGAAGCACACATTTTTTGCCAAAAACTTGAAGCCGAACTAGTTTCAATAGATGGTAACTACTGGATCAGTGATTCGCTACAAGGTGAACACTGGGGAAATGCAGTGCAAATACAACAAAAAGACGAATCATTAGAAATTTCAGCTTTGGTTAAAGGATAAATCTCATGGCAAAAGTAATTGTCGTTACCTCTGGTAAAGGCGGTGTTGGCAAAACAACATCAAGTGCTGCAATTGGCACAGGCTTAGCGTTAAAAGGCTATAAAACAGTTATTATCGACTTTGATATTGGTTTACGTAACTTAGATTTAATTATGGGTTGTGAACGCCGTGTTGTTTATGACTTTGTAAACGTAATAAATGGTGAGGCAAAACTTAACCAAGCGCTTATTAAAGATAAACGTGTAGATAAATTATTTTTACTACCCGCTTCACAAACTCGTGATAAAGATGCATTAACCCGTGAAGGTGTTGAGCGCGTATTAAACGAATTAAAAGAAGACTTTGATTACATAGTATGTGATTCACCAGCAGGTATTGAAGCTGGCGCTATGATGGCAATGTACTTTGCTGACGAAGCAATTGTGACAACAAACCCAGAAGTGTCTTCAGTTCGAGATTCTGATCGTATTTTAGGTATTCTACACAGCAAATCAAAACGAGCTGAAGAAGGCCTAGAAAACATTAAAGAACACTTACTATTAACACGCTATAATCCTAGTCGTGTTGAAAAAGGTGAAATGCTATCGGTAGAAGACGTACAAGATATTCTATCAATTCCACTGCTAGGTGTGATCCCTGAATCGCAAGCGGTGTTAAGTGCTTCAAACTCAGGCCAACCTGTTATATTAGATACAGAATCTGATGCAGGCCAAGCTTACTCTGACGCAATTAATCGCCTACTAGGTGAAACTGTCGATTTTCGCTTCTTAGACGTTGAGAAAAAAGGCTTATTTAAACGGATTTTTGGAGGTTAACGTGTCTTTACTTGACTACTTCCGCTCAGAAAAGAAAAACAGTGCGTCATTAGCAAAAGAGCGATTGCAGATCATTGTCGCGCACGAGCGTTCTCAACGAGGAACGCCGGATTACTTACCACAATTAAAACAAGATATTTTAGATGTGATCCGTAAATACGTGAACGTAAGTAGCGATGCAGTTCAGGTTCAGTTCGATCAGAACGAAGACGATTTAGCCGTACTTGAGCTAAACGTTACACTACCTGATGAAGAAAAGAAGTAATCGAAGAAAGGGCGCTTTATTAGCGCCCTCTTTATTTGTGTTTACTTTTTAATAATTACTATGAATATCTACGCTTTAATGCCTGCGCTCAACTAAAACTTTTTAACCATGTAATATGAATCAAAAGACCCTTATCACACAGTTAAAGGTATATATTTAGCGTTAAGTATCCCACTCTTTTAAAGCATCTTTAACGTAGGTATATCGCCAAGAGCTCAGTAAGTCAGGCTTTATATGACTCTGTTTTTGATCAGGCGTTAACTTCCAATTCCAACTAATCAATTGATTGATTTGCTTTTTAGAGGCCATAACGTCTTCTGGTATATTGTGCTCTTTAGCTACTTTAGTGATTTTTTGTTTTATATCTTTCGCTACTTTTTTATAGGTAGGAAAATCAATTAAGCGCTTAAGTACATCTGGATGCTCAGCATCTGGGACTTCTTTAGCAACTTCAATACACTTTATTATATCGACACCAGAGCGATTAACTTCAATAGCTTCAACTCCTGGAATTTGACGTAGAGCGTTTAAACTTGAAGGACCACGTTTGGCAATTTCAGTCATGTTATGTTCTTTTAACACAAAATTAAGTGCCAAATTTTTCTTGATAGCTTTATTTCTTCGCCATACAGCAAGCTCTTTTAACACAGCTAGTTCGTGCGGTTTAAGTTGCCATGCATTTTTAATATCTTTATATAAAAGCTCGTCAGGTGTTTGAAATGCACGTTTTTTGGCAATCAATTCACTTTCGTTTATTACAATGTCAAAGAAGCCAGCGGCATTAATGCGATCGATAATCAGCTCAAAACACGGTAATAAGTAAAAAGTATCAGCAGCCGCGTAGTCTAATTGTTTTTTAGTTAACGGGCGTTGCAGCCAGTTAGTGCGTGACTCACTTTTATCTATTTCAATACCTTGCAGCTCTTTTACCATAAGGGCAAAACCCATACAGTTGCCTTCACCAAGTAATTGTAATGCAAATTGTGTATCAAATAACGGGGCTGGAACAAAGCCTGCGTACTTTTGAAAAACTTCAATATCTTCTGAAGGAGAATGCAGTACTTTTAAAACTGCGGGATCTTTAAGTATTTCCCAAAAATCAAATAGTGAAAGCTCAGCTAATGGATCTATAAGTGCTAAGTGTTCACCATCAAAAACTTGGATAAGTGCAACTTCAGGATACAAAGTACGACGACGCATAAACTCAGTATCGATAGCTAAAATAGGTTTGTTTTTTATTTGTTCAACAAAAGTGTTCAGTTGATTTTGGGTTTCGATCAATTGGTATTGCACTTAATCTCCTACAATAAAAAAGCCGACATATGTCGGCTTTTTTATAGGTTGCTAATCTTTCAAGGCTCTTCGGAGTATCTTACCTACGTTAGTTTTAGGTAACTCATCCCTAAACTCTACCAGTTTGGGGACCTTGTAATTAGTTAAATTTTCACGACAGTGACTTATTATATCTTTTTCAGTTAAAGAAGGGTCTTTTTTCACAACAAAAACTTTAACTTGTTCACCACTTACATCATGAGGAATACCAATAGCGGCTACTTCTAGTACACCTTCGTGCATAGCCACTACTTCTTCAATCTCATTAGGAAAAACATTAAAGCCAGATACAATGATCATGTCTTTTTTACGATCTACAATAAAGAAGAAACCTTCATCATCATAAGTCGCAATATCACCTGTAGCAAACCAGCCGTCTTTTAAACATTCAGCGGTTGCATCTGGTCGTTTGTAATAACCAACCATTACTTGCGGGCCTTTAACCCAAAGCTCACCTGGCTCGCCTTTTGCGGCTTCTTCACCATTATCAAGCATTAACTTAATATCGGTATTAGGCGCAGGTAAACCAATAGAGCCATTGTATGCTTTTAAATCAAAAGGACTAATAGTAACTAAAGGAGCACATTCAGTAAGTCCGTAGCCTTCCATTAGTTTTGAACCAGTCACTTTTTGCCATTTTTCGGCAACAGGACGTTGAACCGCCATACCACCGCCTAACGACATTTTTAAGTGGCTAAAATCTAGATCAGCAAAACCTGGAGTATTTAATAAACCATTAAATAGTGTGTTTACGCCAGTAATAGCGGTGAAGTTATGTTGGCCAAGCTCTTTAACAAACCCAGGCATATCACGTGGATTAGTAATAAGTACGTTTAAGCCACCGTATTTCATAAACGTTAAGCAATTAGCTGTTAAAGCAAAGATATGATAAAGCGGTAAAGCAGTAATAACGACTTCTGTACCACGATTTAACACTTTATCTAAACAACCTGAAACTTGCTCAAGGTTACCGACCATATTACCGTGGCTAAGCATTGCACCTTTAGATACACCTGTTGTGCCACCGGTGTACTGTAAAAAAGCAAGATCAGACAAGCTCATTTCAGGACGCGTGTATTTAGCTTCATCCGCAGCTAAAACGTCTGAAAATTTAATTGTGTTAGGCAAGTTAAACTTTGGCACCATTTTTTTAATGTGCTTCACAACAAAGTTAACTATATGCTTTTTAAGCCCGCCGACCATATCGCCTACTTGCGTTACTACAATGTGTTTAACATCGGTATGAGCAAGTGACTTTTCGAGCGTGTCAGCAAAGTTTGCTAGAATGAAAATAGCGGTAGTATCTGAGTCTTTTAACTGATGCTCTAATTCGCGCACAGTATAAAGTGGGTTAACATTTACAACCACACAACCTGCACGCAAAACACCTAAAATTGTGACTGGTGTTTGTAGTAAGTTCGGCATCATTACGGCAACTTTGTCACCTTTTTTAAGACCCAAATCATTTTGAATATAGGAAGCAACTTTTTTGGTTGCGGTGTCAATTTCGTCATACGATAACGTTTTACCCATATTAGTAAATGCAGGTAGATCTTTGTAATCAGAAAAACTTTTTTCGAACACTTCGAGTAACGAGTTGTAATGCTCAGGATCGATTGTTTCAGGCATACCCTCTGGGTAGCGCTTAAGCCAGATTTTTTCCACTCTTAGCCCCTGTTTATAATTATATTTTTATTAACCTTAATCTAAGTAAGGCGCTTTAACAATTGAGCAAATACTCTAATGCAGGAATAATCCCACATTTTACGTAAACTTACAATTAACATGCACCATTTTGCAGCATAAAGTCTTGAATATGCTCAAAACATAACTCACTACTTTGCATATGGCAATGATGCCCACCCTCTACTTCAATTACCTTCAAGTTATTGTAATAACTAATATACTTTGCCAAATTTTGTTTTACAAACGAATAACCTTCGTTACCTAAAATTAATTGACATGGTGCAGCTAAATCTTTTATTGCACCAATACATTGCGCTTCATCAAACCTAAAACCTGAGTGATTTTTAAGCTTTGGATCTGTTGTTAACGTAAAACCATCTAGAACCTGTTTTATATTTCGCTGCATTAAGAGCGTAATAAGCTCACTATTTAAATCGGTTGTTTGAGCACGTGCTTCATAAATAAGTTCTTTCGATTTATAAATTCTCGACTTTTTATTTTTTAAACGCGCTCTATTTAATACCGCACTTTTTAGCTGTTCGCATACACCTTCACTTGGCGTTGTAACACAACCAATACCCTCAATAAAGGTAACAGACTTAACATAATCTCCAAAACAACTAGCAAAAAGTCCTGCAACCATAGCCCCCATAGAATGACCCACTAAATGTACTTTTTTAACACCAAGCGCATTTATAAGTTGGTACACATCATCAATATAATCAATAAAATAATAGTGTGCGTCATCACTTCGCCAACTCGATAAACCGTGCCCAACAAAGTCAATGCAGTACCAAGTGTGCTTTGGGTTAACGTTGTTTAACATTGGCATAAAGCTATGGCAGTTGTCTAACCACCCATGTAGCGCTATTACTATTTCGTTCCCTGAACCTACTTTTAAGCCATGAATATTTAAATTATTGGTTTCAATATTAAACGGCTGCATGGTAAGTCCTTTATTAATTTAGAGCATCATTATTTATAGCATACAAGTTGTCAGACCACTAACTTAGGAAATGGTGCGAAATTCACGCTTTAATTATCTTCCTGGTATCAAATATAGCACTGAGTAGAAAACCAAACTCAATATTTTCAATAACTTAAAAATGGAGTAATAAGCAAAGTTTTTTTAACATATTAATTTTGAGTACCTTTTAAACAAATAAAAGGTGAGAGCACCATATATAGATAGCTTATAACTAGTATAATTTAAATAAATAGAACTAACAGCGTTAACTACAATTCTATGTATATAAAATCAAAGTATAAATTATAAATATCTCAGATATTCATTTATTTATCATCCTATCTGTATACAATATCAGCGGCTATTAAATAAGGTACACTCATAAGGTACAACCATGAAAAAACAGATCAGCTTATTGGCACTTTTATGCACCGCTTCTGGTGCTTACGCAGAATCAGCACCTAAAAATGTAATTTATATGATTGGTGACGGCATGGGTCCGGCTTACACCACGGCTTATCGCTATTTTAAAGATGACCCTGCAACAAAAGAAGTAGAAGGCACGGTTTTTGACACTATTTTAAAAGGCATGGCTCATACCTACCCTGACGACCATACTTATGTAACAGACAGTGCAGCGGGTGCTACAGCGCTTAGTAGCGGTCATAAAAGTTATAATGGCGCGGTTGGTGTAGATACAGACAAAAAACCAGTTAAAACTATGCTTGAAATAGCAAAAGAGCGTGGTATGACAACAGCGCTTGTTGTAACGTCACAAATAAACCATGCAACACCTGCTAGCTTTACAGCTCACAATGAATCTCGTTACAACTACGATGATATTGCCAACGATTATATTGATAATAAGATTGCTGGTAAATTACCCGTTGATTTAATGCTAGGTGGCGGTACTAAATATTTTATTCGAGATGACCGTAATTTAGTTGAAGAATTTAAAGCGGCAGGTTATCAATACGGTGACGATATTAATAATCTGGGCCAAATTACACAAATACCTGCCATAGGTTTGTATGCAAGCAAAGGCCTGCCATTTGCACTTGATATAAACCCAACTCGCCTGACTCAGTTAACATCTAAAGCACTTGGTTTACTAGATAACCAAAACGAAGAAGGCTTTTTTGTAATGATTGAGGGCAGCCAAATTGATTGGTGTGGTCACTCTAACGATATAGCCTGTGCGATGGCTGAAATGGACGACTTTGCTAAATCAATCGAAAAAGCAAAAGCATACGTTGATAAAAATAAAGACACTATACTTGTGGTTACAGCCGATCACTCAACGGGCGGCTTAACTATTGGTTCGCACGGCCAATTTAAATGGGAAACAGACGTAATTAAAGGTGTTAAGGCAACGGCTAGTAAGTTAACAGACAAACTTATGGAGTCTAAAGACTTAAAACCAGTATGGACTGCTAACACCAATATTGAATTTACAACTGAAAACCAAATCAAACTTGAGCAAGCTAAAAAAATGGGCGAAAAAGCGCTTAATTTAGCTGTTAAAAGTATTATTAGTGATGCGAGCTTTACTGGCTGGACAACCGGTGGACACACCGCTGTAGACGTTCAAGTATTTGCTTATGGCAAAGGCAGTGATCAATTTATTGGTTCACAAAATAATACTGATATTGCAGATAAGCTAATCGGCTTTATTGAACAGTAATCTTTGCTTCGTTTTGAACACAAAAAGCCCGAACATATGTTCGGGCTTTTTATTAAATTTTATCACTGTATTTATCTAATACCAACCTGCTTATATACGGGGTCTATTTAACGTTAAGAAAATTACACTAGAACTAGGCAAAAATTTTTGTATCTAGTTGTTCTAAATGAAAAATTTTTAACGACGTTATAGTGCAATTTAATCCGTTAAATTGATCAAAGATTTATGTAGGTTGGTATAAAACGTTTGAATGAGCTTTAAGCGTATATATCAACGCCTATTAAATTTTGTACTTCTGCCCTGCGTTCTAAATTAGCAAATTCAGTATAAGTAGAAATCGCTTTGCTTACTAGAGCAGTCGGTTGGTCGTAAATTGTTTGGCTGTATTCATTGCTTTTAGCACTGCTTTTAAACAGTTGATTAGCCAGTTCGACGCCCTCAACACTGCTTTTTACATAATCGGTATTCGTTTTTTGAGCAGCCGGCTGGTCTAATAAACCCTGTGGTTTATTAGTAACAACTTTGGTAGAGCTAACCCTACCAGGAATATCTCCGGTAAAAAAACCTGAACCAATAGGCAGCGTCATTACGCGTCTCCAACCTTAATAATGCATAAAATTATGATTTAAAAACAACCAATTTGCAAATAATACTTGAATTCAAGATATGATTACTCACGACCTGGTAGCTTTTTCCACGTTACAGTATCGCGCACATATTTAGGTTGAGCGTCACTCGCTTTTACAACATCACCCGCTAAAAACGCGGCTTCAACATGCGCTAACATATAACGCGCATCAGGCAATGTAATATCAGTATTAATTGTCACGTTTTCAAAGTCATTAAGCGCATCAGGATAGGTTTTAAAGCCCGTGCCCACCGCTACAGATGGCTCTGTAGTCGCTATATAATCATTATTAAGTAAATCAGGTTTTATAACGCATTCTTGGTTAACTAAAAGCATTAGATTATTTTGCGCTTGGTAATGTGCAAAGTATATCTCACCCATACGCGCATCTATACTTGGGTAAACACTCAGGCTGCCGTTTTGTTCAAACGCTTGTTGCGCCATAATAGCCAAAGTAGACACACCTACAAGCGGCAAGTTAGTTGAATACGCTAAACCTTGTGCTATTGCTACACTAATACGCACACCAGTAAAACTGCCCGGGCCTTGGCCAAAACCAATGACATCTAAGTCTTTTAATTTACAGTTTGCTTTAGTTAATAGCTCATCCACAAGTGGCAATATTTTTTGACTGTGCTGCTGCGGACATTCTTCAAAATGATGAAATGTTTGGCCCTGAAAATGTAAAACAATTGAAAGTGCTTCTGTTGAAGCATCAAGGGCAAGAATATTACTTTTGATCATTTTATTACTCTAATTAATTTGTTTTAAAAATGTATTGGCATCTTCTAAGCTTCGCGTGCGGCGCATCGGCGGTAAGCTTTTTAAAAATACTTGGCCATATTGTCGTGTAACTAAGCGATTATCACATATTACAAGTACGCCTTTGTCTTTACTATCTCGAATTAAACGCCCAACACCTTGTTTAAGTGCAATAACAGCTTGTGGTAATTGTATGTGTGAAAAAGGGTCTTTACCCTGCATTTGGCAATCTTGCATTTTAGCTTGTAGTAATGGATCGTCAGGGGCTGCAAATGGCAATTTGTCTATAATAACACAGCTTAACGTACTGCCGCGTACATCAACGCCTTCCCAAAAAGAAGCCGTGCCGAGTAATACAGCATTACCATGGCGGGTAAATTTCTCTAAAATAATACGCTTAGACATTTGCCCTTGCATATAAACTGGGTAGTCTATTTGCGTGGTGAGTCCTTCGGCAACTAAGTGCATCATTCGATAGCTCGTAAATAACACAAAACAACGCCCTTGTGCTGATTTTATAAGCTCAAGTGTTAATTTTACTATTGCGTGGGGCATATTATCCGCGTGCGATTCGGGTAAGTAACGCGGTAAACACAGCAGCGCCTGATTAGGGTAATCAAATGGGCTATCTACCATCATGCTTTGCTTTGGTTTTAAACCAAGGCTTGCATTAAAATGCTCGAGTTTGTTGTCGACCGAAAGTGTTGCTGATGTAAATACAAAGCCTGCGCCCGTGTCTTGCATCATTTGAGCAAATTTAGCTGATACATTTAGTGGGGTTATATTGATTGTTAAATAACGGCGCGTTGTTTCATACCAGTAACTAAAGCCGGTTTGAGCCGTATCAAAAACACGTTCTAACTGCCCTTTAAATGCCAAGGCACGCTCAAACGGATGCTCTATTTTATCGCTTCTATCTAGGCAAAGTTTAAGTACTTGATAAACAAAGTCTAAATCACTGATGACGCGATGAAGCGCCGCACATATTTGCTTGTCGCTGAGCTTTTCTCGCCAATCGCCTCTACTGCCATCAACACCAAACTGTAATCGTAAATCAGCAACGCTTGTTTCAAGCTTATTTAAGCTTTTACCTAGCTGCAGCATATCGGGAATTTCGGCTCTATATATAGCACGTAAATCATTAATTAAATCCACCAGCTTTTTAGTGCTAATGCTCTCACCAAAATAATCACTGGCAATTTCACTTAACTGATGGGCTTCATCAAATATATACGCATCGGCTTTTGGCATAAGTTCAGCAAAGCCACTTTCTTTTACGGCCATGTCGGCAAAAAACAAATGGTGGTTAATAACAACCACATCAGCATCGGCCGCAGTTAAACGTGCTTTACGTATATAGCAGCTTTGAAAGTCTGGGCATTCTTTGCCTAAACAATTATCGGCTGTTGAGTTTACATAAGGCAGCACTTTGGCATCATCTTCTATACCAATACAATCGGCTAAATCGCCTGACTGCGTTTCACTGGCAAACTTAGCCACCATGGCTAGTTGGTGCATTACATCAGAGTCGTCAGTAGGTACATGCGCAACATGCTGGTTTAGTCGGTAGGTGCATAAGTAATTGGCACGCCCTTTTAATAAGGCGGTTTTTTTAGAAGCACTAAGCGCTTTTACTAATTGAGGTAAATCGCGGTGGTATAACTGCTCTTGTAAGGCTTTAGAGCCAGTCGATATTATCGTTCGGCCTTTTGATTTGAGTGCAGGCGCTAAATAGGCAAATGTTTTACCAGTACCCGTGCCTGCTTCAACAACTAATTGCGAACTGTTTTTTAATGCATCAGCAACGGCTACAGCCATATCAATTTGTGGTTGGCGAGGCGTATATCCATCTAACGATGACGCCAAAGGTCCGGTTGCACTAAACAGCTGTTTGATAATACCAATCACTTTAAAATAAATAATAGCGGGATTTTACGTAAGCAAAGCATTTAGGGCAAGTAATTACAAAACGCACTTTTATTTTATGGGTTAACGTGCGTTTTATTATTCGAGCTTAGGGAGTGATTCATTATTCGATTTTACAATACACTCTGTATTTATAACGTACATTTAATTTATTGATGACAATATTTACAAAGCCTAATTTGTTATTAACTCTTACTAAAAATAATCCTTATTAAAAGCGATATAAAGGTATAAATACTGTGACTCTCAAATATTACAGGAGTACCATACGCGGGTTTATAATCCTCCTTTTTGTGTGTCGTTTAAAAAATAGTTAAGGTTAATCAATGAATGCTTGGTACCTCATTTGCTTTCTCTCTGCAATTGCAATATTTATAGCCTTTGCAAACCAGTACATCCTCAAAATGCAAACTACTATTGCCATTACAACGGGCTCTGTGGTTATTTCTTTATTGCTGATCATTGCAGTTAAATTATTAGGCGATCAAAATGCATTAGCAATGACCCAAATTGTTTCCAGTATTAACTTTAACGAGTTATTACTTAAAGGCATGTTGGGGTTTTTACTCTACGCGGGTGCGCTCGAAATAAACCTACTTGCCCTACGTAAGCAGCGATGGGAAATTACTGCTCTGGTATTATTTTCAACCATTGCTTCCACATTTATAGTGGGCTATTTAAGCTTTTATTTATTCCCCGTTTTTGGTTTTGATGTTCCTTTTATTTATTGTTTATTGTTTGGCGCGCTTATTAGTCCAACCGACCCTATTGCTGTACTTGCTATTATTAAACAAATGAGAGCACCAGAAGGTATTTCAGTTCAAGTAGAAGGTGAGTCGCTATTTAACGATGGTATCGGTTTAGTTATATTTACCACTATATTCTCAGTTGCTTTTTATGGTACCGATGCACAATTTGGCGACATAGCAGAGCTATTCTTTGTTGATGCCATAGGGGGTATTGCATTTGGTTTAGTCATTGCATTAGTTGGCCACTTTTTAATTATTAATAGCCGCGATGTAAACATTCGCTTATTAATTACCTTAACGATTCCTACCGCAGGTTTTGCTGCTGCAAATATTTGGGAAATATCTGGCGCACTTGCTATGGTAACGAGCGGCATATTAATGGGTAATATCACCCGCACTAAAGCAACTGAGCGCACAGGCCCTGAAGACACACGCTACGTAAAAGACTTTTGGCATGCAACCGACAGCTTTTTAAATGCCCTACTGTTTTTAATAATAGGTATGTTGATAGTTACTATGCCAATCACTATTGGCGAAATAGGTTTAGGCTTATTAATGGTACCTGCGGTATTACTTGCACGCTTTATAAGTGTAGGCGCACCATTTGTAATTTTTAAACGCTTTAGGACTTACGATAAACACAGTGTTAAAATTTTAACCTGGGGTGGACTACGTGGTGGCCTTGCACTGGCAATGGCCGCAGCTATACCACGCGAGCAAGTTTTTGTAGGCGGTTCAGACCTACATAACTTAATCGTTATTGTTACTTACGTTGTGGTTATATTTTCTATTATTGTACAAGGCTTAACTATTTCGCCGCTTATTCAAAGCAGCATTAAGTCAGCTGAGCAAGCCAAGTAATAAATACTTTGTCTGCAACACATTCAGTAACCAAGTTATTATAAAAATCACTTGGTTACTGTTACTCTCGTGTTACAAAAACACTTTAAAGTTATATAAATTGTTATCCTTTTTATTTATCTGCTTTGTTTAAATTAATCTGCTTGAAATGCAAATGAAAACAATTATAATTTTGGCTTTTCCTCTGCAGGGCTTTTCAATGTCCATAAATAATTCTCACATGTTTATTAACTTTGTGTCTGTAAGCAAGCGTCAGCTTAATTTCATTTTTGCACTTTTGATCATGATGACGGCAAGCTTTAGCGTTTCTGCCTCACCCGATCAACAAATAAAAATAAAGCAAATTGCACAGCTTGCAGAGTACGTAGGTGTTGATTACGTAGCAGCTGTTGGGAATGGTGAAATACTCGACCCCGACGAATATCAAGAAATGACTGAATTTGCGCACGTTATTATTGAGCAAGCTGGACAGCTATCAAGCCAAACAAATGAGTTCGACACAGTAAAGGTACAAGCTAAAGCCTTGCATTCAGCGATTGCCAATAAAGCAAGCGTTGCCGATGTACGCGCAGCAAGCTCTGCGCTTCGTGAATCACTTCTTGTCTTTATGCCGCAGCTATCGTTACCTACGTCACTACTACCTGTTGAGCAAACCAAAGCGCTTTTTGCTGCTAACTGTTCAATGTGTCACGGCCCAAGTGGTCAAGGCGACGGCCCGCTTGCAAAAAACTTATCACCAGAGCCTACCAACTTTACCGATGAAGAACGCGCAACTAACCGCTCATTAATGGGTTTGTTTGACGCTGTAAGTAACGGTATTAACGACACGCCAATGGTTGCGTTTACTCAATTTAACGAACAACAACGTTGGTCTTTAGCTTTTTATGTTGGTAGCTTGGCATTTAAAGACGTTAAAAAACCGCAAAATGTAGATCAAAATGTTACCGCTTCGCAAATTGTAAACCTAAACCCTGCACAATTATCGGCAGGTCAAAGTGAAGCGCAAGCACACTACGTTAAATGGTTACGTGGTAATCCAGAGCAATTATTTACCGGTAAAAAAAATCCGATAACGGTTACTCGAACGCAGTTACTTGCAGCGCAAGCCGCGCATGCTAAAGGTAATTACTCTCAAGCGAGTGACTTAGCAATTAGCGCATACTTAGATGGCTTTGAACTTGTTGAAAATAACTTAAATGCTTACGACGAAGCTTTGCGTAAAAACATCGAAGTACAACTGATGAACCTGCGTCAAACCTTCAAAAACGAGAAAGATACTGCCATCGTTGGCGATAAAGTAAGTGCGGCGCTAGCTCAACTCGCGAAAGCAGATAGCATGCTAAACGAAACCAAACTAACTGATGGTGCACTCCTCTCAGCAAGTTTAGTTATATTGCTACGCGAAGGCTTAGAAGCACTCCTCGTTATTATTGCCCTTATGACCGTACTTATTAAAACTAAACGTCAAGATGCGCTTAAATATGTACATGTTGGCTGGATAACCGCACTTATTGCAGGTGGCTTAACATGGGCTGCTGCGCAAACATTAATAGAAATAAGTGGTGCAAGTCGCGAAGTTATGGAAGGTGCAGGTGCATTATTTGCCGCTGTTATTTTACTGTATGTTGGCGTATGGATGCACAGTAAAACCAGTGCGCAACAATGGCAAAAATACATAAAAGACAATATAGATAAGCGTCTTGAGTCGGGTACATTATGGGGGTTAGCAGGGCTTTCTTTTATTGCCGTATACCGTGAAGTATTCGAAACCGTACTATTTTACCAGTCATTATTAACACAAAGCTCGCCGGCTCAATATTCATCTATTGCATCGGGTTTTGCCATCGGTGTAGCAATACTGGCTATTATTACGTGGGTATTAATTAAATACTCAATTAAATTACCGGTTGCTAAGTTTTTTGCAATTACCACTTACCTATTATTTGCACTCTCATTTGTGCTTATGGGCAAAGCCGTTATTGCACTACAAGAGGCCGATATAATAGGTATTGCGTCACTACCAATGAGCTTTGATATTGCATGGCTTGGTATAAAATCGACATGGCAAGGTATTGCGGCTCAAGTTTGTGTATTCGCTATATTTAGCTTTTATATATTCAAAAGTAAAAGCCAGAAGTAATTAGTTCAACAAAAAAGGGAAGCCTAGTAAATAGGCTTCCCTTTTTGAATTCTAGCAATCTACAAATAACTTTAAACTATTAACTGTAACCTATGCCCATGTATCTAAATGGGGATTTTCGTCCCCATCTAAGTTAGACTTTTTTTTATTATTTTGATCATCAAGCATATTGAGATTTTTCTTTTTTTGTAACTCACGCCTTTTTTTATTCTCTAGTTCAACTTTTTCAGCCGCAGCGCCACTTTGCACACCCGCAATATGAAAAGCACTTTTTGTCTCAACTTCTAGCCTAGTTATTCTTCCTAAATAAGGAATCATAATATCCATACATACTTCCTTATTTTAACTGTTTGATTGTCAAAATGCTTAATTTGAATAATAAACAAACAATTATTCGCTAAAATTGCGCTTATTACCTTAATATTATCGACAGTTATAACATATGCTTTAATTAAGCTAAAAAAAACTTGCCATAATATAGCTGTTTATGTTTTTATGAATGCGAAATTTATTTAAACAGATAACAACTGCACGTTAACAAAACAACGGGCAGTTACATAGGATAAAAAATGCGCTTAAACCTGACAACAGTACATCATCACCACCATTCACCGGAATAACCTGTCAGGTCTTTCGCTGAGAGGTTATTCCTAAAAGGAACCTCTGGCGATTCAAATAACATTGATTCATTTTCGCCCTGAGGTTCCCCTCGGGGTTTTTAGTTTTTAAATTAAAGGAAAATGAATAATGAACAACAGTAATCGTCTACGTATCGCCATCCAAAAAGGTGGCCGCCTATCTAAAGATTGTCAAGATCTGCTAAAACAGTTAGGTGTTAAACTTAACCTTCGTGAACAACGCTTAATTGCACACTCAACTAATATGCCAATTGACGTACTACGTGTGCGCGATGACGATATTCCGGGTTTAGTAATGGACGGTGTATGTGACTTAGGCATAGTTGGCGAAAACGTACTAGTAGAAGTTCAAGCAGAACGTGAACGACAAGGTGTTCCAAGTGAAGTAACTAAACTTTCAAAACTAGACTTTGGTTACTGTCGTCTTGCACTTGCATGGCCACAAGAGCTTGGCGCTCGCGATAAGAGCTGGTTTGAAGGCAAACGTATTGCGACTACCTACCCAGAAATCTTAACTCAGTGGTTAAAGCGCGAAGGCATTAACGCAAGTACAGTAATGCTTACGGGTTCTGTTGAAGTAGCACCGCGTGCGGGTTTATCTGATGCAATTTGTGATTTAGTATCTACTGGCGCAACACTTGAAGCTAACGGCTTAATTCAAGGCGAAACAATTTTAGAATCAAACGCGTGTTTAATTCAAAATAAAGATCTTCAAGATGCTGACAAACTAGCACTAATCAATAAGCTTATGCCGCGCCTACGTGGTGTTAGACAAGCTAAAGAAAGCAAATACATCATGCTACACGCACCAAAAAACAAACTTGATGAAATTTGTGAAATTTTACCAGGTTCTGGTCAACCTACTCTACTTGCCCTTGCGGGTAACGATGAATACGTAGCACTTCACATGGTAAGCAGCGAAACATTATTTTGGGAAACAATGGAGCAGTTAAAAGCCCTAGGCGCTAACTCTATTTTAGTTATGCCAATTGAAAAAATGATGGAGTAAGTGCCATGCTTCGTTGGAATGAGGAATCTTCACAAGTACAAGCAGCGGCGCTAATGCGCCCTGCAGTTTCTGCCAGTGCCAAGGTTGAAGCTATATGCAAAACTATTTTAGCTAACGTAAAAGAGCAAGGCGATAAAGCCTTACTTAGCATGGCTAAAGAGTTTGATAATAGATCTAACCCTCGCTTATGTGTTCCGCTTGATGAAATTAACGCATCAGAGCAAGCACTAAGTGCAGAGCTTAAATACGCAATTGATACTGCTTATGCAAACGTTAAACGTTTTCACGAAGCGCAATTGCCAAAAGATATTAAATTATCGACCCAACCAGGCGTTGTATGTGAACTGAAATATCAAGCCATCGAAGCAGTCGGTATTTATGTACCCGGTGGCAGTGCTCCACTGCCATCGTCGGTTATTATGCAGGGTGTATTGGCGCAATTAAGCGGCGCAAAAACCGTTGTACTTGCTACACCAGTACAAGGTGATAAAGCCATTAACCCTGCTATTTTATATGCAGCTAAGTTGTGCGGTATCACTACGTTAATAGAAAGTGGTGGCGCAGGCGCCATTGCAGCAATGGCGTATGGCACCGAATCGGTTCCTAAAGTGAACAAAATATTTGGCCCTGGTAATAGCTTTGTAACAATGGCTAAACAGCTTGTTGCGCAAACTATACCGGGTATGGCAATTGATATGCCAGCAGGTCCGTCTGAAGTATTAGTTATTGCAGATGAACGTGCGAACCCAGAATTTATAGCCGCCGATTTACTCTCTCAAGCAGAGCACGGCGCAGACTCGCAAGTTATTTTATTATGTAACAGCGAAAATATTATAGAACAAACTCAACAGGCGCTTACACGCCAGTTAGCTAACTTAAGCCGCAAAGACACAGCCGAAAAAGCACTGGCTAACTCTTCACTTATTTTAGTTGACTCAATTGAGCAAGCATTTGATGTATCGGCGCAATACGGGCCAGAGCACTTAATTTTACAACTAGGCGATGCAACACCATACCTAGATAAGATTAAAAATGCAGGCTCAGTATTTGTAGGTGACTACACGCCAGAATCTGCAGGCGATTACGCATCAGGTACTAACCACGTGTTACCAACATATGGTTACAGTGCAACATATTCTAGCTTAAACTTACTTGATTTTTTTCGTACATACACAGTGCAAACAATTACCAAAAGTGGTTTAACGCAGCTTTCGAAAGCTATTTTACCACTTGCAGATGCAGAAGGCCTTGATGCCCACGCTAATGCGGTTTCAATTCGTTTAGAGGCAATTAAAAATGAGCAATGAGAGCGCACAAGCGTCTAGCTTATTACCTAAGAATATTGCAGCCCTTGCTGCATACAGCTCTGCAAAAAGTGAAAAGCTAACCGGTACTACGTGGCTAAATGCTAACGAAAGCCCTTATGCTAAAAACCTTGAACTGAGTATTGAAGATTTAAATCGCTATCCTGATCCACAACCGCAACTGGTTATTGACCGTTACGCCGCTTATACAGAGCTTGAAAGCGGAAATGTATTAATGACGCGCGGCGCAGATGAAGGCATTGAGCTTTTAGTGCGCACATACTGTGAGCCAGCTAAAGATAGTATTGCGCTATTTTTACCAACCTACGGTATGTACAAAGTTACCGCCGATACACACAACGTTGGTATTAACGCGCTTACCCAAGAATTATTATTAAGTGGCAGTGCTGACGAAATAGTCGCAGCTGTTGGCAGCTCAAAACTAGTATTTATTTGTAACCCAAATAATCCAACGGGCAGCCTAACACCACTTGATAAAGTAAAAGCGATTGCTACAGCACTTGCGGGTAAAGCACTAGTAATTGTTGATGAAGCCTATATAGAGTTTTGCCCAGAGCAAAGCGCGACTAAGCTTATTAATGAGTTTAGTAATGTAGTGGTTCTGCGTACGTTATCTAAAGCCTTTGCGCTAGCAGGACTTAGAACCGGCTTTACCCTTGCACAAGCAAGTGTACTTACGCCAATTCGTAAAGTCATCGCGCCGTATCCGGTATCGGGCGTAGTAGCAAGTATTGCAGCGCAAGCAATTGCACCCGATGCAATTACATCAATGCGCCGCCAGGTCACTATTTTAAATAGCTTAAAAGCTAAATTAGTAGATTGGCTAAACGCCTCCCCTGCTGCATTAAAAATTCTCACTGGTGAAGGTAACTTTGTTACTTTAAAATTAGCCGATAAAAACTACTTTAAAATTGCACTTGAGCAAGGTTTGGTTATGCGCGCTTTTACGCTATACGGTGAAGACGACTGGCTACGAATTTCAATTGGCAGTGAACAAGAACTTGAACAAGTAAAAATTTGGTTAGATGGCCTACAAACGCCAGCTACCGCAGCATCTTTAGCAGGAAACGAAGTATCATGAGTAACCCCTATTTATTTATCGACCGCGACGGCACTATCATTGAAGAGCCAATTACCGACAAACAGGTAGATAGCCTTGAAAAGCTAGCATTTTTACCTGGCGTTATTCCTGCGTTATTACAATTACAAGCCGCAGGTTACCGTTTAGTGATGGTTTCAAACCAAGATGGTTTAGGCACAGACAGCTTCCCTACTGCTGACTTTGATATTGCACAAGACAAAATGATGGACATAATGCAAAGCCAAGGTATTAACTTTGAGACAGTATTAATTTGCCCTCACTTTAACGAGCAAAACTGCGATTGCCGTAAACCTAAAACAGGCTTACTTACCGAGCTTATGCGCTCAGGCAAAGTAGATTTAGCACGCTCTTTTGTTATTGGCGACCGCGAAACTGATATTGGCCTTGCTCAAAACTTATGTTGTGAAGGTATTTTATACGACGGCGATTGGAGTGCAATAGTAACTAAATTGACCACTGCAAACCGCGAAGGTCGTGTTACACGCAACACTAAAGAAACCCAAATTGATGTAGCCATAAACTTAGATCAAACTAAAAATGGCAGCATAGACACCGGCCTTGGCTTTTTTGATCACATGCTTGATCAAATTCGCACGCACGCAAACATTGGTTTAAACATTAAAGCCAAAGGCGATTTACACATAGACGAGCACCACCTTGTTGAAGACATTGGTATTGCCTTAGGTGTCGCACTTAAACAAGCCCTCGGTACTAAATCGCAAATTGCGCGCTATGGTTTTGCTCTTCCTATGGATGAATGTAAAGCCGAAGCACAAATTGATTTATCGGGTCGTGCATCATTTGTATTAAACGCTAACTTTAGCCGCGAAAAAGCCGGCGATTTAGATGTACAAATGGTTGAGCACTTTTTCAAGAGCTTAAGTGATAACGCCGCTATTAGCCTTATTTTATCGGTAAGCGACGGTAACTGTCATCACCAAGTAGAAGGTTTATTTAAAGCATTTTCACGCGCCCTTCGTATGGCAGTAGCACAAGACACAACCCAACAAACAGCCAGCTCTAAGGGATGTTTATGATTGCCATAATTAATACCGGTTGTGCCAATATTAATTCAGTACGCTTTGCGTTTGAACGCTTAGGGCAAACGCCAACAGTAATTACATCACCCGAGCAATTAGCCGGATATGAGCGCGCAATATTGCCAGGTGTAGGCCATGCATCGGTTGCTATGAAACGCCTAGTCGATAACGGCTGGCAACAAGCTATAAACGAATACCAGCGCCCGCTTATGGGTATTTGTTTAGGCATGCAGTTACTGTGCGAAAGCACCGAAGAAGGTAACGTACAGTGCCTAGGTAAAATACCAGGGCAAGTAAAAGCGCTTGATGTAGGCAATTTAACGTCGCCGCATATGGGTTGGAATAACTTAAGCGTTAACAAAGAACATGCATTAACTAAAGGGCTAACGCTTGATGAGCAAGTGTATTTTGTTCACAGCTTTGCGCACACCATAAACGACGCAACACTTGTAAGCGGCGAATACGGTCAAACCTTTTCAGCCATTGTTGCTAAAGACAATTACGCGGGCATGCAATTTCACCCAGAGCGCAGCGCAAAAGTTGGCGCACGTTTATTACAAAATTTTGTTGATTGGCAGTTATAAGCTGCCTATTAACTAACAAAAAAGAGATTATTTGTGATTATTCCAGCATTAGACGTATTACAAAATCAAATTGTGCGCTTGTACCAAGGTAAATACGATACAGCACAGTTTTACCCTTTCGAACTTGGCGCGCGCTTAAAAGAATACGCCGACAGCGGCGCAGGAAAACTGCACCTTGTTGATTTAGAAGGTGCACGCGATCCAAGTAAAAAACAGTGGAAACATATTCAAGCTGCAACCAAAGCGCTTAACGTACCGTACCAAGTGGGCGGCGGTATTCGCTCAGAGCAAGATGTAAGTGATTGGCTAAAAGCCGGCGCAAACCAAGTTGTTATTGGTTCAATGGCAGTAGAAAAACGCGAACAAGTAAAAGCCTGGATTGAACAATTTGGCGCAGAGCACTTTGTTATTGCCCTTGATGTAAATAAAACAGCCACTGGCTGGGCACCTGCTACGCACGGTTGGTTAAGTGAATCTGAATTTGGTTTACTTGAGCTGGTTGATTTTTATGTGAGCTTAGGCGTTATCGACTTCTTATGCACGGACATCAGTAAAGATGGCACAATGACGGGCCCATCGTTTGAGCTTTACGAAGACCTAACTCGCCACAACAGCACAATTAAAGTGCAAGCCTCAGGTGGCGTAAGCTCACTGGATGATATTAAAAAGCTTAAAGAGCTAGGTGTGGGCGGCGTTATATTAGGTAAGTCACTGCTTGATGGCGCATTTAGCGTTGAGGAGGCACTGGCATGTTATCAAAACGCATAATTCCATGTTTAGACGTTAAAGACGGCCAAGTAGTTAAAGGCGTTAAGTTTAAAGGTCATGAAGTTGTTGGCGATATTTTAACAATGGCTAAAGCCTACAGCGAAGCTGGCGCAGATGAACTGGTTTTTTACGAGATCAGTGCAAGCGTTGAAAAACGCCTACTTGATGTAAACTGGGTAGAGAGTATTGCACGCAATATCGATATTCCATTTTGTGTAGCCGGCGGTATTAAGTCAGTGGCTGATGCAGCGCGTGTACTTGAGCGCGGTGCTGACAAAATAAGCATTAACAGCCCAGCTATTGCACGCCCTGAACTTATTAAAGAATTACACGATGAGTTTGGTAAGCAATGTGTTGTAGTCGGCATAGACAGCTTTTTTGATGAAATTACCGGCGAGTATTTAGTGTATCAATTAACTGGCGATCCTAATGCATCAAGCCGTACGCGTTATAAAACGCAAGAATGGGTTAAACGCGTACAAGACCTAGGCGCAGGCGAAATTGTATTAAACTGTATGAACCAAGATGGTGTTCGTAACGGTTACGACAACGAGCAACTCAGTAAAATTCGCGAGCTATGTCACATTCCTTTAATCGCCTCTGGCGGTGCGGGTAGCATGCAAGATTTTGTTGATGTATTTAAACAAAGCAAAGTAGATGGTGCATTAGCAGCCAGCGTTTTTCATAAAAATGTGATTAACATTGGCGAACTTAAACAATTTTTAACAGATAACCAAGTGGCAGCAAGATTATGCAAGTAACACAACAAAACCAAGATCAAGTCGATTTCGCTAAAAGTGAAATGATCCCTGCTATTATTCAAGATGCCCGCTCTGGTGTTATTTTAATGCAAGGATTTATGAACAGCGAAGCGTTAAAAGTGACGCTTGATAGCAATAAAGTGACGTTTTACTCGCGTTCAAAATCACGTTTATGGACTAAAGGTGAATCTTCAGAAAACTACTTAAACGTAGTATCTGTGCATACAGATTGTGACTACGATTCAATTTTAGTACTTGCCAACCCAGAAGGCCCAACGTGCCACTTAGGCACACAAAGCTGTTTTGGCGATGAAGCAAAACCAAGTTTAAGCTTTTTAGCACAGTTAGAAGATGTGATTGTAGCGCGTAAAAACGACGACCCTGAAAAAAGCTACACTGCCTCATTATTTGCAAAAGACTTAAGCCGTAGTTGTCAAAAGGTAGGTGAAGAAGGCGTAGAAGTTGCCCTTGCCGCTATGAAACACGATAACGATGAGCTAACAAATGAGTCTGCTGATTTAATTTATCACCTTACTGTATTGCTACAACGCCAAGGCTTAGCCCTTGAAGATGTAGTTAAATGCTTACAAGGTCGCCATAAATAGCACCTGCTAAAGCAAATTACAAAAGGCTCATATTTATATGGGCCTTTTTGTTTTTCGCTTTTAGTTGAGTAAATTATGTATGGTATAGTGCGAGGCTCAATTAATCGGTTACTGTGAACTATGAAAAACTATATTACTCCCTCCTTCGTCGCATTTATTTTAGTTGTCGCGTTTATTTTAGCAGGCTGTACCAGCAAAACTAATCAGACTACAACTACAGCAACCACTACTACAACGAATCAGTCTGTAAAAACCACAGTAATACTTGATGAATGCAGCCCAATAAATAATCTAATAAGCAGTTATGAGTCTGGCTTTAATTCAATCAAAACAGATAAAGTAACTAACCAGTTTACTAATCAATGGCGTACTAATACTCATATTATTGGGGCAGCCTGTACTGTTACATTAAATAAGTCAGAGCAAGCAAGCTATCAATGCCAAACGCCTGTTAAAACACAAACTAAAACAATAAAATCTCATCAAAAACTAGCTCTACAACTGCGCCAATGTTTAACCAAAACAGGTTGGTTTGAAAGCCAAAAAGAAACCGCAAGTTCAATTTATAGCACCTTTGTACTTGATACTAAAACCCCAGTAATTACACTCTCTACCAATCAAGAAGGTAATGGGTTCACTACTCGCTTTGAAATTGCACCACCGTTAGGGCTTTAATTATGCGCCAATTAAATCAAAACAAAAAACCATCTAAATTTAAAACCGATTGCTTAGGAATATGCGAAAGGCGCAGCGGTTACTGCACCGGTTGCGGCCGTACCAACGAAGAAATTTTTGATTGGATAATATTATCTGAAGATGAAAAAAAAGCGATTTTAGAAACACCACGAGCAGATGCTAACCCATAACAAATAAAGCCCCTAAATGTTAAAAGTAACAGTTAACTGATTAACTAAAAACTTTTTACTTGTTGTGCTTATTCATTTTAGTTGCGCTAATACAACTTTTGACTACTTGCTCAAATGAGTTATTAATATCTATATTTATAACATTGGGCTCGTCTTCTTTTGGTACTTCTAACGCTTCAAATTGGCTTTTGAGTAAATCAACAGGCATAAAATGCCCTTTTCTGTCCTGCATACGGCTTTTAACCAGTTCAAAATCACCATAAAGATGTAAAAAGGTAATGCCTATATTTCCGTCACATATTTGTTCTCGGTATTTCTTTTTTAATGCTGAGCAAACTATTACCGCGACTTCATTTTTCTTTTCAATGCTAAATGCAGCATCACGTATTCTTTCTAGCCAAGGCACACGATCAGCATCATTTAAAGGCTGCCCAGATGACATTTTTAATATATTAGCCTTGGGATGTAAGTCGTCTCCGTCGATAAATTTAGCGCCAATGCGCTTTGCTAATGCATCACCCACACTTGACTTTCCTGTGCTTGAAACCCCCATTACAATATAAACACGACCTACATTTGTGTTACTCATCTATTTACCCTCGCCTTAATTTAATAATTAATTATTTTCAATGTATATATTATATTGAGTTACGGGTAACATGTTACCCGTAACAAATGCGGAAGTGAAGTTAAACACACACTAAACATCATAATTCACACTGAATATAAGTAGGGAAAAATGTCAGATTTATCATTAATACTAACAGCGGCAGGCTCCATATTTTTATTGCTTTTCTTAGTAATGAAAGTACGACTACATGCTGTCGTCTCTTTGATCCTTGTTTCTATGATTGCAGGATTATTTTCAGGAATGAGCCCTGAAATAATTGCCGCTACAATTCAAAAAGGAATGGCTGGAACACTAGGCTTTGTAGCGGTTGTGGTCGCTTTAGGTGCCATGTTTGGCAAAGTAATGGAAGAAACCGGCGCGCTGGATCGTATTGCCCACACACTTTTACATCGTTTCGGAGAAAAAAACGCTAATTGGGCGCTTACCTTTACGGGCTTTATTTGTGCCCTACCCCTGTTTTTTGATGTAGCCGTTGTACTTTTAATCGGTATTGTTTTTGCTGTGGTAAGAAAAGGCGGTGGCAGCGTTGTTAAAATTGGTATTGGGTTACTTGCTGGGATAGCGTCTTGTCAGGCGTTTCTTATTCCTGCGCCAGGGCCGATTTTGGTTGCCTCTCAATTAGGCGCTGACTATGGTTATATGATTTTATTTGGCCTTATTGCTGCCATACCAGCAATGATTATAGGAGGTCCAATTTGGGGCTCTATTATTTCTAAATCTATTCATGTAGAACTCCCACAGCACGAACAAATCGACGATAACCAAAAAGTTGGTAAAGGCACGCCTAGTTTTGGATTAGCATTAGGTTTAATTGCTTTGCCATTAATTATGATTAGTTTAAATACTATTGGTAGTCGCTTTGTTGAAAAAGACTCTGATTTATATAATTGGTTAGCCTTTATAGGTCATCCATTTACTGCAATTTTAGTTGCCTGCCTAATGGCATTTTATTTGCTCGGCGCAAGGCGCGGTGTCCCTAATGCTAGAATCATGGAAATTTGTGGTAGTGCCTTACAACCTGCGGGAATTATTATTCTTGTCACTGGTGCCGGTGGGGTATTTAAACAAGTATTAGTTGATTCAGGAGTAGGTACGGCACTGGGTAATTACTTAGCTGGCTCAGGCTTACCGATTGTAATACTCGCTTTTGTATTATCAGCCGCTGTGCGGGTTATTCAAGGATCTGCGACAGTAGCTATGCTTACAGCGTGTGGCTTAATTATTCCAATGCTTCAGCCTTTAGGCCTTGATGGAGCGCAGCTTGCAGCTGTTACCATCGCTATTGGTGGGGGCTCTATTGTGCTCTCTCATGTAAACGACTCAGGATTTTGGTTAGCGAGTCGCTATCTCGGTTTGAGCGAAATGCAAACTCTTAAAACGTGGACGGTAATGGAAACCATTATTGGGTCTGTTGGCGCACTTGTCGCTATGATTATTTCTCTGTTTTTGTAAAATTATAGTCTGTAGAGTTATCAACGCACACATAAAAATTACCTGAGCCTTTTGTTATTTAGGCTCAGGTAATTAGGCTCATATAATTTGAGTATTTAAACACTCTCACCTAGATGAACTATATAACCAGTATCAATTACTTGCTTATAATTCATGCTAGTATCCAAATCGGAATTAATCCGGCTCAACAATTCTCTTCCCGCAACATTACCTATCTGATAACGAGGGGTGATCACACTTGCTAATTGAGGCACCATTGCTTGGCCAATATCATGACCATGAAAACCCACAACCCCCATTTGGCTAGGCACTAAAATATTGTTTCGCTGGCACTCAAAAATAGCGCCAATTGCTAAATCATCATTAGTACAAAACAAACAGTCAGTATTTGGGTAGTCAGTACGCGCTTTTTGTAAAAGTTCAGCGCCTAAACTGTAAGATGAAGCTTGATCAGTCATCACACTATTAGGCGTAAAGCCTTTAGCTAACATAGCATCTGAATAACCTTGAAATTTTAGGCGTGTTCGCACATCAAGCCTTGCACCTATATAAACAATATTACGATAGCCTTTATTTAAAAGCGCTGTCGTCATATCAAAAGCAGCTTTAACATTATCAAAACCAGCCGCTTGCTGCATAGGAGAGTGATGAGTATCCATTATTTCAATCACAGGTACGCCTGACATCTCAATCATTTTTAGCGTTCTGTCTGTGTGTGTGGTTTCTGATAAAATTAAACCATCAACGTGGTACGACAATAAATACTCAACCCGTTTTTCTTCAATTTCAGGGTTGTAACCATAATGGGCCAACATTGTTTGATACCCTGCAGGTCCAGTCACATCTTCAATGCCTTTTATAACTTGAGAAAATACGTGGTTCGTTAACGATGGAACGAGTACACCAATAGAGTAGCTTTTAGCATTAGAGAGTAAATCAGGGGCTTTATTTGCAATGTAGCCTAGCGTATCAATAGCTGCACTAATTTTAGTGCGAGTAGACCCTGATACTTTTTCGGGATTACGTAAATAACGACTCACCGTCATTTTGGTTACACCAACCGCATCGGCAATATCTTGAAGAGAAGAACGTTTGTTTTTTTTCATCACACACAATTAAATAAAATGTTACTTGTAACATACCAACTATTGTGAAAAACCACTACTTTTAGCCCTTTTTATTTGGGTTAAAGTAATAAATATTTAGCCTACCGCCTGTATTTACACTGTTGCTAAATGAATGTCTAAAAAGGTTTAGAAAACCTAAACCTTTTTAGCAAACGATACTGTATTTACAGTAAAGCTGAACAAGCATTTCTAATTAATGTAATTTTAAGCTTTATCGAGCGCTTGGCTTACATCTGCCATTATATCTACAATGTTTTCAATACCGACTGACAACCTAATTAAATCGCGGCTTACGCCTGCATTTGCTAATTCGTCATCATTTAATTGGCGGTGTGTGGTTGACGCAGGATGACACGCAAGTGACTTAGCATCGCCAATATTAACTAAGCGTAAAATCATGTTTAGTGCATCAATAAAACGAGTGCCAGCCTCTAGCCCACCAGCAATGCCAAAGCTTAAAATACCGGATGCTTTGCCACTGGTAATTTTTTGACTCATTGCGTTATACGGGCTTGATTTAAGCCCTGCGTAATTAACCCAAAGCACTTTTGGATGATTTTCTAAATACTCAGCTAATTGCTGTGTATTTTCGCAGTGGCGATCCATTCTTAAGCCTAAGGTTTCAAGGCCAATTAAAATGTCAGATGCGTTTTTAGGTGCAAGCGCTGCGCCGGTATTTCTAAGTGGCACTACTCTACAACGTCCAATAAATGCAGCTTCAGCAAAGGCTTCGGTATAAACCACATTGTGATACGACGGATCGGGCTCGTTCATCATTGCAAAGCGCGTAGCATTCGCTTTCCAGTCAAATTTACCTGAGTCTACAATCATCCCGCCAATGGCAGTACCGTGCCCGTTTATATACTTTGTAAGTGAGTGAACCACTATATCGGCGCCCAGCTCAAATGGGCGGCATAAATACGGCGTAGCCACGGTATTATCAACAATAAGCGGCACACCTTTGCTGTGTGCAATACGTGCTAAGCGTTCAATATCAACAATATTGCCTGCCGGATTACCAATAGATTCACAAAAAACAGCGCGGGTGTTGTCGTCAATTGCATTCTCGAACGCGGTAAAGTCATCGGCTTTAATCATGCGCGCTTCAATACCTTGCCTAGGTAAGGTATGTGCAAATAAGTTATACGTGCCACCATATACTTGGCTGGTACTCACAATATTAGTGCCTACTTCACACAAACATTGGATAGCATACGTAATAGCAGCCATCCCAGAGGCAACAGCCAGCGCACCAATGCCCCCTTCCATCGCAGCAATACGTTGTTCAAGTACGGCATTGGTTGGGTTCATTATGCGGGTGTAAATATTTCCAGGTACTTTTAAATCGAATAAATCAGCGCCATGCTGCGTATTGTCAAATGTATAAGAAGAAGTGTGATAAATAGGCACGGCAGCCGATTTGGTCGTAGCCTCAGATTCGTAACCGTGGTGCAGTGCTAATGACTCTAATTTCATAATTATTTCCTTCAATTAATTTACCACTAAGCTAGCACTTCTTGGCTATAAAATGCACATGAAATATATTAAAGGATGTTGAGGTGGTTTGATTTAAGTTAAAGGTGGATAAGAGAGAAAGCGTACGGCTAAGATGTAAGATGTGCGAAGTCAAAATTTTCTCCCTTGATCTAATTACTTTAGATGGCATTCGACCTATATTTAATACCACAAAGTAACCCACATAGGCTTATAGTTCCCTAAAATAAACTATTTATGTTTGAAAAATTAAATGCTCTAATGGAGTTCTATATTAAAGGGAAGTTTATATGATTTTAAGAGAATACGAGCGTTTTATTGTCGAATGTGAGCTTGTAGTTAGCATGACACCAAAAGAAGCTCCTTTTATAGGCTTTGAAGATAGCAATCATTATCTAGTTAAATATATTAATTCTGGTAATGCAGTCTACAAGATGTTTAATGGACGAGTATCAGTAAGAGCAGTGAAAGCAATCGATAATGATGATTCTATTTCTATATTGTTTATATACAATGATAAGGATGCATCTGACCCCTCATTTAGCAATGATACAACTGGAAGTGTCAGAACAGAAAAAAAGTTAAAGGATGAGGGTATTGCTGTCTCTGCGCATTTAACTGTTATGAAAAAGCCTGCTAGTAAAAAATTTAAAAACAGCTGTTTGGCTTTGCTGGAAGAAGTTCCGGGGCTCAACCGAAGAAATATTGCTTCAGCACTAACTCATTTTTTTAAAGAAGCGACTGATTATGAATGCGACTCACCTAACTCTAAAGGTAAGATCCATCCCAGACAAATAATTAGTCTAGACTCTTGCGCTACACATAATCTTAAAGAGTTGATGAAAACTGGTAAACTACGTGGTTTCACGGCTGTTCAAAGCTCAGTCAATGAACGTTTAGATGAAGATAGTGAGATCCCTGTTTTGATCAAAGAGCGGACTATGAGGTTAGGTGTTGGCTCTCTAATGGGTGATAAAGCCGTTGGTGTCATAGAGCAAGTTCGAAAGAAAGTGCTTGGTGAAGAATACAGTAAACTACGTGTAAGCTATACTGATAAAAACGGCCGTAACAAATCTATTGATATAGATGCACGAGAAGAAGATGCATTATCTAAAGGGTATAGCAAAGTAGTCAAAGTAGAACTCACAGACCTCATAAGCCAATGTGAAGACACTATTCATGATGACTTAAATAATAAAATGCTTACTCACCTAGCTAGTATGGGAAGTTCCGAAGATGATTTTAGATAAACTATTTAAGCCTATTTCATATATTCGTATTAAGCATTACGAAAAAAGCTGGTTTGATTTTATTTTACCTCTCGGGACTACGCTGCTTTTTTTCTTTATAATTTATTGTCTTTCAGAGCCCATCAGATTACTTGGTAAAGAAGGATTAGTTTCGCTAGTTAATGGGTTACTACAAATATTAGCGGGATTTTATATAGCATCGATGGCTGCTATAGCCACGTTTAATAAGGAGGGTATGGATGATATTATGGATGGTACTCCTCCAACTCTTAATGGTGTAGAACTTACTAGAAGGCAATTTTTAACTTATCTTTTTGGTTACTTAGCTTTTTGTAGTATATGTTTATATTTTATCGGCGGATTTGCCCAATTAGCAAGTCTAAGCTTATTTCATTTAGTATCCTTGTCATCTCCTTTTCTTAAAATATTACTTGTTGGTTTATATATTTTTGCTATCTCAAACATTATGTATACGACAGTTTTGGGAATGCATTTTATGATTGATAAAATTCATAGAAAAAAAGTAGTGATTAGAGATAATAAAGCAAATGAAACATCAGATAATTAAATTTGCTTAAATTAATAGAAAAGACGATTTCAATTTAGATCTTTGCTTATTTGACTTTACTCGCGAAATTAGTAAGACACCCATCTAAATTATTTTGGTTTTTTGCTTTTCTGCGCGAGGTAAATTCCCGCCACACAAGAAAAACAATTAATCAATTAACTCCCAACAAAAAAGGCGCTTCCTTTACGGTAAGCGCCCTTCTGTTATCTCACTAATTACTTATTTTACGATTGTCATTTCGTCTAACAAGTTTTGTGCATTATCTACTTTATCCATTACCCACAGCATGTAGCGTGAATCAACGTGGATTGAGCGATTAAGCTCAGGGTTGTAATCCCAATCACCAATAATACTTTCGTAAACACCGTCAAACAGTAAGCCTACAAGTTCTGCTTTACCGTTAAGTGTTGGTGAACCTGAGTTACCACCGGTAGTGTCTACATTTGATAAAAAGTTAACGGGTACTGTATTCATACCGCCCGTGTAATCACCGTAAAGCTTCGCTTTGATTTGCTCTTGTAACTTTTTAGGTGCATTAAATGGGTCAACATCGGTGTTTTTAGCTAGTAACCCCTCAAGTGATGTAAACGGCGTTGCTACCAAGCCATCTTGAGGTGAATAGCCGCCTACGGTGCCATAGGTTACACGTAGTGTGCTATTCGCATCGGCGTATACAGGTTTGTTTTTAGCTTTGTTAAACGCAATGATTGCGCTCATTAGCTCTGGGCGAGCGGCTTGTAATTTACCTGCAAGTGCTTTTGATTTATCTTCCTCAGTTTTCATTACTTTAAAGATTGCTTTAGCGTACTGCACAAATGGGTCTTGGCTTTGATTTAGCTGGCTAAACGATTGCTCAAATAATGAATTACGAACAGTGGCATTATCAAGTCTTGACTGTTCATACATGCTATCAAGCAATGCGCTTTGGGTTGCTTTATCAAACCCATTTTGTACTTTAAATACGTTATCAACGTCGCTAAAACGCTCTTCTTTTGGAAGTGCTGCATATAGCTCTAAAAAGTGCAGTAAAATAGCTTTGTCTACTTTGCTATCATAACGGCGCGTCATGCGCTCAAGCCCTGCTTTAATGCGCGGTAAGTCACGTTCTTGATAACCAGATTCACGTTCGCTATTTGGCTTTTGTTTTTCGTAAGCTAAGCGGTATAAACGTCGTGCTGTGCTGATCATTTGTGAGCGGTGCACATAACCTAACATGCGGTCGCGTTCACTGTGCTCTTGTGATTGCGCAATTAGCTCAGATAGCTCACCTAATACGCTTCCGTATTGCTCTTTACGCTCACCGTCACTATTGATCCATTGTGTTAGATCTTGCTCAAACTGTTTTTTGCGCTCAAGCATAGTGCCTTTTTTGAAGCTTTCGATCATCGAACCATAGTTTTTAATATAGTTGTTATAACCTGCAATGGTGCTTTCGTAAGCAATACGCGCTTTACTGCCGTCTTCTGAGTTTTCTTCAATAAGCGACACGTATTTTGAGTTATGAACGCGTGCTTTAGGGTAACTGTCGTTAAATACGTTATCTACCTCTGTTGCAATGCGGTAGCGGTTAGTACGCCCTGGGTAGCCTGTAACCATTACAAAGTCGCCTTCTTGCACGCCTTTGGCACTTACTTTTAGGTAAGAGTCTGGTACGTAAGGTACGTTGTCTTTGCTGTACTCTGCAGGTTTTCCATCTTTGCCTACATAGGCACGGTAAAAACCAAAGTCGCCTGTGTGGCGCGGCCACATCCAGTTATCTATATCGCCGCCGTATTTACCTACGCCCATTGCCGGTGCATAAGATAAACGTACGTCTTTTATTTCAAGTGACTTAATTAGGTAAAACTCTAAACCACCGTGAAACGAATATACATTACAACGATAGCTTTCATCAGCTTCACATTGTGCTACTAGTGCTTTTTCGTTTTTTTCGAGTGCATCGTAGCGTGCTTTTGCTGTTAGCTCGTTAGTACCTTTAATTACTTCATCTGTTACGTTGGTAACCGTTTTTGTTACGTATACGCGTGAACCCGGTGCTGCTGGTAAATCCTCAGCAGGACTTTTAGCTAAAAAGCCATTTTCTAAAATGTTGTTCTCAGGCGTTGAGTTATATTGTACTGAGCCATAAACACAGTGATGATTTGTAACCACTAAGCCTTTTGGCGATACAAACGATGCTGTACAGCCACCTAGGCTAATTACCGCATTCATTGGGAATTCGGTTAATTTAGAAATAGATTCAACATCAATTTCAAGCCCTTTGGCTTTTAAAATTGATTCTAACTCTGGAAGTTGGTGTGGTTGCCACATGCCTTCGTCGGCTATGGCACTACTTGAAAGTGATAAAGAAAATGTGGCTACTAATGTAGCTACAAGAGGTTTTAAACGCATTATAGAATCCTTTTTATTTGTTTCTATAACAGGTTACTCGCGATGGGACAATAAGGTCAATAGCCGTGCAATGAATTGTTACAATCGAGTGTTTAATTTTACTTTTTATCAAAATTCATCGAAAAATCAAGAAACTGTTTTGCTGGTAATGGTTTACTAAAATAGAAGCCTTGCATAAAATCACAATCCAATTCGTTTAATAAAGTATGCTGCTCTTTTGTTTCTACACCTTCGGCTACCACTGTCAGTCCTAAGCTGTGCGACATAGCAATAATTGCCTTTACGAGATTACAATCTTCATTGTTTAGTACAATACCATCAATAAAACTTCTATCTATTTTAAGTACATTAAAAGGGTATTCTCTCAAATAACTTAATGATGAATAACCTGTACCAAAGTCATCCATTGATAAGTTAATGCCTAATGCAGTAATTTCAGTCAGTATATCAACAACATTAGTGTGGCAACTCATCAATACTCCCTCAGTTATTTCAAGCTCTAAACTTTCGGGGTTTACGTTTGCTTCACTCAATGAGTTTTGAATAAAACTGAGCAACCCTACGTCTCTAAATTGGCGAGGAGATAAGTTAACAGCCATGGTGTATTTTTGTTGGCGTTTGCAGGTACTTTGCCATGTGTTTAAAAAGTGTAATGCTTGGCTAATTACAAACTTACCAATAGATACAATTAATCCTGTATTTTCGGCAATAGGTATAAACTCATCGGGTGTTACATTACCTAGCACAGGGTTATGCCAGCGTAATAACGCTTCTACACCAATGATGTGTTTATTTTTGGCGTCAAATTGGGGCTGGTAGAATAACTCAAATTCATTACGCTCAAGGGCGCCACGCATCTGCTCTTCTATTACTAGTCGGCGCTGAATAATTACGTTCATCTTTTTAGTAAAAAATGAATAAGTATTACGACCATATGATTTTGCTTGATACATTGCAGTGTCAGCATTTCGTAATAAATCAGCAACGGTTGTACCATTTTCTGGGTATATGGCTACACCAATACTCGCTGTTAGTATGTGTTCCCGGCCCTCAATTTTAAAAGGGGCTCTAAAGTTATTGACCAGTTTTTCAGTAATTTTTAGCGCTGCATGGTGATCAGTTATACCTCGTAGTAATACGATAAACTCATCTCCACCTAGGCGCCCTACCGTGTCGTCTTTTCGCAGTGCCTCTTGTAGCCTTTGCGCTGATTCAATTAAAAGTTTGTCTCCTGTTTCATGGCCTAAAGAGTCATTTATTTTTTTAAAATCATCTAAATCCAAAAACAGTACTGCCGCTTTCTCGTTATTTCTTTGTGCTTCAATAAGTAATTGCGACAAACGATCAAGTGCTAAAAAACGATTTGGGAGTAAAGTTAGACTATCGTAATACGCTTGATGTCTAATTATTTCATCTGATTTATGCTGTTCTGTAATATCTCGAATAATAACCATTAACTGGTTATGTTCTGTTATTTTATTTATTCTTGCTTCAAAAAAAACGAGCCCATGGGGCAAAGCTAGCTCGTATTTAAAGCTCATCATCTGCTCTTTTTCTAATACAAGGCTGATATAGGTTTCAAATTTTTTGGCTACATCTTGAGGGAGTACATCACCCATTTTTTTACCAATAAATTGCTTTGGCTTGGTGTAGAGATCGGTCTCATTACTGGCATGATACTCAATAATAGTTCCATCATTTTCCATCAAGAAAAATAAGTCAGGAATTGCTCCAAAAATAGTTTTTAGCATATGCTCATTAAATGACGCATCTGCTTGTGCCTTTTTAACCTCAGATAAATCAATATCAATACAGTACATTTGTTTTGTATTATATTGATTTGTAAACATAACATGGCTGGAAAAAACCGATACACTGTTTCCATCTTTGTCTTGTAAGATAATTTCAGATGCTGGAATTTCTATATCTTTTTTTACCCAATCACTATGTGCGTTTATAACTAACTCACACATTGGCTCTGGAATTATAAGGTCTTCTATTTTTTGTCCTATGGCTTCTTCTTTGGTATATCCATAAAGTCGCTCACTGCCTTCATTCCAATAAATAACACGACGTTCATTGTCATAACCTTGAACAGAAATAACATTTACCGCATCAAATAATTGATGCAAATAGTCGTTAATTACAAATTGATGGGTTAAGTTTGAAGTCGGGTTATCTAATTTCATTTTGAGGCTATATCCATAAATAATTTTATTTAATAATAGAGAAATACTAAATAATAATTAAATTTAATTTTAATATTAAATTTCCATGTACATTATATACGCCATTATACAAAACAAAAAAAGAGCCGAAGCTCTTTTTTAATAATTGTTAACTATATTTAAACGCTATAAAAACTGAATTTATTTTTTTGTCACATCATTTGGATGTTCCACGCCAATCCATGCTTTGAATAGTGCTTTTTGCTCAGGCGTTGCCTCTTTATCAGCAACTACTTTTTTAGGCTTATCAAAATCTTCTGATAATACTAATGTTAAGCTTTCAAGAGCATCGCGACGAAGATAGTCAATGGTTACTTTATCGCCTTTTTTAAACGTTTCTAAGCTGGTTTTTAAATCTTTACCTACGTGATGTTTGTTTATAGCGACAATTTTATCATCGGTAGTTAAACCTGCTTTCCACGCACTGCCACCACGGCGAACGTAACTTAACGTAAGTAACTCGCCTGTGTTTTTAGCGGTAGCATCAATGCTTGCAAGCGCTTTTGCTTTTTCAGGACGTTCAAATTTCAAGCCTACTTTAGTAAGTAAGTCGTCAAAGTTAATACTTGCAGGCGACTCAACATTTTCTTGCCACCAGCTTGAGTAATCACGCCCTGTTAAATCTTTTAAGATATTAAGTACATCTACATCTGTAAAACCAGCTGGCATTTTATGATTGTTATAAAGTGCTTTGTGTACGTCGCGATAGCTTATTTTACCTTGGCTTTTTTCTAGCAAGTCGATATCTAAAACTAATGAAAGTAATGAACCTTCTGAATAAATATTAGTGCTGTAGTTACGTGCATGATCGCCACCTTGGTTAATCCATTTATCAAAGCTTGTTTCGCTTGCGCTTTGCACTTCACGGCCCGGTGTTTGTAAATGACGATTAATAGTTTTACTCATCACTTTAAAAAATTCATCTGTGGTTTCAATACCAGAGCGAACCATTAAATGATCTTCAAAATAACTTGTTGAACCCTCTGCAATCCAAAGCAGTTTAGAGTAATTCATATTAGTGTAATCGTACGGCACTAAACCTTGAGGGCGGTATGCTTTAACATTCCACGTATGAACAAACTCATGCGCAGCGGTGCTAATAAAGGCTAGGTAATCTTCGCGGCTACCAAATCTATCGCGTGGACGTTGAATAATTGTTGAGTTTAAATGCTCTGTTGCACCACCAGCACCCGACGTAGCATGAACCATAAATACATAACGTTCATATGGGTAGCCATCCCAAATTACATTACCAGTAGCAACTAATTTTTTAAGATCGGTAAGCATTTGCTCTACATCGTAGTTACCGTCGCCCCATATAACTAAATCGTATTCACGGCCATCTACTTCAAATGTGTGTAGTTGGTTAATACCCGTTTCGATTGGTGAATCAACAAGCACGTCGTAATCTGCTGCTTTAAATGAATTTTTGCCTTTTAAATTATCCATACCCGATACAGAGCGCCACTTTTTAGGCACTTCTAAATTAACGGTTACTGGCTCTTGGCGAAATGATTCACTAAACATAAAAAAGCCTGATGCATCTATAAATGCATGGCTGTCGTCAATGTGGCGAGCGCGCTTACCAAGCTCATTTGCATACACCTGGTAGTCAACATTAACTTCGGTTGGCTCATTAAGGTGTACACGCCATGTACTGTGATCAATTTTTTCCCATTTTAACTCTTTACCATCTTCATCTTTAGCTTTGAAGTAACGAATGCCATTGGCAAGGTTTAGCATTTCGTAGCGACCCGTTCGCCATGCAGGAAGTTTTATATCAAGATGTGCTTGCGCTGTTTTTGGAAACTCAACACTTACATCGCCTAAATGATGTTGTGGTTGCGAAATTTCTAAAGAATAATTTACATCGGCAAATACAGGTGCTGAACATGCAGCTAAAATAGATAGGGCTAATAACTTTTTCATAGAAACTCTTAGTGGAAACTTAATTGCCTGCAAGACTAGCAAGCCCCTATTTAAAAGTGAATTAAATACGACAAATTGCCCCGTATACGAGTTTATACGTAGTAGCTTATTAAAATTTCTAAGTTTTTTACTAGATAACTACACATAATAAAAATTTGTTGTAAACTGAAGATAATAAAATTAATTTGATGGCGGTACGCTTAGGTGTCTGAAAGATCTAATCCAACAGATAAAAAACTCAAACAAGCAATTGATGCTCGTATGGCTATTGAGAGTGCACGCAAACATCAAGTGGATATTTTGTGCGACTTTGCAGCTAAACTTTCGCTAAGCTGTAAAGGGCTTGATATTGAGTTAGATAATCGCCTTGCTAAATTTAGAAGTGCACTCAATAAAGGTATGAGCTTTGAAGACCTCTCCCCCCTTGTTAGTGAAACTTTGATATTACTTAAAAATCAAGAATCGATTCAGCAAGCTCAGCAACGTGATTTATTCAACAGTGTACAAAATGCAGGTAAACAGTTACAAAAAACTAAAGGTTTACCTGACGATACTCGCAGAGCCCTGAGAAATTTACTCGATCAAGAGATTAATAACGTTCAGTCAACCCATGGCTATATTCCGCTACTTGATCAACTTATTCTCTTTTATCATGAAGCATTGCTAACTAAGCAAGACCCTCAAGCCGATAATCAGCGCCCTGTAAAACAAGCTCGTGCAAAAAAACTACTTGAGCTAGCTAACGAACTTATACTTGAAGAAGAAGCTACACTACAAATTAATAGTATAAAAAATAATATTACGGAAAGTGACACCATCGACGCATTACTCGATGTTGCGATTAACATAATTGAAGTCGTAGTAAAAAACATTAGCAAAGAGCGTAAATCTGCACAAAGCTTTTTAGTTTCATTAAATCAAACCCTCGAAGATCTACATAATTCTATTGTCTCTACTAGTAGACACTCAGAATCGATGAGTATTGAGTTTGATTCGTTAAATAAAAGCATTGAACTAAAAATAAAAAACCTCAACGAACAAACACAAAAAGCAACGTCAATCTCATCTTTAAAAGAACTTGTAGATAACGAATTAAAATCACTAAGCGAAGATTTTCTAGCAAAAGAAAAGTTAGAACGAAAAGATAGAGAAATGCTTAGCACTAGCTTTAGTGAAATAAACAAACGAATTGTTACTTTAGAAGATAAGTTAACAACGTATAAAAAACGTTTAAACGAACAGCGCTTTAAAAGTTTACTTGATGGGCTTACAAAACTGCCTAACCGAGCTGCATTTGATGAACGTTACAATCACGAAATGCATTTGTTTAATGTGCAGCCATCAGATGTTACGCTTGCGGTTATTGATGTTGACCACTTTAAATCTATCAATGATAGATTTGGCCATACCGCAGGTGACATTACCTTACAGGTTATATCAAAAGCGTTGCAAAAATCGGTAAGAAAGTCCGATTTTATAGCGCGTTACGGCGGTGAAGAATTTGTATTGTTAATGCCAGGTGTGTCGCTTGAAAACGCAACATTACCTCTGGATAAAGTAAGAAAGGTAATTAAAAATATACCTTTTAAATTTAGAGAAAAACAAATTGAGATCACTATTTCGGTAGGTGCAACTCAGTTTAAAAAAGGCGATACTCTGTTAAAGGCATTTGATCGAGCAGATGATGCTCTTTACGAGGCCAAAAATTCAGGACGAGATAGACTTTGTACCAGTAAATAATGTCATAGCCATTATAAATTTTATGACAAGTAGTTTTTTACGATTTAGCAGTAAGGAGAACGTCTATGTTAATACAGTTAAACCCAACTGGGGTTTTAGATTTACTGTCGCAATTAGAAGTTGATTTATTAGAGCAATCTTCTGCTAGTGAGCGTTATAAGTTATTTAAAAACTGCGTACTAGCAGTGCTTAATGTAGGTAGCCATACCGACGAAAGTAGCGATATATACGACAAATACAAAGATTTTGATATTCGTTTAGTAAGCCGCGAACGAGGCATTAAAATTGAGCTTGAAAACCCACCCGAAACCGCATTTGTTGATGGCGAAATAATTACCGGAATTCACGAGCATATATTTTCTGTTATTCGCGATATTTTGTTTATTTGTCAAAAATACGAAAAAGATTTAAAAGAGCAAAAAGCCATTACTCATATGGTATTCGATATGCTCAGAAATGCAGGTGCATTGCGTGTTAATAGCGAGCCAAGTATGGTTGTATGCTGGGGCGGACACTCAATAAACGAAGTTGAATATAAATACACAAAACAAGTAGGTTACGAACTGGGCTTACGTGGATTAAATATTTGTACTGGTTGTGGCCCTGGTGCCATGAAAGGCCCAATGAAAGGTGCCACTATTGGCCATGCAAAACAGCGCAATACCAATAACCGTTACTTGGGCCTAACAGAGCCAAGCATTATTGCTGCAGAGCCACCAAACCCTATTGTTAACGAATTAGTTATTTTACCTGACATTGAAAAGCGCCTTGAAGCTTTTATAAGAACAGCTCACGCTATTATCATTTTTCCTGGTGGTGCAGGTACTGCAGAAGAATTACTATATTTATTAGGCATATTACTTCATCCAGATAACACCAAACAATGTTTGCCTGTTATTTTAACTGGCCCTAAAGAAAGTGAAGCGTACTTTAAAGAGCTGTGTGAATTTGTTGAAATGACGCTTGGTAAAGAAGCATTAGATAAGTTTGAAGTTATTATTGATAATCCTGAGTTAGTTGGACAAAAGCTAAGATCGGCTATGGCCAATGTTCGTGATTACCGTAAAAGCGAAGGCGATGCCTACTACTTTAACTGGACGTTAAAAATCGATAACGATTTTCAACAACCTTTTGCACCAACACACGAAAATATGGCAAGTCTTGATTTACATCTTGATCAACCAAAGCAGTTATTAGCGGCTAATTTACGCAGAGCTTTTTCAGGTATTGTAGCTGGAAATGTAAAAGACGAAGGCGTTAAAGCCATTAAGCAAAACGGTCCATACATTTTAAGTGGCGAGCCTGCCCTTATGGAAAATATGGATACGTTATTACAAGCATTTGTTGATCAAGGCCGTATGAAACTCCCTGGCAGCAAATACATTCCGTGTTACAAAATAAAAGCATGAGTTTTATAGTTTGAAACCCCATTTACTTCTTATTGATGCGCTTAATTTAATTAGGCGCATTTACGCCGTTGACGCTAATCAAAAACATCACAGCGATGAACAAATGATACAAACGTGCTGTGCACGTGTAGCTCATGCGTGCAAAAAGCTTTTAGATACAAGTAATGCAACCCATGCGATTGCGGTATTTGATGGTGACAAAAGCTGGCGTTATCATTTTTATAAAGACTACAAACACTCCCGTGCCCCAATGCCTCAAGTGCTAAAAGATGCCTTAGAGCACTTTAAAACCGCAATAGAAGAAACCGGTATTGTTGTATTTGAGCCTATTAACGATGAAGCCGATGACATTATTGCAACGCTTGCGTTTAAGGCATCAAATAATCAAATAGCTAATACTGTTGTCTCTACTGATAAAGGCTTTTTACCCTATATAGGCCCCTACATTACAGTTTATGATTACTTTAAAAAACTCTATTTAGATGAGACAAGTATAAAAGAGCGTTTTGGTGTTGAGCAAAATAAGCTCGTTGATTTTTGGGCTTTGGCTGGTGATAAAACAAATGACATTCCGGGAGTAAAAGGAATAGGTACTAAGTCTGCGCAGCAAATAGTTAATAACTATAATTCAATTGAGCATGCGGCCGAAGATGAGTCTCTAAGCCCGAGTATTAAAGCAAAGTTAGCCGCTAATATGGATATGTACGTAATCTCAAAGCACTTGGTTAGTTTACGCACCGATATAAATTTAGGCTTTAGTTTAAAGCAGTTAAGACTTAATTAGTCGCAAGTTAATAGCCTCTAAACATTACAAAACGTATACTATTATTAGTTACCGGAGTCAGAGTAAACCATATTGAAAAAATTTATCCGATATTTAATCTTAGGTTTAGGGCTATATGCACTGATAGCAGCGTTGGTGATCACCTTTTATAAAGACGATCCTCAGGCTATGATCTGGCAAGACCGAGAAGCTTTTAATAAACGTTATATCGAAAAACTATCACTTGAGCAGCCAACAACACTAAATACTGTGCTTGATTATTTAGGCAGCCCCGACCTTACTTATGCCAAACGAGATGGTGAACAGGTATTTCAGATAGTTTTTTACCGTACACAGCATAAAACATCTGACGGTATAACCACTATGGATGAATGTACTGGGTTATTATTTAAAAATGGGCAGCTATTTTTATGGGGTCCTAGTGCATATAATAAATATCAAGAACAAAATTAGGTGAAGGTTTAATGGATGAAGCTGTTTCAACTACTTTAGAGCAGCTGCTTAATAATACGCAGCTGTTTTTAAGCTATTATAACAATAAACAAAAATGGACAGCCTTATACCCCATGGCAAGTAAGCTAGCTGAGCAATATAGAGTGCTCTATAGCGAACAGCCATTCGCATTACAAGCTCGTTTAACACTTTATAATCCTAATTATTCTTATGCCACCAACTTAGTTGTTAGCCAGAGTGTAATAACCGCTGCACTTTGTAAATCTCAACACTATAACAATGCCCTAAGCGAGCTATACATAGCGGCTTCACTCATCGAGCATTTATGTGTTGGAGCGCAATTAAACAAGCTCTGTGAGCAAACACCTTTTCAAGACTCTGATAAAAACATATGGAAAATGCGTCATCAGTTAGCTGCTAAAGTAATGTTATCCAGTGGCGATTCTGCCAAACCCGTTACGCAATTATTAGCTAAGTTAAGTAAATATAAACAAGCATTGGTAAGTGCTCCTAAAATAATGCTTTACGATGGGGGCATAACACTAATTGCTTTAGCAAATATTATTAGTATGAACATTACTAGTAATACGGCTAATAAACACATGAGTTTATTTAAAGCACTTACTGACTTGTATATTCGCACACCAAATTTGTTTGCACTGCAGCTAATCAAATCACTTATAGCTCATTTGGGGCCACTGTTACCGGGAAGCCGCGTTTTTTATGCCGAGCAAACCATGATTTATTTAGCGACTGATGCGCAGCAAAAACATATTTTAATTAGTACCGCTAATCCAAATAAATTGGCTTGGTTTAGCGTTAAAGCAACCCTTAACGACAACCCAAAACAATGGCATTGCGCTGATAAAACCATTAGCTTTAAAGTGTTTAACAGTGAACATGTTAAGTCAAAAAGTGTGGTTGGCGTTGATAAAGCACAGTCTTTACTTGAACTAATAAGTAATATTAAGTCACAGCACGAATATAGCTATAAAGGGCTAAGCCAGCTAATGGCGGCTCACCCTCAGGTAGTTGCTAATTTATGTGAGGCAGTAAAACCTTATAATAAGGAGCATCAGGCCGCTAAAGACTTAAAGCATAGTTTATCGATGGTCGGTTATTATAATGCACCTGCGATAATTCAAAGAGTTGTTTTTGAGCAATTAGTTAATGTTACCCCACACCCTCTGCAAGCCTACGTTACTAACAGATTAAATGGTTTAGTGAAAATAATGGCCTTATTAGTCAGTAAAAATAAACACGACCAGTTTGAACACATTACATTACCTTTATATGCTTATGCTCATTTTTTATTAACGCAATGCAGTACACAGCTTTCTCGTAAAACGCTGATTGACGACACACCAAATAAAACATTGAGTGCCCCTATTTGCTCATTTTTTGGAGTAGATTCAATTAATAACGAGCAACTAACGCAACAGCTTACTCATTTATTAAGTGACAACCCATGGACAACGGCACTTTTAGAAGCAGAGCAAACACCTAAAAAACACTTAACTGATTCTCATAAACTCTGGATCACACTTAAAATTGTTGCCCAGAGTGTTTTTAAACCAGAACTTGCGCTAACAGCGTGGCAACTGCAAACATTAAACGAACAACTGAAAATACTAAATTGGCAAAACCCAACTGATTTTAATCAAAAATTAGAATCTCTCGCGTTATTTAATTGTATTTAATTTATGGAAACCTATTTAACGTCTTTATACCCATTATAACTTTGGTGTATACCCAGTATTTCTTGTATAAACTAGCAAAATGGGTGATAAGTTGATATAAATGCGCCCTTAAATTTTCAAGCACGTTCACATAAATGATCTAACAAGCGATTACTCTCTCAGGGTAATAATTTATGTGCAAATCAAACTCTTTAAAGGAAAAGTCAATGGCCAAACAAACCATCACAGTGATCAAAGGCGACGGCATCGGTCCGAGCATTATCGACTCAGCACTTGAAATATTAAAAGCCGCAGGTTGCGACTTTGATTATGAATTTGTTGATGCTGGCCTAGCTGCACTTGAAAAAACAGGTGAGTTACTTCCACAAGACACGGTTGATACAATAGCTAGAAACAAAATCACTCTTAAAGGCCCATTAACAACGCCTGTAGGTGAAGGTTTTACGTCTATTAACGTAACACTTCGTAAGCAATTTGGTTTATACGCTAACGTACGCCCTGTTAAATCATTTGTTGGCACTAAAGCGCGTTACGACGATATTGATATCATTACTATTCGTGAAAATACGCAAGGTATGTACTCAGGTGCAGGCCAAATAGTAAGTGAAGACGGTAATGAAGCAGAAGCAAAATCGATAATTACGCGTGAAGGCGCAGAAAAAATCGTAACTTTTGCATATGAGCTAGCGGTACGTGAAGGTCGTAAAAAAGTAACTGCTGTTCATAAAGCTAACATTTTAAAATCAACATCTGGTTTGTTTTTAAAAGTAGCACGTGAAGTAGCTGAGCGTTACCCACAAATTGAATCAAATGAAATGATTGTTGATGCAACGTGTATGAAACTGGTAATGACACCTGAAGAGTTTGACGTAATTGTTACGACTAACTTATTTGGTGATATTTTATCTGACCTTTGTGCTGGTTTAGTTGGCGGTTTAGGTATGGCTCCAGGTGCTAACATTGGTGAAGACGCTGCAATTTTTGAAGCTGTACACGGTAGTGCACCAGATATTGCTGGCAAAAACCTAGCTAACCCAACATCTGTAATTTTAGCGTCTATCCAAATGCTTGAGCATTTAGATATGGGCGATACAGCAGAGCGTATTCGTAGTGCTGTTGCTGATGTAATTAAATCAGGCGACCGTACAACTCGCGATTTAGGCGGCAGCCACGGTACAACTGATTTCACTCAATCAGTAATTGACCGTTTATAATTAATATTTGTTATTAATTTAAATAGCCCGCTAATTTAGCGGGCTTTTTTTTATTTGCTAGCTGCGCTTTATCCTAGGTAAGCATAAAAGTAATAACACTAATAAACCTGCCAATGATCCGCCACTTGAACCCGAACTACTTTGTTGCTTTTGCACTGTAAGAGATAACTCTTTAGTAAAAGTATCATTTGTTTGAGTATCAGTAACATTCAACGTTACACTAAATGCACCGCCAGTCTGATAAGTATGCCTTGGGTTTTGTAAGTTTGATACCGCACTGCCATCACCAAAATCCCAACTGTAAGTATAACTATTAAAGCCGCCAGTTACTTGCGCATTAAATTGAGCGCTTAAATCATTTACTGTAACGTTTGCGTCTATGCTAAGCGGAACAGTTGCCGTTACATCAACCGCTTTAGTTTGCTCCGTGCCTTCGTTATCTGTCACTGTAAGCGTTACTTGGTAATCACCAGAGTATAAATAATTATAAGTGAGCGATTGCGTCGTTAAAGTACTTCCATCCCCTAGCTGCCAATTATAGGTATACGGTGCGACTCCACCTGTAAACGAAGCTTGAGCTGTTAATATTCCTTGGTTTATTTCATATTCAATTTCATTTACAGATAATGGCTCAACTAATGTAACTTGAGCTATAGCTACTTGCTGTGAAGTATCATTACTTGCCATAAACTCAACGCTATAGGTGCCATAGTCTTGATATTCATGAGTAGGCGTTAACTCTGTGCTTGAGCTACCATCGTCAAAACTCCACGTGAATTTATCCGCAGGCGTGAGTGCAAAACCTTCTACATTAAAATTAACGATTAAACCTGTTTTGGTAAAATTAATACCTTTAGTAACATCGTAATTAAGCTCTACTTCTATATCTTCACTATCAGCTGACTGGCTTATAATATTAAACCCAAAGCCAACCTGTGGGAGGGCAACGCCCGATGACTGTTGCGCTGAAAAGCTATAGTCGGTTTTATCAGTAAACTCTGTAATAGCAGATAAATCATCATCACCTAATCCAGCTCGCTGTGGATATAAACTAAAAGCAGCATCACGAATTTGAATTGCTGAAGCAGCCGGAGTTTGCGTACTGCCTTTATTTATCGAGCGCTGATCAGCATCTACCACTAATGCAAAACCACTACCTGGATGCTCTGTCGTGTTGTTATCTGCTTGAGATTCATTGCTATACCACAATAATAATCCCGGTGAGTACTGCTCTGCTTGCAAACTACTGTCAACGCCTGTGTATGAACGCAATTGTAAATAGTAATGTGATGGCGATGCATATGTGTAACTACCTATTTTTTCAAAGCCATTAAACTCGGTGTTAATTTGATCTTGTGCATTATTTTGCCAAATTAAAGTATCACTTTGCACAATACGCATATCATCCACAACAAAACCATAATAATGTGTGTTCGCATCTGTTATGTATTCAATTTTTAGATCAATGATTTGCCCAGCATAAGCTGATAAATCAAACTTATGAGTTAAATAGCCGTTAGGTTGCTTAGCATCACTATTAAAAAATGAATCACCTGATATATACGGACCAATGTCACCATAGTATGGGTTAATTGCTTGCGTATAATTACTAGCAATAGGCTCCCCATTTACTTTTACCTGTACTAAATCATAGTCGCGCTCAATACTGTAATAAGCAATAAAGCTTAAAGTAAGTGCCTCAGTTGTGTTTGGTAGCGTTACTGTATTAACTAAGCTGTTACTAACATTGTCGCCCGTATTTGAATAGTATTGAAAATCGCCTTCTACTGGCGTTTTAAATTTTTCGAGTCGAGATGGCAGTGTTATTTTTATTTGGCTTTGTAGTTGTGAAGTACTCGCAGTATTAATTAATGTTTGCTGTGCGTTAGCATCTATCTCATCCATATCAAGCGTGAGCTGATTAACCCAATTACCCTGGTATCGATTTTGTAAATATTCAAGCGCATAAGGGCTAAACATAACAGGCTCTGAGCCTCGTGGAGAACCTGCCCAACTTCCTGTCGACATAACTGACCAAGACGCGACAGGCTCACCTACCGTGTTAGATTGTAAGTCGTATTCATCTAATAATCCCAAGTCATGCCCAAACTCATGTACCACCACGCCAATCCCAGCATCAATTGGATTAATTGTATAACCAAAGAGCTTTATATTGCTGCCTGCAATCTCGCTCGGCCCGCTACTTTCATCAAATACATAGTAGCGGTGCGACCAAATAGCGTCGGTGCTTAGGTAGCCACCACCCGCTTCCTCGCCAATACTTGAATGAAAAATCATTACATGGTCAATAATGCCATTGGGTTCGTTAATAATTCCATCGCCATCAATATCATCTAAATCGGTTAAATCATAATCGGCTAAATTAATATTAAATTGTGCAACGGCTTTTTCTACCGCTTCTTTGACTAAAGCGGGCGCATTTTTATCACGCGTACTGCCTTGGCGTTCACCATATGTTTTTGCATTACTATCAGCGGTTACCCAGCCATATACTTGCCCGTTAAAGTTTAAGCTATTACCAGACGCTGCTTTATAATAATCTGCAGCCGTTGATAAGCTTTGTCCATCAGGGCCCGCATAACCTTGAGTATTAAAAAGCATTTGCTGATAGTGTTCAGTTGAATAATCAGCGTAAAACATGTCGGTGTCTTGCTGTACAAGTCGATCATCGTCATGTTTGAGGTCAGGAAAATCAATTAAGATAGCTAACACTTTTACATCATTAACGCTTTGATCAGGCACTAGCGACGTTGAAAAAGCGGCTTGTTTTTTATTTGTGTTTGAAAAATCCGTAGAGGAAGATTTAAATCGCCTAAAGCCATTTTTAATTGAGTGATTGGCAACTTCTTTGTTACTCATATATGACTTAAATGAACTATCTAACTCACTAGAGGATATTTGGTCTCTTTTTTTAAGCCAATATAAAATACGTTCTTCGTTAGTTATACCAACATCATGCGGGCTTAAATTATTAGCCGCTACTATAGGGCTTAATAGCGTAGTTAAAAGCGCAATTAACGTCACTTTTTTCACTGTGTTTTCCTCAAACATAATTATGTAGTAATCATACCTAATAATAGAAATTTAAACATGCGATAAAAACATATAGTTAACATGTGCAATAAAAGTTAATGGTCTTTCACACTCTTTTATAACTAAAATCAAACACACAACCTAAAACGCATAATTTCTGCTAGTTAACTCAGTTAAATACAGTATTTCTGCAGGTTTAAATTAAAAAAAGCTACAAAACGAATTTAAAATGCAAAAAACCACTTTCAAGGTTGACATAAGGGTTCAAAACCCTTAAAAATAAACCTATACAGAATTTTTAATTTAAAAGCAGTGTTTTGCTAAGTAGAGTAAAAACTATGAACACACAAATTAACCTTTTAGTCGTACTCGTACTGGTCTTAGTTATAAGCCCAGCGGGGATGTATTAAAAGGTGATACTGCTTTTTAAAAACCCTCGCACTACGCGGGGGTTTTTTTATGCATAAAAAAGCGTACAGAGGAATGAGGATGAGCAAACAAGAATATAATGGCTCTGAACTAGTAGTTCAGGCATTAAAAGAGTTAAAGGTAAAATACATATTTGGCTACCCCGGTGGTTCGGTTTTAGACTTATATGATGCACTTTTTCAGCAGGATGACATTGAACATATATTAGTTCGTCATGAACAAGCTGCAACGCATATGGCTGATGGCTATGCTCGTGCTACAGGCGAAGTTGGTGTTGTACTTGCAACCTCAGGCCCTGGCGCTACAAACTGTATAACGGGTATTGCAACGGCCTACATGGATTCAATTCCTATGGTTGTATTGTCAGGCCAAGTGCCTACAAGTTTAATTGGTGACGATGCATTCCAAGAAACTGATATTGTTGGCTGTTCTCGCCCTATAGTTAAACACAGCTTTAACTGTAGAAGTGCTAAAGAAATCCCAACAATCTTAGCTAAAGCCTTTTATATAGCCAGTACAGGTCGTCCTGGACCTGTTGTAGTTGAGCTTCCTAAAGATATGCTTAACCCTGCTATTAAGTTTGAATACGAATTTCCTAAAACAACAGAGCTAAGAACATACAGCCCTAATACTAAAGGGCACTCAAAACAAATTCGTAAAGCCGTTACCACTATTTTAGAAGCCAAAAAACTGGTTATTTACTCTGGCGGCGGTATTGTTATTTCAAATACATCAGAGCAATTAACGCATTTAGTTGAATCGTTAAATGCACCTATTACAAATACTTTAATGGGGCTGGGTGGTATATCGGGCGTGCATCCAAATTTTGTAGGTATGCTTGGCATGCACGGTACGCTCGAAGCTAATAAAGCAATGGCCAATGCAGATGTGATTTTAGCACTTGGTGCACGCTTTGATGACCGTGTTACCAATAATGTTAAAAAGTTTTGTCCAAATGCCACCATTGTACATGTTGATGTCGATCCAACTTCTATTTCTAAAACAATTAAAGCGCACATACCAGTTGTAGGTTGCTTAGCTACAGTACTAGAACAACTACAAGCTGGCATTGATAAAAGCCCTATTAAAATTGATCGCAGCGCACAAGAAGATTGGTGGCGTCAAATTATCAGTTGGCGTGAACAAAAATGTTTAAGCTACAACACGACTGATGGCGACAAAATTAAACCACAAGCTGTAATTGAAGCGGTTTACAAAGCAACAAATGGTGATGCTTATATCAGCTCAGACGTTGGTCAGCACCAAATGTTTGCAGCGCAGTATTATCCATTTAAGCACCCTCGCCAATGGATTAACTCAGGCGGGCTAGGCACTATGGGCTTTGGTTTACCTGCAGCTATGGGCGTAAAGCTTGCTTTTCCTGATAAAGAGTCTGTATGTATTACAGGTGATGGCTCTATTCAAATGAACATTCAAGAGTTATCTACCTGTTTGCAGTACAACTTAGCGGTAAAAGTTGTATCCCTAAATAACCGTTCTTTAGGTATGGTACGCCAATGGCAAGACATGGTTTATGGCGGACGCCATTCATCATCTTACATGGACTCACTGCCTGATTTTGTTAAGTTAGTTGAAAGCTACGGGCATGTAGGCATACAAGTAAATACATTAGATGAATTACAACCGGCTATAGATAAAGCAATGAGCATTAACGATCGTTTGGTATTTTTAGATATCAACGTTGATGAAAAAGAACATGTATACCCAATGCAAATTAAGTTAGGCGGCATTGATGAGATGTGGTTACGTAAAGGAGTAAAAGCATAATGCGTCGTATTTTATCTATTCTATTAGAAAACGAACCTGGTGCCCTATCGCGTATTGTCGGGCTTTTTTCACAGCGCGCATATAACATCGACAGCCTAACTGTAGGCACTACAGACGATCAGTCATTGTCGCGTATTACTATTACCACTATGGGTGATGACAGAGTCGTTGAGCAAATTACTAAACAAGTTAACAAATTAGTCGACGTGCTTAAAATTATCGATTTAACAGAAATGAGTCACATTGAGCGAGAGTTATTGCTTGTTAAGGTATTTGCTCAAGACGAGACGACTCGTGCAGCGGTTACCCGCGTAGTTGATGTGTTCCAGGGTGTTATTTTAGATATGGGCCGGCAAAGCTATAGCCTGCAACTAGTGAGCAGTACAGACAAAATAGAATCGTTTTTAGACACACTTCGCCATGAAACCGATATTATTGAAGTTGTACGTTCTGGTGCTGTTGGCATTGGCCGAGGCGATAAAGCCTTAAAAGCATAAATTTATAATATAAAGGCATCAATTGATGTCTTTATTAAACATAAAAAAAAAGAGCTAAATAGCTCTTTTTTTATTTTAATTCGTTAAACCTATTAAGGGTTTACTTGGTCTTTAAGACCTTTACCTGCTTTAAAGCTTGGGATAGTTGCCGCTGCGATTTGGATCTCAGCACCCGTTTGTGGGTTACGGCCAGTGCGAGCTGCACGTTCTTTTACTGAGAAAGTACCAAAACCAACTAATGCTACTGAATCACCTTCTTTTAAAGAAGAAGTTACAGCACCTGTAAACGCGTCAAGAGCACGAGTAGCAGCGGCTTTAGAGATTTCTGCATCAGTAGCAATTTTTTCAACTAATTGAGCTTTATTCATTGTTAGATTCCTATTCGTTATTATTTTGCCTTCGCAAAACCTATCTTTATGCATTTTTAAAGAGTTAGCAACAGCAAATTGCATTTTTTGCTTAAATTCTTAAAAAATGAGTAAAATTTAAATAATTCTCGGTAGAATACAGCGTGTTGGGTTAACAAAGACTTAATTTGAGTACAATTTTGGCGCAAGTTAAGCAACTGGGTAAATAAGCTATATTTTTTCGATAACTAAGGTCACTTCCCCGACCTCGACTCCAAACTTAACAATAGATGTGCGGTTTATCAAGCGCGATTGTGTAACCAGGTACATCCAATCGTCAAAATTCACTTCTAAAGTACTGCCATCGTATGGAAGCTCTACATCATAATTCCAATGAAATACGCTGCCGTCACTTTTGCCTTTTGCTGTACCTATAACATCAGCTGCTGTCCCCGTTAAACTATTGTCTTCATTTAACGTTATTTTCCAGATTCGCTTTTGGGTTTCGCCATCATCATAAATAAAGTCTTCTTCAATAACGCCCTGGTTACCGTCCCAAGTCGCATTCATATCTACGACAAGCTTTCGGGTCAATTCGCCTTTAAAGTCTTGTACAACACCATAGGCTTTCAAATTTCCGCTAAAAAACGTTTTAAAGTCGAAATTTGGCGATGTATTTTTATAATGTTCAACATTTGGTGCCGAACAGCTAATTAAAAGTAGAGCCGAGAGGCTCATAACAGCTGCTTTTAACGTGTTTAATATGTTCATATTAATTCCCTAATAATTGCTTTCGTAGTTTTGGCTCAGAGGTTTTTTCATCAAGCCAAATAGCTAAAAAGTCACTCGAAAATTGAGGTTCATCAATTTCACCCATTTTTTCATCATTATGATAAAAAGTGCTCATACCTTGCTCATTTGTCACCAATGTTAGTGAGTCACCCTTTTTTATATCAGGCCAAATAGACAACAATTTACGGTCGTATTTATCTGCCAGCCCTGCTTTTCCAAGATGTTGCCACTGCTCATTTGTTGCTTTTACTATTTCTTTAGCGTCAAAGTCACGTAAATAGGTAAGCTTAAACTTAACAGGATGTGTTCCTGCGCTGTAATTACCTGAAGGGGTAAATAGCACAGCGTCATATACATCCCAAAATAAATACTCCATTCGTGCTTCGCCTACTTTATTAAATTGTGTGTTAGCTAAAACAATTGAAGTGGTAAGCAAATAAAAAGTAACTGCCTTTAGTAAAAATTTCAAAATAAGCTCCCTTTGAGTCAATGGGTAATGTTACGAAATAGAAATTGTGGAAGATCAGCGATTGATGAATAACTTGATTTTTTGGTTTATAAAAAGAATAACAGTAAACACTGTAGACCAAAGCGCCCCGTAAACGAGCCAGAATTGCCATAAAGGTAAACCTAAACTTATTACTTCAAAGCGCGCTCCAGCCCAATAACTTGCTGGTGCAAATGCCATACATACCAAAAAGGCCTGCCAAAGCTTTAATTTACTCAAAAAAACCATAGAGGTATTCAAAGAAAGTAATAATGCAGCCCATAAAAACACGAGCCATAGAGGGAAGGGATAAACTTTAAATTCTAACAAGCCTAACTTTACCGCTATAAATTCTAACAATAGTGCTAAAGGTAGGGCTTTAATTAACAGTAAAGAGTCTTGTTTTTTCTGCTTTGACAAACAAAACATTAAAACAATAATCAAGCCACTAAAAAGTAGCGAATTGGCTTCAAGCAGCAGTGATAAAAACCACACTGCTTGAAATAAAACAAAATTAGTAACCGAGCGCAATATCATCGTTATCACTAGTAAAACGAGGTTTACGCGCCATTAAATGTACTGTACTTGTTGCTCTGGCTCTAAACGCACCTTCACAATAAGCAAAATAAAATAACCATAAACGATAAAAGCGTTCATCAAATTTAGAGCGGTCTAAATCAGGCCAGCTTTTTATAAAACGAGTTCGCCAATCTGCTAATGTTCTTGCGTAGTGAGCGCCAATATCATTAACAGTATGGATAACCATATCGGTATTATTTTTAATCTGCTCACTCATTTCGTTAAGCGATGGCAAACATCCGCCCGGAAAAATATACTGCTGAATAAAGTCAGAGTTTTTTAAGTAGTGCTTATAACGCTGATCGCCAATAGTAATTGCTTGAATAAGCATGGCGCCATCGTCTTTTAGGAGCTCACCACACTGAGTGAAAAAGCTCGGCAAATAATCATGACCAACCGCTTCTATCATTTCAATAGAAACAAGCTTGTCGTATTTACCTTTTAGTAGTCTGTAATCGAGCTTAAGTAATGTTATTTTACTTTCAAGACCAAGTTCAACAATCTTGTTAGCTACATAATCATGTTGCTCATCAGATATGGTTGTTGTTGTTACATGGCAATCGTAATGTGTGGCAGCATATATAGCAAATGCCCCCCACCCTGTACCAATTTCAATTACTGAATCATTTTTTTGAAGCTCAACTTGCTCACAAATGCGTTTAAGCTTGTATTGCTGAGCCTCTTCAAGTGTAGCTTCTTTTGTAGGATATACAGCACTTGAATAGAGCATTTCTTTACTTAAAAATGATTCGTACAAATCATTACCTAAGTCGTAATGAGCAACAATATTTTTCTTAGAACCCGATTCTGAATTTTTGTTTTTTATGTGATTAAACCGGTGTGCGATATTACTAAAAAATGCGAATTTGTTTTCAAACTCATCAAGTTGCTTTTCATTTATAGCAAATATCTCAATGAATGAAGTTAAGTTGTCACAAGACCAATGTCCCAAAATATACGCTTCGCCAGCGCCAACGCTTCCAGATAACGCAAACGCTTTATACATAGCTTTATCATTAACTGTTACTGTTGCTTTTAACGCAGACGATACATCACCAAAAACTGTACGCTCATTTCCTTCAATTAAAACAACTTGACCTGTTTCAATTGACGAAAAGGCTTTAGTCACTAATTTTTTATATATATTAGTTAACCAACTAGTGCTTTGTTCGCAATTTAAGCTCGACACTTTATCCATTAAAATACCTATTAATTGTCCTGACTACCTATGTGCTTTATGGCTTACCTGAGTGACCTAAAAAAGGCACTCGCTTTATAAACAACTTTAATGCTTGATAATAAATACCTTTGAAAATAGACCATGTCATGGCCGGAAAACGTTTAAACAACTTATTAATCTCTTCGTTAGTGAGTTCTTTACGTTTCAAGCGAAGTGTTGCATCAAATAATAACTCTTCATTTCGCTTATTTTCAATGTGTATCAATGTTTTATCAGGCGATTGTTTAACATGCCAATGATAGTTCATATCCAGATTCATAAAAGGTGATACGGAAAAAACCTTCTTAAAGTTCACTTTTTTTTCTAAAGGGACTAAATAATAATGACGTTCGTTCCATGGTGTATTACTCACTTCAGCTATCATGTACTTAAAACGGGTGTCGTTGTGGCCAAAAAAGTAAAAATTAACAGGGCTAAAATACACACCAAAACAACGAAACTGCCCTAACATGTAAATATGAGAAAAGATTTCAGTAATACCTAAATTGGCAAGTTGATCATGCGCACGCTCAATAAGAGGTCGTTTCGCAAGTTCTGAGGTATCTTTAAGATAATCAGCTTCATTAAATTTTAACGCTTTTAAGCCTGATGTACCTATGTGCTTATGCACACCATTTAGTTGTTGAGGATTATTTAAATCTACCCACATCATATACAAAGGGTAACTAAAACGATGTTCTTTAACAGCAAAACGGCGATGTTTTACATCGCCTAAATACACTGCACTAGTCAAATTCGACCCCAAGTTGCTTGGCTACATCTACACCACTGTGTACGCCATCTTCATGAAAACCATTGTACCAATAAGCACCACAAAAATAACTATTGTTTTGTCCATCAATACTGTGTTTAAGCTTTTGAGCAGCAATCGACTCTTGGTTAAATACAGGGTGATGATAAGTAAACTCGCGCAAAATTTTACTCTGGTTTATTCCTTCAAGATGATTAAGCGTTACACAAAACTGTGTATCCGATTGTATACCTTGCAAAATATTCATTTGGTAAGTAACAACAGCTGCTTTATCAGTGTTGTTATTAAGTAGGTAGTTCCAACTTGCCCATGCCGCTTTTCTATCTGGTAAAAGGTTTGTATCGGTGTGCAGCACAACTGAATTCTCAGTGTAAGCTATTGCACCCAATACTGACTTTTCTTGCTCAGTTGCATCACCAAGTAGTGCAAGCGCCTGGTCTGAATGACAAGCAAATATTACTTTATCAAACTTACTTAATTCACCATTGGCAAACTCTATTGTTACTTCATCATTTTGACGCGTTACAGATTTAATATCTGTATTAAGTTTAATTTTATCAGCAAAGCCTCTGATCAGTGGCTTAATATACTGACGAGAGCCACCTGGTACTACATACCACTGTGGTCTGTTTGTTACATCTAAAAGGCCATGATTAAAGAAGAACTTAACAAAAAATTCAACGCCTACATTTTCCATTTCTTTAATACTGGTAGACCATATAGCCGCGCCCATCGGAAGAATATAATGGTATTTAAAAAAGTCATTAAAGTGATTGTCACTAAGCAGTTGCCCTAATGATTGATCAGACTGGTAATCATCTTTTTCATGTAGTGCTTTACACAGTTTGTTAAACCTAACAATGTCGTACAATAATCGCCAAAACTTAGGTCTAAAAATATTACGACGCTGTGCAAACAGGCTTGTAAACGTATGGCCATTGTATTCAAAGCCAGTGGCTTCGTTATGAACACTAAAGCTCATCTGCGTTGTTTGTTTATCTACACCAATACGCGATAGTAACTTTTCAAAGTATGGGTAAGTTCTGTCATTAAATACAATAAAGCCAGTATCAATTGCGTATTTTATGCCGCACACATCAACATCAACCGTTGCAGTGTGACCACCTATATAATCATTTTTTTCAAATACGGTTACATCGTAATGTTTATGAAGCAAATGCCCACATGTTAAACCAGATACACCAGTTCCTATTATTGCTATTTTTTTCAACGGGCTAATCCTTTTGCGATTTTAAGCCAAATCGGGAGTGGTAAAATACGTAATGCTTTTAATATAAGTGTAAAACGGTACGGAAAGTGAACATCTTTTCGGCGCTTATGTATTCCCTTAATCATATAATCTGCGGCTTTTTCAGCGGTAACGGCCATAGGCATCGGGAAATCATTTTTATTAGTAAGCGGAGTTTTCACAAAGCCAGGGTGAACTAAAGTTACATCAACATCATCTAAATCAACAGCTAAGCTTTTTGCTAAGTAACTTACACCCGCTTTTGATGCACCATAAGCTTCTGAACGAGGTAGCGCAAGATAGGTAACACTTGAGCTGACCAAAACAAGCTGACCACCTGAATTTATTTTAGGAAGTAGCGCCTCAAGGCAATACCCCATAGAGAGTAAATTTACGTTTATTACACGTTCAAACAATGCGCTATCAAAATTTCGGGCGTCATCTATATATTCACAGTTACCCGCGTTTAAAATAACACGGTCAAAATGAGGAAAGCCAACTGTCGACTCTTTAATATCTTGCAAGTTAGTTGCATCAAATTTACATGCTTGAATATTGTCGTATTTAGCAAGCTCAGCGAGCTTTTCACTATTACGGCCACAAGCGATAACAGTGTCTCCCAACTGCGCATATTTAATTGCTAACTGCTCACCAATACCAGAAGTAGCACCCGTTATAAGTGTGATCATAATTAACCTGCCCTTTTATCAATTAGCTTTATAACACTACCAAGTAAAGGAATATGTTTGTACAGCAACTCGCCCACATTAAAGTAGTCTCTGTGCTTGATAATTTTGCCATTTTCAAAAATAAGCTTGCTATGACCTTCTACCGAAATAGTTTTACCTGATGAAAGCTTTGGATGTGCATAGTGCATAGTCCAATAAATAAAAGCATTGTTTCCGCTATTAAACGAATCGCTAATATCAAACTGACAATGCTTAACATTGCTGTATAAGTTAGCAAAGTACCTGCGCAATTCTACAATGCCATTAATTTCGTGCATTGGGTCTATAAACTGTATGTTGTCACAGTAAATATCACTCAATAAATCAAGATTAGTGCTATCAAGCTGTTGGTATATTTCAACAAATTTATCTACTGGTAACTGGTTATCCATATCACACCTTAAATGCAGCAAGTGCACGTTCTCGTGCCGCTTTATGATCAACTATTGCTGGCCAGTAACATTCCTTATCTTTACCTATTGCGGCTAAATAAGTGTGTGGAAAATGAATGTGTTTATCTGGCACGTTTTCAAGCTCTGGCAAATACTTACGGATAAACTTGCCCGTTGGATCAAAGCGCTCGCTTTGTCTGATAGGATTAAAAACTCTAAAGTAAGGCTGAGCATCACACCCGGTACTTGCAGCCCACTGCCAACCACCATTATTTGAGGCTAAATCGCCATCAATTAGGTGCTGCATAAAAAAGCGCTCACCTTCGCGCCAGTCTATTAATAAATGCTTAGTTAAAAAGCTCGCAACAACCATACGTAAACGATTGTGCATCCAACCGGTTTGCTTTAGTTGTAGCATTGCAGCATCCACTAACGGGTAACCTGTACGCCCTTCACACCATGCTGTAAATTCATTTTCGCTTTTACGCCACACTACGGCGTTGTACTTTTCGTTAAAGTTATCACCGCGCGAAAGCTTCGGAAATTCAGCAATTAAATGCCTGTAAAATTCGCGCCAAACGAGCTCGTTAATCCACGTAAACGTTTTACTTTTTGACGTAGTTAAAATATCAGGATAACGCTGCTGAATATTAATAAGAAGCTGTTTTGTGCTTACAATACCCAATGCTAAATACGGGCTTAAACCTGATGTGCCTTTTACGCTGGGTATATCACGCTGATCGTCGTAGCTTGTAAGTTTGTCACATATAAAATTATCAACTACGGTTGAGAGTGTTTCGTCGTCAACCGGCCACTTATCTGAGCATCCATCACTTTTTAGTAAATCACTCTCGTCAAACTCAATAGGGTCAGAAGTTAAAGGCCATTGTGGCAAACTAAAGTGTGTATCTTGATACTGCTTTAACCATGCTCGCTTAAATGGAGTAAACACTTTATACATTTCATTACTTTGGTTTTTAACCGTTCCAACAGGTGCAATTAAATCACCTTCGTACAAAGTAAAAGTAATTGAAAGCTCATCGCATTCGTGCAAAATTGCTTTATCGCGGTTTACTTCATTAAGCTCATATTCTGTATTAGCAATTACGTGTTTTACATCGTTTGATTTACAAAAATCAATAAGCTCACGCGTACAATCAGAAAAGCTAGGCGCTTCAATAACATGTAAAGTAATGCCGTAATCAGCAAGCTGAGATTGAAGATAAGTAGCTCGGCGCTTGAGTAAGTCAATCTGAATAGGCGCAGTTTGGTGTTGTTGCCACTGTTTTTCAGACACAAAAAAAATGGCGTGTTTAGCGCCATTGTTTAGCGCTTGAATTAACGCTTCGTTAGAAAAAAGGCGCAAATCGCGCCTAAACCAAAATAATGTATCCATTAAATACCAAATCGTAGTTTTAAATCGTGAGGGTAAGGGTTAAAAAACACTTGTTTTTCAAGGTACTCATTTGGGTGAACCTTCAAATGATGTTTTAACAAGGTAAGTGGTACATACAATGGCACCAAACCTTCGCGGTATTCATCTATCGCATCACGAAGTTCTTGTTTTTCAACCTTCGATAAATCAGTTTTAAAGTAACCTTGTAAATGCATTAGCGTGTTGCAATTATTTCTGCGAGAAGCTGGCTTTTTAAGACCCGTCATCAAACCTAAAATATATTCATCAGCAACTGCATTTATATCGTCACCTACATAAGTCCCCAGCAAGTTACCCAAATCACGATAAGCTTGATAGTTATGAGCCATCAACAAGTACTTATACTGAGAGTGAAATTGAGTAAGCTTATGAACCGTAAGCGGCTCTTGTACTAATTTTTGCCAGTTTTTAAATACGTAAATTCTCATTACAAAGTTTTCACGTAAATGCATGTCGTTTAAACGTCCGTTTTCTTCACATGGCAATAATGGATTGTGCTTCATTATTTGCTCCGCAAAAAAACCAACGCCTTCTGAGGTATTACCTGTTCCTGCTTCATTGTATATTTTAATGCGCTCCATGCCGCAGCTTGGGCTTTTTGCACAAAATACAAATCCGCTTAATTCTTTAGCTTGTTCAGTAGCAACTTTTTTACCATATTCAGTAAGTTGTTGGCCTACTTCGCCGGTGCCATCTGGGCGGCATACTTTAATAGTATCGCCCACTTTAACTTGGCGAATAGTTGGACGAGGTATCGGTAAACCAACAGCTACTTCCGGACAAAACCGTGTGTATTCAACGTGTTTACCTAGCTCATCCATACAAAAATTTGACTTTTTATGTCCTGTGTCAAATCTAACTTTTTCGCCTGCTAAGCAGGCGCTTATACCTATTTTTATTATATCTGTGTGCATATATTCTCTTAGTAAATCAAATTACCTATTGGATTTAGTAACTTGCTGAAGCCCTTATTAAAATGTAGCGCACTACTGACAACTGTAAAGCATAAACATCCATCTTTCGTTAAAGGTGTATGTTGATGACTACCATCTTGCCAAATAAAGTCGCCTGGTACGTAATTACCATCTTCATCACTAAACTCACCGTCTAGTAGTAAAGTAACTTCAAATCCGGTATGTGTATGCTCAGGAATTTCGCCACCAGCATCAATATGTAGCAAGCTAGAACGCAGCGCACCATCATCAAGCGAAACGCGAGATCGTGCCAGCTTACCAACTTGTGTAAATTTGCTATGAGAAATACGTGTCAAAGCACGTGGAAGCTGATAGTTATGCTCATTCACTTTAATAGAGACAGGCTCTACTTCGTAAACTTCATCGATAGAATCATCAGACATGATCATATCAAGTACGTTTAATTCAAATTCTTCAAGTAATTCAGATTGCTCAGTTTGAGGTTTCTCAAATTTGGCTGGCTCTTCACTAAATAATGCGTCCGCATTACTTGCTTCAATTTTGGCTACTTTAGCTTGGCACACAGGGCACATATCTACATGTATAGATACGGCTAAACTTAGTGATGTAGCAAGTGATGCATCGCAATACTGTGTCAGTAAAGTTTCACTCGGGTGATGTTTAATCATGCTGATCTCCCATTTCATTACGTAATTTTTGCAAGGCCAAACGTAATCGTGATTTTACCGTGCCTACTGGAATATTAAGTTGATGCGCAAGTTGCTCTTGCGACATGTCTTGAAAATAAACGCCTCTTACCACTTCGCGTTGAGCAATAGGTAATTTATCGAGGTAGCGTTTAATTTGCTTATCTTCTAAATGATCACTGTATTCGTGATGTGTATCTTGTGAGTCGTTTAATAACGGCCAAATGTCTTCGCTTATATTTTCTTCTTTATTACTTTTCATTTTACGAAGCATATCGAATGAAGCGTTACGCATAACGGTATAAACCCACGTAGTCGCCGCACCTTTTTCACTGTGATACAAATGTGCTTTACGCCAAACTGACGTTAGTGTCTCTTGCACAAGCTCCATAGCTTGCGCTTCAACACCAAACTGCTTAATTCCAAAGCGTTTAATTTTTGGCGCAAAGTATTCAAATAAATAGGAAAATGCTTTTTTATCGCGTGATTGCGCAACATCTATAAGCGCTTGCATGAGCTCTTTACTCGGCGTTTCTGGCATGGCAGTGTACTTACCTGTATTAGGTTCACAACGTGGTGACTGTTGTTGACTTACCATAATAATTTATCCCGTTATTGCTTTTGTATTAAGTAATACGGGCAATAATTAATTTAGGATCATAAAATTTAGGCAAATTCGTTATTAATAACAGTATGGAGGAAACTCAGCAAGTTATCAAAGTTCGTTTCAAACGCAAGTTGCTGTTTTTTCTCAATTGATATAGGTAGGAGCTCAAGCCAACGTGCTGCAATCCAAGGCAACTTGTCAAAATGAGTTTTTTTGTACAATAAATTAAGCTCTGAATTACCTGCAAATACGTTTTTAAGCGCGTCGTGTAATAGGTAATGATCGCCAATGTCGTTGTTAGAATCCTTATACCAATAAGGCGTATTGCAAGGCGACACTAAGCCATGACGTAGTTCGTCTTCGTCTTGGTAAACATCGTTTATTTGCACATTTTGCGAGGCAAATACATCAATTAATAGTACGTCGTTATCGTCTTGGTCAAAATCGATAATATCGACAAGGCAACCTTGCGCACTTATATTAAATGGCGTGTCGTGCTCAAATGTACAAAGCACAAACCCTGAATTATTTTTTAATGCGGTTTTAACCATATTTAAATAACGAGGCTCAAATATGCGTAATCGCGTAAAACCTTCAGGTAACATAAAAATGGGTAATGGAAAAATCGCACGTTTCATAAAGTCTACTTATTTCAAACACTCTGCCTTTATTTACGTGCGCTTTTGCTAAGTCGATCAGCTTTGTATGAATCGAATTAATTACCAGCTATATAATTGGTTAAAGATTAAACCAACCTCCCATAGCTTTAAACACTTGAACCGAGTAATAAGCGCTAATCATGCTTACTACGGGTGCTAACATTAATGCAAATAATCCAAGTTCACTGCTCATCGTTTTAATCCTTTAAGTGGTTTATTTTACGTTTTTAACGCTAGCGTCAGTATTTTTAAACGTTGCGCTATCTGTTAAAACGGGCTCATCTAATAACCCCTCTAAAACAGTTTTAGCATCAAAATAAAGCGTTTCCTTTAGTGATTTTTCAAGCTCGATTGTGGTTTGCTTTACGTAGCTTGCTACACTTTGAGTTAATATATCAGTTACATCTAGGTCAACTTCTACTGCATGAACTTGCGCAGAACCTAATACTAATAAACTTGCCATAGCGATTTTAATTGAATGTTTCATAATGGTATTCCTTGTTTGTGTATTGTTTAGACGTAGTTATATACTCAAGGGTTGTGCCAACATAAAAATAAATCGTAAGCAACTGTAATTAAACAACTTTACATTGATTGCTTTAATTTAATAAATTCATACCTCGTTAATTTAACCATTTAATTTAATTTTTTGACTATTTTTTAGTTAATAAATAAAAGAGTTTTAAGTGTATTAATACCGTCACAGTAAATACATTTATCGTTTATAAAAACGTCATATCTAACCATTAAAGTGCGCACCACTATTAATAATTAAAAAAGTGCAGTATGACCCTTTCATCTCGTCGAAATTTCTTAAAAACCTCAGCTGCAAGCATATTTACAGTTGCGGTATCGAGCGCCATTACAGGTTGTGCTCAAACATTAATGAGCAAGCCTCTATCAGCAATTGAATTTAAACACGGGGTAGCGAGTGGCGATCCGCTCAGTAATGCTTTAATAATATGGACACGCGCAACAACTTCTCAATTAACGTCAGAAGTAACTGTTGCTTGGGAGTTGGCAAGTGATTCTAAATTTAAAAATATTATTTGCAGCGGGCGCGAACAAACCGATAAAAGCCGCGACTTTACAATAAAAATAGATGTGCAAGACCTTACTCCAAATACAGAATACTTTTATCGCTTTATTGGGTTAAATACACAAAGCCCTATTGGCCGCGCTAAAACTCTGCCGGTTAGTAATATTGAACAAATAAAAATGGTTGTTGTGTCTTGCTCAAACTACCCTGCGGGGTATTTTAATGCCTACACAGATGCCGCTAAGCAAAAAGATTTAGATGTAGTACTGCATTTGGGAGATTACATTTACGAATACCCAATGGGCGGGTACGCCACACAAAATGCAGAAAACATTGGCCGCCAATTAGCAGCTGATAACAGCGGTGAAATTATTACCCTTAGCGACTATCGTAAACGCTATGCTATTTACAGAACAGACCAAGGCCTTCAAGCACTTCACGCTGCAGCGCCTTTTATCGCAATATGGGATGATCACGAAGTTACTAACGATACCTATAAAAGTGGTGCTGAAAATCATACCCCTGATGAAGGTGATTTTTTTAAGCGTCGCGCAGCAGCTATTCAAGCCTATTACGAATGGCTGCCAATTAGGCCACCTATGGGCGAACAAAGCCCGCAAATATATCGCACCTTCGATTTTGGTAATTTAATAAGCTTACATATGCTAGATACGCGCGTAATAGCACGCGATAAACAACTCGCTTACAGCGACTACAAAAACCCCGAGACCAAGCAAATGGATGTTGCGCGCTTTGTCAGTGATTTAAATAATCAAAATAGGCATTTACTAGGTAACACACAACTAAACTGGCTCACCAGTGCAATAACTAAATCAAATGCAAAATGGCAAGTATTGGGCCAGCAAGTATTGATGACTAAAATGTGGCTACCTACTGAAATATTCTCGCAATCCGATCGCACTAAAATACCTCAGGTGTTAAAAGAGCTTGTTACCTTTAAAAAAGCAGTGTTAGCTAATAAAGCGGTAACACCCGAGCAACTCGCACGCGTAAATACTTTAATGCCTTATAATTTAGATGCGTGGGATGGTTACCCAAGCGAGCGCGAAGCATTATACAAAAGCGTTACTGCATTAAATAAAAAGTTAGTCGTGGTTGCAGGTGATACGCACAATGCGTGGCATGGCACATTAAAAAATGCAAAAGGCGAAAGCGTAGGAGTAGAGTTTGCAACACCTGGCGTTACATCCCCGGGTATGGAGCATTATTTAGCGCTTAATACTGCACAAGCAAAGCAAATGGCTGACTCGCTTTCATTGTTAATAAACGACTTAAATTATTGTGACCTATCGCACCGCGGATATATGCTATTGACAATTACAAACGAGCAAATCACAACTGATTGGCGTTATATAGATAATATAGATTCCCCAAATTACAACATTGCTGCCCAACACCAAAGTGTTTATAAAGGCTGATTTTATAAAAAAAGAAGGTAAATACATCATTTACCTTCTTCGTTTATTTTATTAAACGCGCTTAATTACAACTATAAAGAAGCGTCCACGAAGCATCACTTCCTGGAAGGCTGTTTGTATACCAATTTGCGCTGTATGCATTACCTTGATATTGCATTTTATCGTCGGTGTTATTGTGGGTAAACGGACCACCTGAGTAATCTTTGTTCACCCAATTAGGGTATGCATTAATACCGTTACAATCTGTTGAGCTTACAACACTGCATCCGTTTGTATCAACACTTGTACCAGCGGGTGTATCTGGGCACTGATCGATATCATCATTCACACCATCGTTATCCGCATCGCTTTGTGGCTCAACTACTTCAACAACACAACCTACATTATTAACCGTTTCACCTGCCGGTGTATTAGGGCATTGATCAACATTATCGCTTATACCATCGGCATCGCTGTCAGTTACTGCACAACCAATGCTATCAACCGTTGTACCTGCGGGAGTATTATTGCACTGATCAAGGCTGTCACTTACGCCATCCCCGTCGCTATCTAAATCAACATTGCTACTACCACCACCCCAACCTTGAATGATCTCTTTAACTTTAGTGCCTGACGATGTTAGTGAATTCCAACTACCGCCTGGAGTAAATAACGATGCACCTTCGTTTTTATCGTTTAAAGCCCAGTTAGCGTGGCTAATATTGTTTGTTTTAAAAAATGCCATCCATGCATCGGTTTCATTGATATTAACACCACCATTGCCATCAGCATTAACTGTTCCCCACTCTGTGGCGAATAGTGCAATGCCGTTATCGAGTGCTGTTTGTGCTTTATTTCGATACGATTGACCATGCGTGCCAGCATAAAAATGCAGAGTGTAAGCAATATTGGCGCGATCAATTGGGTTTTGTGATGCCACATCGACATCTTGCGACCACGTAGGCGTTCCAACCACAATTAAGTTATCAGGGTCGATTGCTCTAATTTTATCAATAACTGTTTCTGCATAAGGCTTAATATCGTTAACCCACGAAATTTGTAACGGCTCGTTATAAATTTCATAAATAACATTGTCGTACTGTCCATATTTGGTAGCTACGTCTTCAAAAAAGCGAACTGCAGTTGCTTGATCGGTATGTGCTTCATGGCTATGAAAATCAATAATAACGTACATATCTTCAACAATAGCTGCATTTACAACAGTATCAAGACGGCTCATATTGCCCTCCCAATCAAAGTTCAAACTACCACCAGTACTCGTACCATGACCAATAGCTGCACGAATTAATGTTGCATTAAATTCAGTTTTTGCCTTTGCTACTGTTTCTGCTGTGTAAAATTTTTCAGCGCCCCACCCCGTATTACTCCAAAATAGGCTAGGTCCTGCAAAGCTTGTGCTTTCCCCACCCGCAAGAATTTGATTCCCACTCACCGTTAACTTTTCAACAGCGGCATTAGCCATTGTTGAGCATCCTAATAATAAAGCTAACGATAAGCTCGCCACTTTAAAATCCTTTCTTTTGTGATTATTTGAACTGTTATTCATCGTATTTCCTTAAATTGAAATTATCAGTCGTCATTGCTTGACGTAATAAATTGACACCAAACCAATACTTAATAGTCAAATAAAGTTAATTTGGCGAGCAGAAAGTACCATTTATTTATTAACATTAAATGAATAAAAAGGTACAAAGATAAGGATTTTAGTTAACTAAATATCAACAAGTGAGTGATTTAACGAGGTTTGAGGATTTTACTGGGTATATACAGGCATTTACACGATGTTTACATGATGCGGGCAAAAAATCTCGGTTACAAAAAATATGTATAAAAATGAAAAGGCGGTAATAATAATTATTACCGCCATCAATAATAGCTAAATATCAGGGATAAATATGCGGGAAGAAAATTAATAAGCCAACCAAACCGAGTTCTAATTAAGTGGCTTATTTTTTAGTGGGCAGCGCTTTTCTGCCCAAACGGTATGCATCCATCATACTCAGCACCCAAATTATAATCATTAAAGGTACATACTTATATTCAGCGAGTTGAGCGCAAGCGTCAGATGGTTGTTGCGCGGCTTTTAAAATGGCCGTAACCGACATGGGGATTTTTCCGTTTACAATTTCATTTGCAGTACACTGTGCAATCGCAAATATATCTTGAAAGGTTAAAATTAAAAGAACAGAGAATACACCCGCAAAAATAGCGCCTATAAGGTGTTTTTTTAAAGAAAAATGCCCCGCTCCAGGATAAACAATGGCGGTAAGTAAAGCAGCTTTTAAATCTTGTTTCATGGTTATTTCAGCTCGTAATATGTATTACACTAGACACCAACATAGTGAATTAATTCTCTTTAAAATCAAGTAAAAGCTAAAGTAGCGTATCAAATAAAGTTATTTAGAATTACTCACAGCTAAGATTGAAACTTTCAGCGTACAGTTGTACACTGAAATTAATTCCAATAGTGGTAGGAACAGTTATGTCGTTAGAAACGCCTTATTCCCGTAAAGAAGAGAAATTAAACGTAATCAGCCATGCACTCGGTATTATATTTGCCGCGTTTGTTATGTGGGATTTATTTAGCCAAGCCACCAGCACTAAAGCGTATATTAGTACTGCAATTTATGGCAGCAGCCTATTTGTGCTGTTTTTGTCATCCACTTTGTACCATGCCAGTATTCAACCGCGCTTAAGAGCCTTTTATAAAAAGTGCGATCACTGCGCCATATACTTATTAATTGCCGGCACCTACACTCCCTTTTTATTAATCTCATTAACCGGTGCTTGGTCATGGGCAACACTTACATTTATTTGGGCGGTGGCACTAGCAGGCGTTGCGTACAAAGTATTTGTACGCAACGGCAATAAAAAAATATCACTCGCCACCTACTTACTCATGGGCTGGTTTGCACTAGCTATTGTATATCCACTTTATTCTAGTGTTGATGTAAAGGCACTTTACTGGCTACTTGCCGGCGGTATTTTTTATAGTTTAGGTACATTATTTTACAGTGCTAAAAGCACCCAATTTAGCCACGCAATTTGGCACTTATTCGTTATTGCTGGGTGTATTTGCCATTATATTTCAATTAGCAATTACGTTTATTAAATAAGCTAGAACTACTTGTATAATTCGAATAGCTCAAATTTATGACTACGTAATTTAGCCAAGTAAATTAATGGCTGCTTGAGTAACCTGATTTGCTTGAGCGAGAACCGTAGTACTAGCTTGTTGTAATATCTGATTTTTTGTAATTATAGCTGTTTCAATAGCAAAATCGGCATCCTGTATACGACTGCGGGAAGTAGAAACATTCTCAGAAATATTTGCTAAATTATTAATCGTATGATTAAGTCGATTTTGTATTGCACCTAAATTTGCTCTATTTGCATCTATTTGTTTTAAAGCAGCATCAATTACCTCGATAGCTGATTGTGCCCCATCAGAGTTTTCACCTGAGATATCTATGTCATCAACATGATCTAATATACTTACTCCACCAGTTTGAGGTACATTTAAGTAACGATTAACATCTCCTCCATTGACGCTAATTTCATCTGAAGAGGACAATTCTAATTTAGAGAAAACAGATGCTCCATTGTTAGGGTTTACTGGTGACTGTAGAGCACCAACTGGAGCGCCATCAACAAGTTGGCCTAGCTTAACTGTTGGAGATGATGTCATATCTAAGCCATCAACATCAACACCGAACACATCAAATGAAGTGGATGTAGCCCCTGCTACATTATCTCTTTCTATCACTTCATAACCATCAGACTGAAGATCTTCCATTAATCTGTCAAAGTTACCGCTATATTTACTCAGATCATAGCTATCTATAACTATGCCTCCCTTCTTAAAGCTCATAACACCATCATCTGCTGAAGTTAGTCCTTCTATCCGAGCTTCTAACTTTGTAGAGGCAAGTACATCAGCACCACTATTGTTAATAACGTCAGCAACAATACTAGCTCCAGTACCTGCTGGAATACTGATACTTTCGCCATTTAAGGTCCATAAATCAGAAGTTGAAAACCTCAACGATGTAATTGTATCTAAAGGGTATGGTGCTGCAGGAAAATAAATTGGTTCAATTTTATAAATTCCAATAGCGTCAGCAGAAACATCATTCAAATTTAAATTAATTGTTTCATTTGCATTAGCACCTACCTGAAACTGCTTTGTACCAAACGTACCATCAAGTAAACTAATACTTCCAAATTGAGTAGTTTCCGCTATGCGGGTTATTTCTTGCTGCAACGCTGTCACTTCTTTTTGTAGTGCAGCCCTATCATCTCCATTATTTGAGCCATTCGCAGATTGTAAAGACAATACTCGCATTCGCTGTAGGATACTCGAAGACTCTTCCATAGCTCCTTCAGCAGTTTGCGATATAGATATTCCATCATTGGCATTGCGTTGAGCAACTGATATACCATTAATTTGGGAAGTCAAACGATTTGATATTTGCATACCAGCTGCATCATCTTTTGCACTATTAATTCTCATACCTGAAGATAGACGTTGCATTGAAACCTCAAGGTCTTTACCGAATTTATTAAGGTTTCGCTGCCCGTTGAGTGATGCTGTATTTGTTACTACTGATAGCGCCATTAAAACGTCCTTTTAAGTTTCAGCATGATTCATACAAAATACACGCATTATTTAAGCCACTATAAAGCTTTATCTTTAAAAGTTCTTAAAATAAAAAACAATTAGGCTCTCTAAGCATGTGTTGAAGGAGATGTGAAGTATGATGAATCAGTATTAAACAAAACAACAAAGCTTATCATCCATTAATGCATCAACTAACCAATACCAATTAAATGTTGATCCAACAACAAGTCCTGCTAGCTTGTCTTTATAAGGGGCTAAAAAAGATAAAATGACAGACATGTCATTATTTAAACGCTTACAGCTAAGCGTTTCACCTTGTTCATCAATAATAGCAATCACACTATTATTTGAATGCAAGTCAATTCCACCATATAGTTTCATACTAAGTTCCTCGAGGTACAGTTTATGTTTTGGTTAACACAACTGTATCGGAAAACTCAAAGAGCTTTCTATATGGTTATCAAATCTTGACTTCAGACATTATGACATCTGACCGTCTGCAGTTAGCACAAAGCCGTCCATCTCTTTGCTCACCCACTTAACTCCCAAGTTATAAAACACTCAAAACTGATATTTTGCTTTAAAAAGTAATCTTCAGTGTCATCAACGCGGTAAGTTGGGCTGTTTCTAGTAAATTCATCATTTTTGTCGGATGGCGTGGCTTCGCCACTTATCCGACCTACGTCAAAATGTAGGTTGGTTAAGCCGAAGGCGCCACCCAACAAAGTTTCAGATTCACGCCTTGAAGGACAGCTGCTGGTATTTATCCGCCAATAATAGTCACATCACTCCCACCGGCACTCGCGCATATTCACTTTGTCGTTTTTAAACAGCACACCTTCTGATAGTAGCTTTTCGCGCTGTTCTTGGTATTTTTCGCTACCTGCAGGGAATGATATTTTACCTTGACCATTCACTACCCTGTGCCAAGGTATAACCGAGTCGTTTGGCATCACTTTTAATAAGCGCCCGACCAACCGTGAGTTTTGCGGATAACCAGCAAGAGCTGCAACTTGCCCGTAACTTGATACTTTTCCTACTGGTATGCCTGCGATAACAGTATAAATAAGCGTTTCTTTATCAATATCCATTGTTGTTAGAATATTCCTTACTTAGTTGTTTAAATTGCTCCCAGATAGTACGCGCTACAGGGCCGTGGTGCATTGCATGCTGCCTAAAGGCTCTAATTTGCGCGCTAAATTTATGCTCTCGGTCAGTTATGTGTATTTCTTGAAGTAAGCCTGCTTTTATTTCAGGGTCGCAGTGCTCTAGGCTCATCATTGCCCAACCTGCGCCTGAGAGTAAAAACGATTTTAAAGTCGATACATCATCAATTTTCATCATGGCGGAGCCTTTTGAGTACGATAGCCTGTCGCTGTCGATACTCAAGTCACTTTCAAACATGGCTAAACACGGATACGTTTGCAGTTCGCTATAGGTGAGTTTTTGAGGGAGTACGCCTTTAGCGCTCACAATGCCAATATCGAGCCTACCTATGGGGACGCTTTCTAAATCGCCTGTTGCATGAAATAAATCAAACCACGGGCCAATGCCTAATTCGGCTTGTCCGCTGTTTACTTGCTCTAATGAAATAAAGCGTTTTCCGCTTGTTAAGCTAAATTCTGTGCTTGTAAACAACCTAAAAGTATTACTTATGATCTCGTTGTAACTTTGCATATGGCAAAGTTGTTCGTAACAAATTCTAAATTGGGGCTCATTACCGAGTGCCAATTCTTTAGCAAGTTGTGCCAGCTCGTCGTTGGCATGCAAGAGTTGCTTCGCTTCGCGATGAAAAATACGCCCTTTTTCAGTAAGCTGTAATCGGTACTTACTTCTGTCTAGTAACTCAAACCCTATTTTTTCTTCTAGATTTTTAATAGCGAGTGTAAGCGCTGGCTGTGTTTTATGTAGCTTTAGTGCTGCCCCGCTTAAGCTCGCGCTTTGCACTATGGCATCTAAAATTATTAATTGATTCAGCTTCATATAGCACTCTGCAACATTATAAGTAAAACTTATTGAGTTTCTAAAATTTAATGATTTTTATTTTATATGTTTGCAGCGTATGCTGCACTTAATTATTTTGCCATCATTGCAACGGAGAAGACATGAAACTCTTTCGTCTATGTTTATTAACAACGACTTTACTTAGCTTAATAGCCTGTTCTGAGCCAGAACAACAAGTTAAAGAAGAGCCCATTCGCCCAGTTAAATTATTCAACATAGGTCATGATTCTCAAACTAACATTCGTAGTTTTCCTGCTGAAGTTGTTGCAAACCAAGGCTCGTACCTTGCTTTTAGAGTAAATGGCGAACTTATTAAGTTTCCGGTTCTTGCTGGTGAACACGTTGAAAAAGGTGATTTATTAGCAAAGCTAGACCCAGAAGATTTTCAGCTACAGTTTGACGAGCGTAAAGCACGCTTTGAACTGGCAAAATCACAACTTGGTCGTATTGAGCAATTGTTTGAGAAAAAAATCACCAGCCAATCAGAATTAGATCAAGCCACTGCTAATATGCAAATTGCTGAATCTGCATTTAGAATTGCACAAACGAACCTTGAGTACAGTGAACTACGCGCACCATTTTCAGGCACAGTGGCTAAGGTGTTTGTTAAAAACTTTGAAAATATTCAAGCAAAGCAAAATATATTACGCTTAGAAACACGCGATTTAATGGACGTAGAAATTCAGGTTCCTGAAAAAATAGTCGCTCGCTTTAAAAAAGGCACCGATTACCACCCTACTGTAAAGTTTGATGGCTTTGACGACAAAGAATACATACTTGATATTAAAGAGTGGGATACCCAAGCAGATCCTGCAACACTTACTTATAAAGTTGTATTTTCGCTACCAGTACCTGAGGACTTTAATTTACTAGCCGGTATGACGGGTAGCGTGCTTATTGATTTAAGTAAAGTAACGCGCTCGCAAGTTGCTTATACAATCTTACCTATCGAGTCGGTGTTTTCTGAGCCGCAAGAATCAATTGAAGATAACGCCTACGTATGGCTTTTTGATTCAAAAACTAGCCAAGTGCATAAACAAGCTGTAAAGGTTGGCCAGTTGCACCGCGATGGCATTGAAGTATTAAGCGGTATTGAAGAAGGCCAAATTGTGGTTTCTGCCGGTGTGCATTCACTAAAAGAAGGCATGAAAGTAAGAGCATGGAATAAAGAGCGAGGCTTATAATTATGAGCTTTGCACAACTCTCCATAGAGAAAAAAGTAATCAGTTGGATGTTTACGCTGCTGCTATTAATTGGCGGTAGTGTGTCGTACTTTGATTTAGGGCAACTAGAAGACCCTGAGTTTACGCTTAAAAAAGCCATGGTTATTACCATGTACCCTGGCGCTTCGCCGCAGCAAGTTGAAGAAGAAGTCACTTTTCCGATTGAAAACGCGATTCAGCAATTGCCTTATGTCGATTACGTTACGTCTATTTCATCTAACGGTAAATCACAAATTTCTGTAGAAATGAAAAGCAATTATCGTAAAGAACAGCTTCGCCAAATTTGGGATGAAATGCGTCGTAAAATTAACGACCTTTCTCCGTCATTACCCAGTGGTGTTTACCCAAGCACTATTTTGGACGACTTTGCCGATGTTTACGGTGTTATGTATTCGGTAACCGGCGATGGTTATTCGTATGATGAGCTTAAAGATTACATCGATTTTTTAAAGCGCGAACTGGTATTGGTTAAAGGCGTTAGTAAAGTAACCGTTGCGGGCCAACAACAAGCGCAAGTAATGGTTGAAGTTTCTACGCGTAAACTCGCTCAATTAGGTATTGCGCCAAGCCATATATTCCAGTTATTGCAATCGCAAAATACGGTATCTAACGCGGGTAAAATTCGCGTGGGCGATGAATCAATTCGCTTGCATCCTACTGGTGAATTTAAAGATGTAAAAGAGCTCGAAACCTTATTAATTTCAAAATCAGGTGCCAATGAGCTTATTTATTTAGGCGATGTAGCAAAGGTTTACAGAGAGTACGCAGAAGTACCAAATAACATTATTCGTTATAACTCTCAGCAAGCTTTACTTATTGGCGTGTCGTTTATGTCGGGTGTTAACGTGGTTGATGTGGGTAAAAACATAGACGAGCATTTAGCATCACTTGAATATCAACGCCCTCATGGTATTCACATAAATTCGGTATACAACCAACCACAAGAGGTTCAAAAATCGGTTGATGGTTTTATTATCAGCTTACTTGAAGCCATTGCGATTGTTATTGTTGTACTGCTGTTATTTATGGGTTTAAAAAGCGGCATTTTAATTGGTGGTATTTTACTGCTTACTGTACTGGGTACGTTTATATTTATGAAGTTGTTTGCTATCGACTTGCAACGTATATCGCTTGGGGCACTTATTATTGCTCTTGGTATGCTGGTCGATAACGCAATAGTCGTCACCGAAGGCATACTGATAAACCTCAAACGTGGCCAAACAAAACTCAAAGCGGCTGTTAATATTGTTGAGCAAACAAAATGGCCTTTACTAGGTGCAACAGTTATTGCAGTAACTGCATTTGCGCCAATTGGTTTAAGCTCTGATGCCAGTGGTGAATTTGCCGGTAGCTTGTTTTGGGTGTTGTTTATTTCGCTTTTATTAAGCTGGATAACAGCCATTACGCTAACGCCATTTTTTGCCAATTTAATGTTTAAAGAAAACGAATTTAAAAACGAAGAAGGCCAAGAAGATGAAGACCCATACAAAGGCTTTATTTTTAATGGTTACAAAGCGATTTTAGATTTAGCGCTGCACTTTAGAAAAACCACGCTTATATTAATGGTTGTTTTACTGTGTACTGCGGTTATTGGTTTTGGCTCTGTAAAACAGTCGTTTTTTCCTGCCTCTAATACACCTATGTTTTATGTAGATTACTGGCAAGAGCAAGGCTCTGATATTCGATCAACCCTTGAGGGCGTTAAAAAACTTGAAGAGTTTTTACAAAAAGAAGACCTTGTTGAAGAAGTAACAAGTACAACAGGCCAAGGTGCACCGCGCTTTATGCTTACCTACGCGCCAGAAAAATCATATCCCGCGTACGGGCAATTAATTATTCGTGTTGCCGACAGAGAAGCCGTAGCAACTGTAATGCAAACAGTGCGTGATTACTCAAGCAATCATGCACTCTCTGCACAGCTTAAAATTAAACCGATGGAAATTGGCCCCTCTACTGATGCAAAAATAGAAGCACGTTTTTCGGGCCCTGATCCTGTTATTTTAAGACAACTCGCTGCTACAGCCGAAGAATTGATTGGTAGCGACGATGGCGCCTATAATATTCGTGATGACTGGCGCGCACGTACTAAAATGATTCGCCCGCAATTTAACGAGCAAAAAGCACGTCGATTAGGCATTAGTAAATCAGACTTAGACAATGTATTACTAACGAGCTTATCGGGTAAACAAGTGGGCGTATATCGCGATGGCACGCAATTGCTACCCATTATTGCTCGCTCTCCTGCTAACGAGCGCTTAAACGTAGAAAGCGTACACGACCTTCAAATATACAGCCCAGTTCTTGGTGTATTTGTACCAGTGACTCAAGTTGTAGACGAATTTGATGTGCAGTGGGAAGACAGCCTAATAATGCGCCGCGATCGCAAACGTACTATTACAGTAATGGCCGATAATAATGTATTAGGGGATGAAACACCTGCAAAACTATTTGCCCGTATTCGCGGTCCGATAGAGAACATGGAACTACCGCGTGGTTACCAACTAGAATGGGGCGGCGAGTTTGAGTCATCAAGCAAGGCGCAAAAAGCAATATTTGGCTCATTACCGCTGGGTTATTTAGCTATGTTTGCAGTAACCGTACTACTTTTTAACTCGCTCAAACAGCCACTTGTTATTTGGGCAACTGTGCCGTTGGCTATTATTGGTGTAAGCGCGGGTTTGTTAGCTATGAATGCGCCGTTTAGCTTTATGGGGCTACTTGGTTTGTTAAGCTTAAGCGGTATGCTAATTAAAAACGGTATTGTATTAGTTGATCAAATAAATCTTGAATTAAGGGAAGGTAAATCGCCCTATGAAGCCGTGTTTGACTCTGGTGTGAGCCGTGTGCGACCAGTTGCAATGGCAGCTATAACGACTATTTTGGGTATGATCCCGCTGTTATTTGACGTGTTTTTTCAGTCAATGGCGGTAACGATTATGTTTGGTTTAGGCTTTGCTACCATACTAACCCTCATTGTAGTGCCAGTACTTTACACGGTTATATTTAGAATTGATTACGAGCCACGTAAGTAGTTAAACATATAATTGGTTAACATTAAAAAATGCTACAGGCTCAAAATCCTGTGGCATTTTTATTTAATACCGATGAAAAAAGAAAGGCTACATATTTAGTTGTTAAGAAACTAACCGCAACACTTCTTATATTTTTTGCCGCTACCACATACACAAGGTGCGTTACGCTCTGGTACTTTATCAAATACTTGTGGTGTTGACTTGCTAAGCGCAAAGTCTAGTTCGCGAATATCTTCTGGTACGTCTGCTTTAACTTCAATTGAAGCAAACAGCGAATGCTCTTCTAGTATTGCTTCTATTTCTGATTGTCGTTCAGCTGAGTTTACAATTAGCGTTAACGGGTGCAACTCTGTGCCTACCTTTGCGGTACGATTTGGCGCAAATCCATTACTGTTATTTTTACCCATTATGTCGGGCTTACCCATAAAGAAAAATTTTGACATGTTACTTCTATAACCTTTCTACATTATTAAGACGGCGCATCTTAACAGCTTACCCTTCATATAACTAAGTGTACTTGTAAATAGCTTAACAACACGTCTATAAAGCAATTTTAACTTAAAAATTTAAATGGCCTGCAAAATAGGCTAACCACTATTATATACATTTACTATAAACTGATTAAGTAAATGCGATTATTATCAATATTTAAATACTCTGTACACTTAGCTTCGTTATCTAAGCACTTACCAATTAAGCGATAGGTATGCTAACTAGGGCGATAGAAATTGCCTTTAACTTTTTAGCCTCACTTATACAGAGGCAATTTATTTAAGTAGAGAAAGTCATGTTTAAAAATTTTGGATGGATAGTAGAAGCTAAACTTAATGCTGGTGAACTTGAAAACTTTAAAGCGGTGATGAATTCACAAGTTAATCGCGCACTTAATGAAGTTGGCACTAAAAATTATCAATATTATATGTCTGATGCTGGCGATGTTTTAGTTTACGAACGCTTTGCTGATGCAGACTCTTCACACGAACATATTGAAAATTGGGACGATCATTCAGCACGTTGGATGGCGGCTGCTGCACCTACACGCATGGTGCATTTAGGCGAATTACCTGATGATGTTCGTGAGCGTCATGCGGCTTTAAGCCCTCTTTGGCTAAAACCATTTGGTGGCTTTTCTCGCGAAGAAGAACAAACGAGTCAAATTAACAAAAACGGTGATACGACATTTGATAATTTTGGCTGGATTGTTGAAGCCAAGCTAAACCCTGGCCAGTTAGATGCCTTTCGTGAAGTAATGAATTCACAAGTAGAACGTGCAAAAACAGAGCCTGGTACACTAAATTACCAATATTACATGTCTGACGATGGCGATATTATGGTTTATGAGCGCTTTAGAGATTTAGAAGCATCGCATATCCACATTCAAAACTGGGATGATCATGCAGAGCGCTGGATTGCTGCAGCAACACCAACACGTATGGTTCATTTGGGTGATTTACCTAAAGAACTAACCGATAAACATGCTGCACTGTCACCACTTCTATTAAAGCCTCTAGGTGGTTTTGCAAAGTAAATATGGATAAATACTAAATTCGTAATATAGTTAAATGCCACTGACTAGACTCAGTGGCGTTTTAATATCTAACTCAATATTATGGAAAAGCCTTGGAAAACTTTAAAATTGCAGTACTAATAGCAGGCAGTCTTTTTATACTTTTTGGTTATTTACGCTTTATAACTGACGATAGTGGTAACGTGAACTTAAACAACTACCGTTTTACAGGGGGCATACTACTGGTTATTTCCGGTATGGTTGATGGCACACGCGACCTTGTTAAGCGCCTGCGCTCTAAAAACTCGTTATCGGCGATTACAATTTATTTAGGTATACTCTTATTTTATATTGGCTTTAGCATTCAATAGCTAAACATTAAGCGCTAATTTGGGCTTTATACAAGCAGTATTTTATAAGTGAATCCCCTGTGACCTTTAAACAACTATTCAACAGCGCTCTGCTACTTTTAGCAACGGCTACTCCACTGGTTTTACTTGCATGGGATGAACAAGCCGATCCCGCTTTTATTCCCAATGGTATATATAACACCTTAACATTTACGTTATTTCCAATAATGACAATAGTGTTATCGGTTGCTTTATTTAGGCACCTATATAAAAAATACAATAATAACTTTGAATTTAAACATACGGTTAAGGATTATATTGTTGAACACGGGAAATTCCGCTCAGTATTTATACCAATTGGTTTACCTATTTTAATTTACTTATGGTTGTGGACGTCAGTATGTATTTCAGTAAAGTTACTGGCTAATAAATACGGCGATAATATATGGCAGCAAGAATATCAGTTACTCGAAGTAAGTACTTGTCCAACTGATTATGAATACAGTTGCGCAAAACTGACTGTACTGGATTTAAAAAGCTACAAAAAGCACACTTTTAGATGGTATTTAGATAAAGGTAGATTGGTGGGTTTGCAAAATAACAACATAAACTTAGTGGGCGTTAAAAGCCCACTTGGTAAAATAGTACAAGAAATACAGTGGTAGTAGAATACCACTTAGCTGCATATTATTTTTTTAGACTGAGAATACGATCCGAGCTTGGTTTTGAGTCTGATTTAGCATTAGACGACTTGTTCTCTTTAATGCTTTTTGGCTTACCCACATACGTTGTAGAACGCTTTTGGTAAGGAGTATTACTGCGCTCATTTTTGCGCTCTGCGTTAGCGTTGCTGCGCTCAGAGTTACGATTTGTATTTCGCTCAGTACTACGCTCATTATTTCGATCACCATTATTAAAGCGTCGTGGGTTTTCGCCCTGAAAATCACGTTTTTTAGGTGCTAAAGGTGCATTATTTTCTGATTGCTTATTAGTATCAAGCGAGTGCTCTTGGGTTTTACCAGAATCAGAAATTGAATCGTTTATTTGCGCCATTTCAATATCTGACAAGTGACGCCACTGCCCTACTTTTAAACCTTTAAGTGTTACGTTCATTATGCGCGTACGCTTTAGCGTTACAACTTCGTAGCCTAAATACTCACACATACGGCGTATTTGACGGTTTAAACCTTGGGTAAGTACTATTTTAAATTCTTTTGGGCCATTTTGCGTTACTTTACATTCTTTAGTGACGGTATCTAAAATAGGCACGCCATTCGCCATTTTTGTAACAAACTGACGATTAAGCGGTTTATCTACAGTAACAACGTATTCTTTTTCGTGATTATTACCTGCACGCAAAATCTTATTAACGATGTCGCCTTCGTTAGTTAAAAATATAAGCCCTTCAGACGGTCTATCTAAGCGCCCTATTGGGAATATACGTGTAGGATAATTTACCGCTCGTATAATGTTACTTTGAATTTTACTTTCGGTAGTACACGTTATGCCAACAGGTTTATTGTAGGCAATGTAAACGCGCTTTGGCGTCGCTTTAAGCGGTTTACCATCAATTAATACAACATCGGTAGCGGCTACTTTTACGCCCATTTCTGGTGAGTAGCCATTAACACTGACACGACCTTGCTCAATATATTTATCGGCTTCGCGGCGTGAACAAAATCCTGTTTCACTAATAAATTTATTTAAACGTTTTAATTCGGTCATGGCACTTATAGCGTAGTAATTTTTAAGGCGAGTAGTGTAAACCACCCACACTATTTTTTCGCCCCTAATTTACTATTTATAGACGTTTAAGCACTAATTTTTGCTTTCGTTAATTTACGCCATACATATTCAAGCGGACCTTGATTAAAATAGCGGCTGTATATAAAGGTAAATATGAGCTGCAGCACAACTAAACCCGTTGCTACTAACCAGTAATCAATACGATCAAAACTGAGTACCCAGTGCGTAAATAGCACTTTATATAACAATAATTGCATGAGTGTTTGGCTAATATATAAAGTAAATGCTAAGCGCCCTGCTTGTTGAATAAGCGTGCCGACGTGTGCCTTGTTATTGCAAAATTTAACAATTAAATGAATATAAAGCGTAGCCATACCTAGCGCCGCAAACATATTTACAAATTCTTGCACTCCATACCCTAAGCTGCCACTAAGCTGTGATGCATAAAGCCTAACACCACAAAAAATAATGGTTATTGCAACGCAAATTATTAATTGCTGAGTCGTTAAGCCTTTACTAAAAACATCTTGTTTATATAAATAAATACCAATGAGCATAAGACCCACGCACATCCACATTATCATTATTGGCACCATAACAAGCATCAATGTGTTCATGGCGAGGTTACTAATAAAGTAATCAATATAGTGCGGGTTATATAAATCTATAAACTGTGCTGAATCGCGGTAAATTACTTCATCGGGTGCGCTAGATATAACAAGCACGGTAGCTACACCCGATAACAGAATAAATTCAAGCCCTCTTTTTAAAAGTACGTTGCTATTACTCTCTAAATATTTAATAACAAACCAGCCAGATACACCGTAAACAAATAAAATATCACCTGCCCAAAGTAAAAAACCATGCGCTAAACCAAAGAGGATTAACCAATAGAGCCTGCTTTTTAACTGCAATTCAGACTTATAACGTTGCCACTGAATATAAAGCCCGGCGCCAAAAAGCAAACTAAACAGTGTTCTAAAACGCCCGTCTACAAACAAACTGCTAAAGGTGTGAATAATTGAGTCGCTAACAGGAGGATTAGTTAAAGAGGTATACCCGTATTCAAAAAGGCCGAAGGCGTAAGCATTCATGTAAACTAGGCCAAGCACGGCAACGCCGCGAATAAAGTCCATATTATAATTGCGCATTAAAGCTATTATCCGTTAAATATTATTCTTATAACTGTCAGCCCAATCGACTGACTGCTGGTAAAGTGGAGGAAGTATAGCACTGTCTATATTTAGCAAAAGTACAGCTTGTTCAAGTGCCCACCAGCTTCCTGTTTCGTATGCTTTAACAACGTTCAAAATATAATAAAGTGTGTTTTTATCCCCTAATAATGCCGTTTTTATTTCATCAGGGAAAGGGAGCTTTTCAACAAGTAAGCTCATTGGTTGATCAAGGATTGCATCGAGCAGTGAAAATAACCCAGTTAAAAATGCTTCGCCTGACTGGCTTTTATCAACATTTTTTGCTAACAACTCACAAAAACGAGCACGTACAATACACACTTGCATTAACTCTGCAGGCTTTTTACCCGCTGTATGAGCAGTAACAATAAGGCTCACAAACTTTTTAAGGCGTTCATGCCCTAAATACACAAGCGCTTGCTTGAGCGATGATATTTCGCTTTGTATAGGAAACACACCGCTGTTTATTAAACGCAGCAATTTATATGCAAGCGCAGCATCAAGCTCAAACAGTCCAGATATAGCTTTTATATCTGGACTGTTTTTCATTATTTCGGCGTAAATAGCGACGACTAAACCATAGTTATAGTCGATGTCATTTTGTTTGATCATGGTGGGTTTTGCAAAAAAATAGCCTTGAAAATAATCAAACCCCATATCAAAGGCGAGCTTGTAATCGTCTTGGGTTTCTATTTTTTCGGCTAGTATTTTTATTTGTTTATGCGATTGTAACTTATTAATTATGGGCTGTATTTCGCTAAGAGGTGTAATTGCAATATCAAACTTAATGAGTTTAACAAGCTTTAAGAAACGATCCCATTGTGGTTTATATACAAAGTCATCGAGTGCAAGTTTGTAGTTACTATGAAATAAACCTCGGCATAGTTCATAGTTATCGTCGTTGGGTTCTATGGTTTCGAGTAACTCAATTACAACGTCTTGGCATGGTAAAAAAGCACATAAATCGAGTTTTAAAGATTCTGGCCCTATATTAATGAGCGCCTTTTTACCTGATGTAATATGACGTGTGCCTAAGTTAAGTTGATTTTCCATAATAAGCCTTGCTGTTGCTTGGCCTTCGGCAATATCAGGAAAATAATTTTTAGGACTATCACGAAAAAGTAGCTCATAGGCTACTACTTTTTTACTTCTATTGAATATTGCTTGCCTTGCAACAAATACAGACACATTACCTACTTCTTAGTTTTTATATAATACTAAGTAATTAAACCCTAAGCAGGCACAATTGTCACTAAACTTTGAAATACAGTAACGATTTACCTATATAAGGTTGTTATATAATCAGCTGCCACTTGTGGCCACGAAAAACGCATTTGCTCTGCGCTGTGCTTTATTTTATGCCACTTTTTAGGATTCTGCTTTTTAATTAAGAGAGTTTCGTCTAAACAGCTAATTAAATTACTCGTTTGCGTTGCCAACGTATCGCCATTAAAACTAAATCCATTTTCATGATGCTTTACCGTGTCTTTTAATCCGCCTACACTGTGAACTAAACACGGTTGCCCCGCACGCATTGCCAGCATTTGGCTAATACCACAAGGTTCAAACGAGCTTGGCATTAAAAACAAGTCACCTAGTTGATACATTAAATCGCCAACACCTTGACCATAACCTTTCAAAAATAAAAGATTGGAATTACGTGCCATTGCTTTGGTAAATATGCTCTCGAGTTCTTTGTCACCCGAGCCTAAAATAATAAGCCTACCGTTATATTCATTAATTACTTGGCACACTTTATCAATAGCTAAAGTTCCATTTACCTGCTGGCACAATAACAAAACCTTTTGCTCTGTAAGTCGGCCAACGCTTGTGACTAGTGGCCCATCATTAGCCGTAGCTTTAAATTGTTGTAGTCGTTGATGGGCAATATAATAGCCGCTTTGTAACTGCTCGTTATTTGCCATCCAGCCAAACAATGTGTTTTCTGCTTGGCTATAAAAATCAGCGATTGTAACCCCCTCTAAAGTGTTACTTGGGTATTCACAGCCATTTAAAATACCAACAAGCTTACCTTGGCTTGCTGCGTTTTGAAGATCTTGCTCAAGCCCTTCACCACCAAAAAAGCCATGCTCGTAATTGCTAGGTTCAAGAACCTCTTGGCTGTAGGTTGGCGATACAACATGTACTTTATCGCATAGGTTAATTGCACTGCGCATAGGGTTAAAGCAATGCGGATAACGCGGATCGCATATTTGTTGGCCATTATAACTAAGTGACGGAAACCACGCCTCTAAGCTTGAGTCGTCGTGTTTAAAAGGTCTTATCCCTTGCAGTGCAATATTATGCACCGTGTAGGCAATATGTAAGGTGTTAAGTGAGCTATAACGTGGCTCAAACTTGAGTAAAACTGCAACGCAAGCGCTGTGCCAATCATGTAAATGTAGCGCTGTTGGGCGCTTTAATACACCTTGCAATAATGCTTCACAAACAGCTGCATTAAATAAAGCAAATTTTGTGGCATCGGTTGCAAATGGCCTCCCCGGCGCGTCATTGCAATATACACTGCCTGATTCACTAAATAATGGGTGGCTAATAACAATTTGGCTTACATTACTTTGTGGTTGCTCTATTTTGAAAAGTGTTAATACATGCGGTTGAGCATTAAATGCAACGGTTACTTCACCTATATAAATACGCTCAAGCGGCTCAAACCCGTAGTCAGGAATAACAACATCAACCGTTATACCTTTTTTGACGAGTGCTTTAGGAGCATCGCGCACTACATCTGCAACACCACCTACTTTTGCGCCCGGTAACGCGTCATTTTCTGCTGCAACCATTAATACATGCATTAATTTACTACTTCCTTTAAATCTGTGTGGGCTTGCTCATAAATGAGCAAGCTTTGTTGTCGTGCTTAATATTTAACGTATTTTACGCTAGCTTTTTATTCTCACGCGCCTGGCGCTCTAACTTTTTTGCAAGCTCAGTAAGCATATCACGGGTAACAAGAACGATGCCTTTTTTAGATACCCTAAAGCCGTTTTCTTCATCTGTTTTTTTGTCAAAACCGATTTCAAGACCTGCAGGTATTTCACAGCTTCTGTCTATTATCGCACGCTTAATTTTACAGCCTCGATTAATAATGGCGCCAGGTAAAATAACAGACTGCTCAATGGTACAAAAAGAACGAACATGGACATTAGAAAACAATAAAGACTTCCTTACTGCAGAGCCCGAAATAATACACCCACCCGACACAGTAGAGTCTAATGCCATACCGCGTCTGTCATCGTCATCAAAAATAAATTTAGCAGGCGGTAGTTGCTCTTGATATGTCCATATTGGCCATGTCGGATCGTATAAATCAAGTTGTGGCTCTGGCATTACCAGCTCCATATTAGCTTCCCAAAACGAATCTAGCGTACCTACATCGCGCCAGTAAGGTTGCCCTTCTTGGTCTGGATCTCTAAATGGAAAAGCAAATACATTATGATCTTCTATAATCGCCGGAATAATATCGTGGCCAAAGTCGCGGCCTGAGCCTTCATTTTCAGAATCTTTTTTAAGTTGCTCAAACAAAAACTCTGTATTAAAAATGTAATTCCCCATTGATGCTAAACAAGTACCTGGCTTACCCGGTACAGAGCTAGGCATTGCTGGTTTTTCATCAAAACGACACACTCTGTTTTGCTCATCAACAGTCATTACACCAAACGTATCTGCGGCTTCCTCTACGGGCACTTCAATACAACATACGGTCATATCTGCGCCTTTTTGCACATGTTCAGCCAGTAAAGCACCATAGTCCATGCGATACACATGATCTCCAGACAAAATCATCACATATTTAGGCAATTCGTGACGAATAATATCTATATTTTGAAAAACAGCATCTGCGGTTCCACAGTACCAATCATCACCTTGGCGCTGAGATGCAGGGAGTATTTCAACCGACTCACCCAGCTCTTTTTTAAAGTGCCCCCATGCGCGGTTTACATGGCGAATGAGTGAATGCGACTTATATTGTGTGGCAATACCAACGCGTCTCACACCCGAGTTAATACAGTTTGATAGTGGAAAATCGATAATTCGATGCTTACCACCAAAGTAAACTGCGGGCTTTGCTCGCCAGTCGGTTAGCTCATGCAGGCGAGAACCGCGACCCCCTGCCAGTATTAACGCGTAAGTTTCTCGGGTTAAGCTACTTATGTAGCGATTTGCATAATTAGGCATAATACTCTCTCCATTTAGTCTAGGCTGTTAGTGGCATGGCTTTTAGTTGTCGTTAAGTCTGTTTCACTAATATTGAGGGGTTCTAAATGCCAAATGTCTTCACTGTATTGGCTTATGGTTCTATCACTTGAAAACATTCCACTGGCTGCCGTATTTAAAATACTCATTTGTGTCCAGTAGGTTTGATCTGCGTACGCTTTATCTACTTCTTTTTGAGCAGCTACGTAACTCTCAAAATCGTGAGCTACAAGCCATGGATCGTGCGGGCTTTTAATTGCATTGGTTATATCGTCAAATAAGCACGGTTCAAACAAATTAAAATGACCGCTTTCGAGTAGTTGCATTACATTATTTAAATCACTATTTTGTGCGATTAAGTGCTCAGGGTTGTAACGCGATTTAATATCATCAATTTGATGCGCTTGTGCGCCAAACAAAAAGAAGTTATCAGCACCAACAGCGTCTCTAATTTCAATGTTAGCACCATCTAGCGTGCCTATCGTCAATGCACCATTCATCATAAACTTCATGTTGCCAGTACCAGATGCTTCTTTACCTGCGGTAGATACTTGCTCTGATAAATCGGTTGCAGGACAAATCACTTCCATAGCGGTTACGTTGTAATTAGGTAAAAAGGCGACGCGTAAATACGGGGCTGCTAACGGGTCTTTATTTATAACCTCTGCCACGTTATTAATAAGCTTAATGATTTTTTTAGCCATGTAATAACCCGGCGCTGCTTTACCACCTAATAAAACACAGCGAGGAACAAGCCCTTGGGTATCACCACGGCGAATACGGTCGTATAAATGAATCACATGAAGTATGTTTAATAGCTGACGTTTGTATTCGTGAATACGTTTTACTTGTACGTCAAACATCATTGATACATCAAAATCTACATCGCAGCGCGCCTTAACTAAATCAACTAAACGTTGTTTGTTTTCACGTTTAGCATTTTGCCATTGCCCATGAAATGCTTTGTCGTCATAAAAGCGGCGTAGGTCACTAATTGTTGAAAAGTCTTTAACCCAGCCATGACCAATTTTTTCGCTGATTAATTCACTTAAAATAGGATTACAATGCGCAAGCCAACGTCTTGGTGTAACACCATTTGTTTTGTTATTAAATTTATCTGGCCACAGCGCGTAAAACTCTTTAAATAAGCCCGCTTTTAAAAGTTCGGTATGCAGTGCCGCTACGCCGTTTACAGAGTAACTACCTACAATGGCTAAGTAAGCCATACGAATTTGCGGCTCGTCGCCCTCTTCAATTAACGATAAGGCACGCTGTTTATTAACATCACCTGGCCATTGCTGTGCAACTTGTGCTAAAAAGCGTGCGTTTATCTCGTAAACTATTTCTAAAATGCGTGGTAATAGTTTTGAAAACAACGAAACAGACCACTTTTCAAGCGCTTCAGGAAGTAGCGTATGGTTTGTGTAAGCCATTGTTTTAGTGGTGATTTGCCAAGCATCGTTCCAGTCAAGTTCGTAATCATCAATTAAAATGCGCATCAGCTCTGCAACAGCAATACTTGGGTGCGTATCGTTTAACTGAAAAACATGAAAATCAGCAAAGTCACTAAAACTCTCGCCATGTTGAGAAACCCATTGATCTACTACATCTTGAATACTCGCAGACGATAAAAAGTATTGTTGGCGCAACCTAAGCTCTTTACCATTTTCGCTGCTATCGTTTGGATACAGCACCATGGTAATTTGTTCAGCTAGGTTTTTTTGTGCAACGGCTTCTGAGTAACTACCGGCATTAAATTCGGTTAAGTTAAATTCATCCGTCGCTTCTGATTTCCATAAGCGTAGCGTATTTACAATATTGTTTTTATAACCCGGGACGGGGACATCGTAAGGGACTGCTAATACATCTTGTGAGCTCATCCACTGGCGATGCTCTCGGCCAAATTTATCTGTGTAACTTTGCACGTAGCCGCCAAATTTAACACGTTTAGCGTGCTCTGGTGCGCTTAACTCCCACGGGTGCCCTTCGCGTAGCCAATTATCTGGTTGCTCAATTTGATTGCCATCTTTGATTGATTGGTTAAACATGCCGTATTCGTAACGAAGGCCATAACCAATTACCGGTAATGCCAAACTAGCACAGCTATCTAAAAAACAAGCAGCTAAGCGGCCTAAACCACCATTACCTAAGCCTGCGTCGTGCTCGGCATCTTCAATCGTTTCTATTGTTGTACAGTATTCTTGTAGCGCTGAACTTACTTGCTCGTCTAAATCTAAATTTAAAACGGCATTACCAAGCGCACGCCCCATTAAAAACTCAAGCGATAAATAGGCTGTTTTACGGCGTTTATTTTGCTTAATTTGCTGGTTTGTTTCTCTGCAACGCGCAACAAGTCTGTCGCGAATAGTAAGCGCTAATGCGTGATATAAATAATGCTGCGACTCGCCAACTTTATCGCGGCCGAGGGTATAATAAAAATGCCGTGTTAAGTCATCTTTAAGCGTACTTTCATCTATAACAGGACCTTCTTGCCAGCCCTTTACTACACATACTTGTTCACTTTGTTTAGCCATGACTTACATCCTCTAAATTAGCACTAAAAACCCAACTACTTTGTGCTGAAATTTCAACCATCGCATCTTCATTACTACTCACAGATGCATTATTTACACTTGATAAAACCATTTGCCACGGCGCATTAATAGGCGAAGGCGGCATTTGGCAAAAAACTGTTTTTTTACTGGCATTAAAGACCATCAGTAATGCATGATTGTTTTGCTTATCAAGTAAGCTATACATTAAAAACTGCCTGGTATCTTCATGCCAATGCGCGTCAGTCATGGTTTTACCTTGTTCGGTAAACCACTTAACGGTAAAACGCTCGTCTATATCATCTAAAAATACACTGTGCTTAAACGCACTGTGTGCGCGTCTAATTTTTAACGCGTCATCAATAAATCGTGTTAGCGAATGATTAAGCTGAGAATCTTTCCAGGCAAGCCAACTCGTACGATTATTTTGGCAATAGGCATTGTTATTACCCCCTTGCGAGTGCGCCATTTCGCTGCCAGCGGCAATCATGGGTACACCTTTTGAGAGTATCAAAGTAAGTAAAAAGTTTTTTTGTTGTTGTAAGCGCAGTGCATTTATTTTTGAGTCACTGGTAAAGCCTTCTACTCCGCAGTTAAACGAGTGATTTGCACTGTGCCCGTCTCGATTTTGCTCACCATTAGCTTCGTTATGTTTTTCCTCATAACTCACTAAATCAGCAAGCGTGAAACCATCATGACTCGTTATAAAGTTAATACTATTGAGTGGTCCACGCTGGCTGTGCTCAAAAATATCAAACGATCCATGCAAACGTTTTGCAACGCTTGCAATAATGCCTGTTTCACTTTGCCAAAAACGCCTAATTACATCGCGGTATTGATCGTTCCATTCTCGCCATGGCGGTGGAAATGCACCCAACTGATAGCCACCAGGGCCTATATCCCAAGGCTCACTTATTAGCTTAACCTTGTTTAGCACTGGGTCTTGAGCTACCACTTGTAAAAAAGTATGTGCAGAGCTAAAGCCTGCTTTCGAGCGCCCTAAAATGGTCGCTAAATCAAATCTAAAACCATCAACCCCCATTACCTCAACCCAATAACGAAGGCTGTCGAGTACCAATTGCAGGGTTTTAGGATGGTCAATATTTATGGTATTTCCACAGCCAGTATCGTTTATATATACATCAGGCTGCCCTTCTACTGTGCGGTAATACGCTAAGTTATCAAAGCCTCTTAGCGATAATATAGGGCCATCTGCCCCCGCCTCTGCTGTATGGTTATAAACAACATCTAAAATCACTTCTATGTCGGCTGCATGAAGCTCACGCACCATTTGCTTAAACTCGTTTATATCGTCGTTTACCAAATAGTCTTTATGAGGGGTAAAAAAGTTAAGCGTGTTATAACCCCAATAGTTTTGCAGCCCTTTTGCAGTTAAAAATTGCTCACTAATAAATGAATGAACAGGTAAAAGCTCAACTGCTGTAACGCCAAAGCTTTGTAAGTGCTCAATAAAGCTTGGGTGGCTTAACCCTAAAAACTTTCCTTGAAGAGATTTAGGTATTTTAGGATGACGACACGTTGTGCCCTTAACATGACACTCGTAAATAACCGTGTTTGACCAACGGTGGTTTGGCTTTTTATGCGCATACAAAGTAGGAGCCGCTACTTTTGATTTAGGTATATCAATGGCATTATTTACGGTGCTTTTAGTGCCAATTGGCATTTGCCCGTAATGGCGTTCGCTCCAAGTAAACTCACCAAACAAGTCTTTTGCGTACGGGTCTATAAGTAGCTTATTTTCGTTAAATAATTGACCATTTTTAGGGTTATATTCACCCTCAACTCTAAAGCCATAAAGTGCGCCTGCGCTTAATGGCGAAATATGAATACTCCAAATGCCACCTTCGTTGATATTCATCGCCATTTTTAGGATTTCTGAATGGCCACTTTTGTCAAACAAACACACATAAGCTTGGCTTGCACCTGGTGCGTAAAGCGCAAAGTTAACCCCGTTATTAATAACACTAGAACCTAACGGCTCTACATTACCAGGGGCTACATCAAATTGGTTACTCATCATCAACCTTTTGTAAGTAAACAGTGGTTAAGCCACCAATGGCAATTGAAATACTGTGTTTAAAGCCATGGTTTGACTCATCGATAGCATTAACTATCTGCGATGAATCTTTAGTTACCTCAACGCCTGAGCCAAAAAACTGAGTATCGTCAGTATTTAAAATAACCTTGTAACGCCCTTTACTTGGTACGCCAATAACGTAGTTTTCATATGACGCGGGGGTAAAGTTAGCAATAACAACCACAAAGTCTTTTGCGTTTTTAGCATAGCGAACAAAGCTTAAAATGCTCTGCTGATTGTTATTGTTATCTATCCAGGTAAAACCTGCCGCACTCGAATCTAACTCATACAACGCGGGTTGGTTTTTATAAACGGTATTGAGCGCTTTTACGGTTTGCTTTACCCCGTTATGGCTTTGGTGCTCAAGTAAATGCCAATCGATAGAATGATCGTGCCCCCACTCTTTTCGCTGTGCAATTTCGCCGCCCATAAATAAGAGCTTTTTACCCGGATGTGCCCACATAAATGCGTAGTAAGCGCGTAAGTTTGCAAATTTCTGCCAATCATCGCCTGGCATTTTTTCAATTAACGAGCCTTTTCCGTGTACTACTTCATCGTGACTTAATGGCAATATATAGTTTTCACTAAAGGCATATACCATCGAAAAAGTCATTTCGTGATGATGATGCTGACGATAAAGCGGGTCGTGTTGCATGTAATGCAAGCTATCGTTCATCCAGCCCATATTCCATTTATAGCCAAAACCTAAACCGTTATGCTCAACACTTTGGGTAACGCCTGGCCATGCTGTTGACTCCTCGGCCACCATCATAATGCCCGGGTTGTTTTTGTAGCTGCGCATATTGACTTGTTTTAAGCACTCTATTGCACCTAAGTTTTCGCGCCCGCCGTAGCAGTTAGGGATCCACTCACCTTCTTTTCGGCTGTAATCTAAATACAACATAGAGGCTACGGCATCTACACGCAGACCATCTAAACCAAATTGATGTAACCAGTACATAGCATTTGAAATTAAAAAGCTTTTAACCTCAGGGCGGTCATAATTATAAATGTAGGTATTCCAATCAGGATGAAAACCTTGCCGCTTATCGGCATGTTCATATAAATGTGTGCCATCAAATCGGTGCAAGCCATGCGGATCACTAGGAAAATGCCCAGGTACCCAATCAAGTAAAATACCCAAATTAGCTTTGTGGCACTGCTCTACAAAGTATTTAAAGCTGTTGTAGTCGCCAAAACGGCTAGTAGGAGCAAATAAACCAACGGGTTGATAACCCCACGAACCATCAAATGGGTATTCACTTATTGGCATAAGTTGCAGGTGGGTAAAATTCATTTCAAGGGCGTAGCTAACCAGTTTGTCAGCAAGTTCTGCATAACTTAAATAGCGGTTGTTTTCAGCGCGTTGCCATGAGCCTAAATGCACTTCATAAATACTAATTGGCGCATCAATATGATTACGCTTTTGTCGGTTTTGAAGTTCCTGCTCGCCAAGCTTTATAGGTTCTGGTTTATACTGCAGAACACTTGCAGTACCAGGTGCTTGTTGCATTTTAAATGCATAGGGGTCGGCTTTTTCAAGTACTTCTCCGCTTTGGGCGGTAATTGCAAATTTGTAGCACATGTCGGCTTTAAGGCCTGGTACAAATAACTCCCATACACCGCTTGCCGGGTGAAAGCGCATAAAGTGGCGATTCGCTTGCCAAAAGTTAAACTCACCAATAATAGAGACACTTGCAGCATTAGGCGCCCATACACAAAAGCGCACACCCTCTACGTTTTGTTGAGTACTAAAATGTGCACCGAAATGAGAGTAAGCATGCTCAAGGCTGCCTTCGTTAAATAAATACATGGCCTCTGCATCAAGAGTGCTTTCAAAGCTGTATTCATCATAAAAGGTAACGCTGCTATTTGTGTACTGAGCAATGCATTGATAAGGCGCAGTGGGTAGTGCATCAACTTTGGCTATAAATAAGTCACTTTGTTGATAGCGCTGTGCTTCAATATTTTTATTATTTAATGTAACGCTTACGTTTAATGCCGTTGGTAAGAAAAAGCGAATCTCAGTACCTGCGCTTGTTTCATGTGCCCCTAAAAAGCTAAATGGGTCTTTAAAACGCCCTGTACTTAATGCATGTACTTGTGCATCGTAACTATTTTCATTAGTTGTACTGCTCATTTAATCTTTCCTTATTGAATCGATAGCAGCTAAAAGTGAGGCATTTTTGGTAAAAATTTCTTCACTGGTATGCGTTAATACACGTCGCCAATTAGGATACTCTTTATCTGTCCCAGGGATATTTACCGGATACTGCTGCTCATCTAAATCATCTATTTGTATTGCAAATAAACGCGATTGAGAACCCGCCAAACACAATGCAAGTGCGTTATAAACTTCGATTGCATCGCTATGTAACAAAAGATCAGTTGCATTGCCATGGTGATTAATAAAACGTAGTAGCCTATGCTGCTCTTCTGTTCGCTGTTGCTTTAATTGCGCGTATTCGTCATCAGTAATTAGCTTGTATTGTTGTTTAATATTTAAATCAGCATGTTGCCACCAGCCTGTAAATGGGGGGACATCGTGATTGGCTATCATTAACAAACAATGTGTTGCTAGCTCATTTACCGATAAAAATTCACCACTGTGTTGTTTTTCAAAATAAAATAAGCTGTTAGAAAAGATACCGCTTGAAGCCAAAGCCTGCCTTACCTCTGGCGGTACAACGCCTAAATCTTCCCCAATTACGATACTCTGATTAATATGCGATTCAATTTTTAAAACCGCGAGTAAGTACTCAAACGGGTAGTAAACATAACAGCCATCTTGTTCGCCATTATTTTCAAAGCACCACCATAGGCGTCTAATAGCCATTACGTGGTCAATTCTAAGTCCACCTACATTTTGCATGTTTGCGCGAATGAGCGAGCGATAAAATTGGTAGTGATTATTACTAAGACTTTGAGGGTTTAGTGCTGGAAGCCCCCAGTTTTGGCCAGCTTCGGCCCATGGATCAGGTGGAGCACCTACACTTGCACCATCGCTAAACAATATTTTTTGGTTTTTAAATTCGGCTCCATCACCCGCACAGCCAACGGCTAAGTCGTTTATTAACCCGATAGCCATACCTTGCTCTGCACAACTTTTTTGGCACTGTGCCAATTGAATATGTGCTTGCCATTGCAGGTAATAATCAAACGTTACGTTATCTGATTCGAGGGTGTTTAGCGTCGTTGAATGAGTATTACAAAAATCTGTAAAAGCATGGCGACGCTCATCACTTGCTGTTAGTTCAAACTGGTTATAAAGCGCTTCAAATAACGCATACTTTATACGGCTTACATTTTCGTAATTTATAAACTGATCGTTGCTTTGCAATAACGCGATTACATCATCTTGCTGCATTAGAGTATTAAGCTTTTCGTTATTTGCTGCGTCTTCGCTTAATACTATGGAAATATAAAGAGGGTTTAATAAAGCGCGACTACTAGGGCTATAAGGGCTTGCGCGCTCTGGCATATCAGCAAATAACAAATGCAGTGGATTAAGTAATATGTAATCCATATTTTGCGAGCTGCATAATTTTGTAAGCTTTAGTAAATCGTCAAAGTCGCCAATACCTAAATTCGCTTTATTTTTTAATGTGTAAAGCTGAATAGATAACCCTGTGCGCTTTGTGTCTTCAACTTGATAGACTTGCTCAGGCACGCACCAAATTTGTGTAATAGCGTGTTGCTCACCTACCTGAACATTGGCGTCATGATAGCCAATTGGCATATTATCTATGGGTAGTGCCAGCTCAATATAGCGAACGCCATGTAAGTAATATTCACCTGTAACTGCCAAATTATAAAGGTTCTCAACCGCTATATTAATCCCAAGAGAAGGGACATTAATGTTGGCGGCTAAATACTGCTGACGTTCGTCTATACGAAGCTTTAAAGCGCATTTTTTTTGGTCAACCAAACTCACACTGGGTACTAAATCCAGCCAAAGCGATGCATCTAAATCATAAGTTAGTTGAGTTATTTCGGCTTCGTTATTTGTATCAACACCGCAACATTGCAAAGCACGTTTACGCGTGTCTTCGCTAAAGAACACCTGTTCACCTGTATACTTAGTGAATTCAAAGCCAATACCATGCAGGTAAAACAACTGCGAAAGAGCATCCATTGAATCGCCTTAATTAATGCGTTGAGTATTTACTATGCTGTTTTCTGTGCCAAATGTATTGCCAATATAACCATCAGCTTGGTGGTCGTTATCCCAAATGTCTCCATTTATTAAATAACGAAAGTGAAATTGTTGATCGATAGGTAAGCGTTGCTTAAATTTAAACACACCTTGTTTTTTATTAAGCTTCATTGGCACAGGTTGCCAATCATTAAATTCGCCTAGTAAGCAAACTTCTTCTGCCTCTGGATGAGAAAATTCAAAGGTTACTTCAGCTTCATCTTTTGTTTTAAAAAAACGTTTATTCAACATAGCAGGCTCCAACTAAACCAAAAAGGGTACTTAATCTTTGCCACAGGCCATACAACTAAACAAAAAGGCGATGTGGATTCCATTCAAAATCATTAAACACGTTGTAAGTTAACCAAAACTTTATTTACGCATTATTACAGTGCAACAATTCATTTTTTCTGCACTTAAAAAGTGCGGTTAGTATATAAACAATCTTTTTTAAAAAGCTCAGTAGTACAGAGCAATATTTGAACCAACTAAGCGTACATCACATATTATTTATTTAATCGAATTTAAAGTTAAATAATCCAAAAGTATTGCCTAAATTTATAAAATTCTTTTGTTCTGTACTTTCATCAGCGATAATACACAGCATCTTAATACTCTGAAATATCATAATTTTCATGTTGAAAAAAAGCATTTTAATAACTATAGCCATCATCTTTTTAATAATAGCCACACTTGTTGGTTCTTCAATCTATACCCTTTATAGTAAAAAAGAAATCTCAGTTGATCCTAAATTAAAAGAAATCTCAGGTATTGAATTTGATAAACAAAAACGTCTATGGGCTATTAACGACGGAGGCAACGAACCCAAGCTTTACCGCCTTAACAAAGATGGTTCTATCGCCAAAGAAATTTTGGTTGAAAACGCTAAAAACATTGATTGGGAAGACATGACCCAAAACAAATTTGGGCACTTTTTTTTAGGGGATTTTGGTAATAACAAAAATGATCGTAGATGGCTCACTATTTATAAAATAGAAAACCCTATAGATATAAAAACAAACACAACCCAAGCCGAAATAATTAAGTTTACCTACCCTGAAATGGATGGCAGTCCAATAAAACCCAATGACCGCAATTTTGATTTAGAAGCATTTGTAGCACTAGGTCGTCATTTATATTTATTTACTAAAAACCGCACAGAACCTTTCGATGGTATTACTAAAGTGTATAAAGTGGGCGATCATGCAGCAAATTTTGATGCTGAGCTAATTGACTCTTTTAAAACGTGTACCACGCTTGAAAAACTATGCTGGATAACCTCTGCGGCGCTCAGCCCCGATCGTAAAAAATTAGTCTTACTTGATTCAACAAGTCTTTGGTTATTTGAAAACTTTGAAGGTGATAAGTTTTTCTCTGGTGATGTATCAAAAATAGACTTAGGGATTGTTACTCAAAAAGAAGCAGTCACCTTTTTTGATGACAATACGATTGTATTTACAGATGAAGAGTTTAAAGGCATAGGCGGTAATGCTTATTTTATAAAGCTTGATAAAGCCAAAAAAGAAGTTATAAGAAAAAAACCTATTTCAGAAAAAACACTTCCATAGCATATAGTTAGCTAAGCTGAAGCATTAAAGCTTAGCTAACTTATGTGAAAGGTAATGAGTTAATTACTCTTTGCGTTTGACGAATGAAGTGCTTTTTCTACATCAACACCTAAAATTAACACTCCAATATGACTATTATTATCATCTAAAACAGGAAAACTTAGCTGAACTTGAAAATGATGTGTTGATGCATCATATGTGACGCTATCAAAGTTAAAATCTTTTGACTGTTTAAATATTTTAGTAAACTTATTTTCATCTCCTTGCCAGTAGTCACTGGTTAGCTTACTAATAGCGATGTTTTTTCCTTGGTTATCAGTCAATATCAGCTCAGTAACAACACCTTTAAATTGTAATTGCCATTTTTTAAATACTTTAGATAACGGTAAATTAAGCATAGTTAACCCATCAGAGTGCTCAACTTGTTTACTTTCTTTTATCCATAGCCGGTCTAGTTTTTTAATTTCAGATTCACTTAAGGGAGACTCATTACTTATTTGAACTTGTTCTACTAAACTAGGTAAGTTTAGTAAGGTTTTAGCACTACTGGACAACCTATCAAGTATTTGCTTTTCTTCACTTTTTGATAGTGAAAATGGAGCCTGCGCGCAAGTATTTATATTTTCATCAAACTGCTGCATAAATTTAGGGAAGCGTTTAATAAGTGAATGCGAAGCAAATAATCCCAAAGGCACATACCTAAAAAATTCTCTTTGATACTCATCTTCATTAATGCCTAGCTTAGAGGCTGCTAATTCAAAATCGTCTAAATCAAGTAGAATTCTATCAATCCGCTTATGGTGCATAACATTTACTATTTCTTCTAATGAATTTACTTCTACCTCAGCAATAATATTCTGAGTTTTAAACCAATTAGCCTGATAACTCCCTCTTACTGCACCATAACGCATTTTATTTTTTGGTTTATTAATGCTCTCTGGATGAGTAAACCAGTACCAGCTTTCTAAAAAGATGGGGGATGATATGCGCCCATAGGCCTTCATTTCAGGCATTAAATGAGTTGTGAAATAACCATCTAAGCGGTCTAACTTTACTTCTCGACGTGCACGTAACCATGGCAAGGTTTGTAGCTGAAAAGGGGCTCCCATTTCAAATAAAATACACTCAACTTGGTTGACTGCATTATCAGGTGCAGTGGTGGGTAAGTTTGTTCCAAACTGAAGAGGCTCAGTTAAACCCAATAAGAGGGTAAAAAAATATGCAGGCATAATCCATTACTAAATATTGTACAAATTAAAATGAGTATAGTCATCCATATTAAAAAAGCATAAATTCTCCTTACAAAATTTTGTATCTTATCAATGGCTTCAATATTTAAATCTATGTTCTACTGCTATTAGCTTATAAAAAGTACACTTAAATATTTAAATTAATGCATTTATATCTAGGGTCTGTTGATCTTTGAGGATTAAAATTCGTTCAAACTAGGCGCTATTTAATCGCGGCGCGAGATTTGTAACCTCGTGGGCTCAATAACTGCTCCTGCGTTGTTCTAATGGCTTACATCCATGTAAGAATAAGTAAAAACCGAGCAAAGAGTAAATAGCGCCTAGGAAGGACCCTTTGAGCAGCGCCTGTTTGGCATTAATGCTACGTTATCGCCCATTTATGGGGAGTAACCACACTGCATAGGCTCTGCCTTGCCTGAATACTAAACAGGCTACTGAAATTCAACCTTGAAAGATCAACAAACCCTAGCCTTTCTATTACTTACCTAAAGTATACCGAGTGTTCACTTAACGACTAAAACAAAAACTCACTGACTCTAGCGCTTAAATTTAGTTTCTAAAATAACAGAAGATGTTGTGCGCTCTACTCCATCCAGATTTCCTATATCGTCTAGTAAATGGCTAAGCTGCTCTAAATTTTGAGCCTGTACTACAGCAATTAAATCAAACTCACCACTTATGGCATAGAGCTGCGAAATTGCATCAATTTGCTTAAGCTCGATATTTGTTTTAGTTGTTAATTTTTGTCTTACTTTTATAGACACATGAGCTGATACCATTTTACTGAGGTAGTCGTCACCATAATCAACGCTATAGCCTTTAATTACACCCGTTTCTTCTAGTTTGAGCATACGGCTTTGTACCGTTGAACGAGATAAGTCAAGCATACGAGCAAGGTCAGAAATACTCGCTCTAGCATTTGTTTTTAGTACAGAAAGTAGCTTTTCATCTTGTGGAGTTATCATAATGGTTATTTTCTTCGTTATTTTGTCTTTTATTTTAATCATTTTTCACAAAATAGCACTGCAATTTTAATAGCTAACCTTCGATAATGACCTCTACAAGAAATAATAACGTGTTTGCTGAAGAATAAAGGCTATATTCTTCTTTGAGTTAGCAACTAATCTTTTATCTAAGCCCATTAAATTTAGGTGTAAAAATGCAAGTAACAAGAGACTTATTTAACGACGTAATGGTACCAAACTATAATCCATCAGCAATCATTCCAGTTCGTGGTGAAGGTTCACGCGTTTGGGATCAAAATGATAACGAGTTTATCGATTTTGCTGGTGGTATTGCCGTTAACTGTTTGGGTCACTGTCATCCTGCATTAGTTAAAGCATTAAAAGAGCAAGGCGAAAAAATTTGGCATTTATCGAATGTTATGACTAATGAGCCAGCACTTCGTTTAGCTCAAAAAATGGTTGAAGCAACATTCGCTGATAAAGTTTACTTTGCAAACTCAGGCGCAGAAGCAAACGAAGCAGCCCTTAAGCTAGCGCGTCGTTATGCACTGGATGTATATGGCGCTGAAAAAACGCAAATTATTGCATTTAATAAAGGTTTTCATGGTCGCACATTCTTTACAGTAACTGTGGGCGGGCAAGCTGCATATTCTGACGGCTTTGGTCCAAAACCTGCTGACATAGTACATTGTGATTTTAACGATATAGCGGCATTTGAAGCGCTGATCAGCGATAAAACATGTGCTGTTATGATGGAACCATTACAAGGTGAAGGCGGTATTATTTCACCAACAGATGAATTTGCTAAAAAAGTACGTGAACTTTGTACTAAACATAACGCGTTACTTATTTTTGATGAAGTACAAACAGGTGTTGGTCGCACAGGCGATTTATACGCTTATGAAGGTTTAGGGGTTGTTCCTGACATTTTAACAACGGCAAAAGCATTGGGTGGTGGTTTTCCAATTGGCGCTATGATCACTCGTACACCAATTGCTGAGCATTTAAAAATTGGTACTCACGGTTCTACTTATGGCGGAAACGCACTTGCTTGTGCGGTAGCCGAAGCGGCATTTGATACAGTAAATACACCTGACGTACTAAACGGTGTTAAAGAGCGGGAGCAATTATTCCGTGACGGATTAAACGCAATCAACGAAAAATACAACGTATTTAGCGAAGTACGTGGTAAAGGCTTATTAATTGGCGCAGTACTAAATGACAAATTTGAAGGACGTGCACGCGACTTTTTAGTAGCCAGTGCTAATAATGGTTTAATGAACCTTGTAGCGGGCATGAATGTAATTCGCTTTACACCGTCTTTAGTTATCCCGTTTGAAGATATTAAAGAAGGCTTAGCGCGCTTTGAAAAAGCCGTTAGCGATGTAGTAAACGGTTAATATAGTTTAAATTAGCACGCCTACTGGCGTGCTATTGGAGCAAGCAATAAATGCAAGTATTACGTCCTATTACTGCCAATGATTTTGACGCGCTTAAACAAATAGCGATTGAGTCCGGTCATGGGTTCACCTCTTTACCTGTGGACGATGCACAGCTTAAAGAAAAAATTGAACGTGCTGAAAAAAGCTTTGCCAAAAACATTAACCAGCCACTTGATGAAAGCTATTTATTTGTTTTAGAGGACAGTGAAACAGGTGACGTTATTGGCACAACCGCTATAGAAGCCGCAGTAGGTTTATCGGTGCCTTTATATCATTATCATTTAGGTAAAACAGTACACCACTCGCCTACTTTAAATGTATATAACACCGTTGATATTTTAAGCATGTGTAACGACTACACAGGTTGCTCTGAAATATGCACATTATTTTTGCGCGAAAATAGCCGTAAAGGTTTAACGGGTCGATTTTTATCGCGTTCACGCTTTTTGTTTATGGCTCAGCATAGCGAGCGTTTTGCCGATACTGTTATCGCAGAAATGCGCGGTGTTAGCGACGAAGACGGCCATTCTCCTTTTTGGCAATGGCTCCAAGAGCACTTTTTTAGTATTGAATTTCCAGAAGCTGATCACTTAGTTGGCTTAGGCGATAAGGTATTTATTAGCGAGTTAATGCCTAAATACCCTATTTATGTGAACTTGCTTAGCAAGAAAGCCCAAGCAGTTATTGGGCATGTGCATGAAAAAACAAAACCTGCGCTAAAATTATTAGAAAAAGAAGGTTTTGAGCACAGAGGCTACGTTGACTTATTTGACGCAGGCCCAACGGTTGAAGCAAAGCTTGGTAATATTCGCAGCATTCGCGACTCTCAAGTTTGCCCTATTACTATTGGTGAGCTTGATCACATATCACAAAATAGCTCTGATACGCTGGCTGTATGTAATCAAGGCGTAAGTGGCTTTAGAGCAACATTTACCAAAGACGCACATTACAATCATGCAAAACATACTCTCGTCATTAGCCAAGATGTGGCTAAAGCACTTAATTTAAGTCAAGGAGATGCAGCGCGATTTTTCCGCCTGTAAATTATTTATGAATACACACCTAATTAATAACCAGTGGCATGTGGGCCTTGGTCCAGCATTTGAGTCAATCAATCCAAGTAATGGCGATGTGGTATGGCAAGGTAATGGCGCAAACGCCCAGCAAGTAAACTCAGCTATAAAAGCAGCCAGAGCAGCACAGGTACAATGGGCAGATAAGCCGCTTGAAGAGCGTATAGCCATTCTTGAAAACTTCGCAGCTCAATTAAAAGAACACAGTGAAGAATTTGCGACCATAATTGCACGCGAAACAGGTAAGCCATTATGGGAAACCCGTACCGAAGTGGGCGCAATGACAGGCAAAGTAGCTATATCTGTAAAAGCGTACCATGAGCGTACCGGTACAACCGAAAACCCAATGCCCGGTGCTAAAGCGTTTATTAGACACAAACCGCATGGCGTTGTGGCTATTTTTGGCCCGTATAACTTTCCGGGGCATTTACCAAACGGGCATATTGTTCCTGCAATTTTAGCAGGCAACACCGTAGTATTTAAGCCATCAGAACTAACACCGCACGTTGCAGAATTCACCCTCTCACTTTGGTTAAAAGCGGGCTTACCAGCGGGTGTTATTAACCTTGTCCAAGGTGAAATTGAAACAGGCAAAGCGCTTGCTTCTCATAAAGATATAGATGGATTGTTTTTTACCGGTAGCTCAAACACAGGTCACTTACTACATAAGCAATTTGCAGGGCACCCTGGCAAAATTTTAGCACTTGAAATGGGCGGTAATAATCCTCTTATTGTAAAAGACGTGAGTGATGTAAGCGCTGCTGTGCACGATATTATTCAATCAGGCTTTATTACCTCAGGTCAGCGCTGTACGTGTGCACGCCGCTTATTTATTGAAAAATCGCTCAATGGCGATGCTATTTTAGAAAAGCTAATAAGCGCGACTAAAAACATAGTTGTAGACGACAGTTTTGCTACAGAGCAGCCTTTTATGGGTGCAATGATAAGCGAAAAAGCAGCACTGGGTATGGTCGCTGCGCAAAGTGAATTAGTGTCAAAAGGCGCGCAAATCCTTGTTGAACTTAAGCAATTAAAATCAGGCACCGGTTTTGTAAGCCCAGGTATTATTGATGTAACAAACATTACCGACATGCCAGATGAAGAGCATTTTGGACCGCTTATTAAAGTGTATCGTTACAACGACTTTGACAGCGCAATTATTGAAGCTAACAACACAAGCTTTGGCTTATCTGCAGGTTTACTTAGCGACAGTGAAGATGATTACACTCACTTCTTAAAGCGCATTCGTGCAGGTATTGTTAACTGGAACCGCCCTATTACGGGTGCCTCTAGCGCGGCTCCATTTGGCGGCATAGGCGCCAGTGGTAATCACAGAGCAAGTGCCTATTATGCCGCCGATTATTGTGCATACCCTGTGGCATCTGTTGAGTCAGACAAAGTGAGCTTACCGCAAACCCTAGCGCCAGGCTTGGTAATTGAATAAGCAATAAAACCAAAATTTTAGATTTAAGGATTTAACATGCATACTGATGTAAACACATTATTTGAGAGCCTTTGGAAAAACTACTTAAACGTAACACCATCGGCAGACAAAATTCATGACCTTTTAGGGTCAACGCAAAAAGATGACATTATTAACGATCATATTGCGCTGCGTACGTTTAATATTGAAAAAGTGGGTCTTGAAAAGCTCGCTGCTCACTTTTTAGCTATTGGTTACAAAGAATGTGGTGAGTACCATTTTGAAGCTAAAAAACTCTATGCAAAGCACTACGAGCATAGCGATCCTAATCAGCCAAAAGTGTTTATTTCTGAGCTATTAGTTGAAAAATGCTCGCCTGAGTTACAAGCCATCGTAACCGACATGGTTGACAAAATTGATGAAAGCGCAGTAACAGCTGATAACTTTTTGTATTCAGGCACGCATTGGCAAGTAAGCACCGATACTTATAAGCAGCTGCTAGCTGAAAGCGAGTATGCAGCGTGGATGTCGGCGTGGGGTTACCGCGCCAATCACTTTACAGTAAATATTAATACGCTTGCTAAGTTTGATAACATTCATGATGTTAACCAAGCCCTAAAAGACGCCGGCTTTTCGCTTAATACGTCAGGCGGTGAAGTTAAAGGCTCACCAGAGGTGTTACTAGAGCAATCGTCAACACTTGCTGATGAATACTCTGTTACCTTTAGTGACGGTGATATGAGCATCCCTAGCTGTTTTTATGAGTTTGCTATTCGTTACCCTAAAGCCGACGGTGAGCTTTATACTGGTTTTGTTGCAGCCTCAGCTGACAAAATATTTGAAAGCACCAATGCTCGATAGCAAAACCTAAAGTACTTTATTTAAAAAGCCCGTTATGGGCTTTTTTTATGTCGGTAGGTTATGTTGATTAATTATAAAAATAACGGTTTATAATCGTTTTCTAACTTTTCAAACGATAAATCGCCAATAAAGCGGCCAAAGCTCAACCAAGTTGCCAAACCGCGTAAGTCTTTAAAGTGTGGAGGCACAAATTGTGGGCTCTCTATTACACCTAAATCATGAAGCTGCGAAATTAATCTAAAGTCATCTATTGATATTTTACCTACCAGTAATAAAGGTAGTCTATCTATTCGACCAAGCTGTATTGCAACGCGTATTAAGTTATAAACCAATACAAAGCCTTTAATGTAAGCAATATCTTTTGTAAAAGGCAAACCTGTTGGCGTACTGCCTCTAAATACACGCTGCGCGAGTGTGTAACTGTCATCTTTTGATAAACCTTGCGCTACATAGTCACGGTAAATATCTACAAATTCAGCACCGTCAATTACCTTTGTAACCGCTTGAATACGGTTAACTAATTTAGATAAGCGCCTTGGGGTCGATTTTAAAGTAATAATTTCGGTTAATACCGCTAGGCCTTCTTGGGTAATAGTAGAGCTAGGCGTGCCTTTACTCAAACATGTTAAATACGGCTGTGCTAAACCATTTTGAGTGGTACCTACGTGTATCCACCCTTCGTGAACTTCTAAAATATCAAGTTCACGCTGAGAAAACTTAACATCTTGATTAAGCTTTATATTATTAGCACCTGCGGCTGCATCACTGACAATACCATCGCTAAGCATTACCTCTACGTTTATGCCTGCCATACTGGCATTTACTTGCTCAGACAAAATACGCACAGCATCAACAGCATCAATATTTTTAGGGTCTTCAGGCAGTATGTCGGCTATAAGTAAATTTTGCAGCGGTTTATCTAGCATATTAGCTAGCTCAGAAAGTGAGGGCTCACCAGCATGGAATAAATCTTTAGGGTGTCCAAATAACTCCACTGATAAGTCATGAAACTCTGGCGTTCCACGATACTCAAGCATACTTAATACCGTTTTATACTCGGTGCACATTTTTCCCATATATTGAGCAATCGGATTTAACTGTCCCAATTGGTTAATAATGTTACGGTGCAAAGTAGAAAATGCTTGGCGCAGCTCGCTAGGTACAAAACCAAGGTCGCGCTGTTGATAATATGCACGATCGATGAGTGGGTTTTTTTGACATTTCTGTCTAAAAAACTCCTCTTTAGTTTGTTTATCCCAATTAATAGCATCGAGTATCCTAATTGGCGTTTGCAATGCAATTAATTGATCCGATAACTCACGAGTTTTTAGTAGTAACGCCTTGTCTATCATGCTCTAAGCTCAACAATAAATGAGTTTTGAGCATAATTTAAAAAAGCGAAATTACAAAGCAATATCACACTTTTTTAGCTATTGTTTTTAAGATGATCGACCCTCATATCTGTATCGTATGAGTTACTAAACGAAGGGCATAAAACATGAAAAACGAAATCGACAATAAACAGATTTTAGCCGTATATGAACGTATAATTCAAAAAGGTGAAATGACTGATGAAGGCAAGCATTATCAAGGCATTACTGCTTATTCAGACGTAGATGGCTATACAGTATACCTACAAGGTAGCGGCGTTGAACTGCGCTTTGGTTTTCATAATACTTATCATCTAGATTATGAGCATGAAAAACATAAAGATGATTTTTTGAAAAAATTATATAACATTGCTAACGAGAGCTAATGCACCCACGAAAATGCAGACACCGCCCTACCAGTAAGCTCAATACTACTTTTATAAACCAAGTAGTAGAAGAGCTTAGAGCTGATCCAAGCAAAGTCTCAATTATTCAAGAAAATTTAGAACAGTACCGTGCTCAAACTCATTTAAAGCGTGGTTTTTTACTGGCTATAGAGCGCTTTGATTGGGTTTTTGAAGCAAGCAAAGATATAGACTTTATTTGCCAGCAAATTTTAGCTGATGACTATATTGGCAATAGACTAAGACGTTACCCCCTCCTTTTTAAAGGCGTTATCAATAATGCCTGACCTTTCAAAACTTAACCTTTCAAACCAAGCGCTTTAAAACGATAAAACCGCAAAGCTTACTCTTGATATAAATTTATTAGAGCACTAAGCAATTGCAGGTTTAGTGTACTTTTGTATTAAAATAATACTATTAGTACTCTAACTATTACTGCACTAACGATTTTTACACATTTTATTCATTTATTGCTGTAAACAAATCATTACTATAATTTAATTTCAAAACAAACCTCACAAGCCAATGTTTTATATACAGTTAAATAAAGTAAAACCTTATCTTCTTTATCGCATTAGTTGCACTTTTATTAATGATTAATCTACATTTTGGCATCTAGATGTTTACCTCAGCCTTGAATTGTTAGAGCTATTACCTTAAGCTTATCTTTATTGAACGTTCAATTAATAAAAATTATGCCTAAAGTTGGAATGGAACCTGTCAGGCGTCAGCAGTTAATTGACGCAACTATAGAATCTGTTGCAAGCAAAGGTCTGCAAGGAACGACTATAAACAGCATTAGTAAAAATGCAGGTTTATCGTCGGGTATTATTAGTCATTATTTTGGTGGTAAGCAGGGGCTGATTGAAGCCACTGTTCGATACTTACTAACAAGCTTAAAGCAAGACTTGATAGGTAAAGTAAACCATCAAACAAATGCGACTGAACGTTTAATGTATATTGTCGAAGCCAACTTTGCGCTTGTACAACAACGCAATGATACAACCCGAACGTGGTTGAGTTTTTGGGCACAATCGATGCACGATAAAGAATTACACAGACTACAAAATGTAAACAGTAGACGCTTGCACAGTAATTTAGCATTTTCTTTTAAGCAATTAATGCCTATTGAGCAAGCAAAGCAAGCTGCAGAACTTAGCGCCGCAATGATCGATGGCCTATGGTTAAGAGCAGTACTGAGTAAATCAGACAATAATCAGTTTAAACACAGTGAAAAGTTAGCAAAAAGCTACGTACTTTCACTTATCAAGCAATATGGAGCCTAGCGTGACTACACCTGTCTATCAAAATTTTATTAACGGCCATTTTCTTGCAAACCAGAGCGGCAAAACATTTGATGTAACAAACCCAGCTACGGGCGAGGTTATTTACGCAGTAGAGATTGCCGACGAATTTATTCAAAACGCAGCCATTGCCAGTGCAAAGCAAGGCTTTGCTCAGTGGTCAGCGATGACACCCATTGAACGCAGCCGCATTTTATTAAAAGCAGTGGCTATTTTACGCGAGCGCAATGATGAGCTAGCACTTGTAGAAGTACTCGACACCGGTAAACCAATGCAAGAAGCAAATTGTGTTGATATTGAAACCGGCGCTGATGTAATTGAATACTTTGCAGGCCTTGCGCCTGCACAAGTAGGCCAACAGCAAATGGTGGGTGATGACTTTTATTACACACGTAAAGAGCCACTAGGTATCTGTGCGGGTATTGGTGCATGGAACTACCCACTACAAATTGCATGTTGGAAGTCGGGCCCTGCCCTTGCTGCTGGTAATGCATTTATATTTAAACCATCTGAGGAAACACCACTTGGCGCTATTAAGCTTGCTGAAGTGTTTTTTGAAGCTGGCGTACCTGCAGGTGTGTTTAATGTTGTTCAAGGTGCTGGCGATGTAGGTCAGTGGCTAACACAGCATAGCGACATTGATAAAGTATCGTTTACGGGTGAAGTAGGCACAGGTAAAAAAGTAGTAGCAAGCGCTGCGGGCACTTTAAAAGATGTAACAATGGAACTCGGTGGTAAATCTCCACTATTAGTATTTGATGATGCCAATATTGAGCAAGCGGTTAGCGCGGCTATGTTAGGTAACTTTTATACGCAAGGCGAAATTTGTACTAACTGTACACGTATTTACGTTCATAAAAATGTATATCAGCAGTTTATTGATGAGCTTAAAGCGCGCACTGAGAAAAACATTATTGCTGGCGACCCACAAAATTTAAATACTAACTTTGGCGCACTTATTTCTAAAAAGCACCAAGAACTAGTAATGAGCTACGTTAATAAAGGCATCGAAGAAGGTGCAACGCTATTAACCGGTGGTACAACGCTTTCACCTAAATCTGCACCTAATGGCTATTTTGTAGCACCGACTGTGTTTATTGATTGTAATGACGATATGACTATCGTTAAAGAAGAAATATTTGGCCCTGTAATGAGCGTGCTTGTTTTTGACGACGAAGACGATGTTATTGCACGCGCTAACGGGACTCACCTAGGCTTAGCTGCAGGCGTATTTACTAGCGATATTAAACGTGCGCACCGCGTGATTCATAAGTTACAAGCCGGTATTTGTTGGATTAATGCATACGGTAACTCACCTGCTGAAATGCCAGTTGGCGGTTATAAGCAATCGGGTATTGGCCGTGAAAATGGTATACAAACTCTTGATCAATACACGCAAACTAAGTCTATTTATGTTGGTATGGCCGACATAGAAAGCCCATTTTAAGGCGCCCTACTATGAGTAATCATTACGACTATATTATTGTTGGCGCGGGTTCGGCGGGTTGTGTTTTAGCAAACCGTTTATCTGAAGATTCAAGTAACCGCGTGTTACTACTTGAAACCGGCGGTAGCGATAAAAGTATTTTTATAAAAATGCCAACTGCGTTATCTATTCCTATGAATAGTGACAAATACGCATGGCAGTTTCATACGCAGCCTGAGCCTCATTTAGATAACCGTGAAATGCATTGTCCTCGTGGCAAAGTATTAGGCGGCTCGTCATCTATTAATGGCATGGTATATGTACGTGGCCACGCAAAAGATTTTGACGAATGGCAGCAACACGGTGCAGACGGCTGGGATTACCAATCATGTTTACCGTATTTTCAAAAGGCAGAAAGCTTTTACCTTGGTGAAAATACTTACCGTGGTGGCAAAGGCCCGCTTGGCGTTAATAACGGCAACGAAATGCAAAACCCGCTTTATCGCACGTTTATAAAAGCAGGTGTACAAGCTGGTTACGCCTCAACAGATGATTACAACGCGTCGCAGCAAGAGGGTTTTGGCCCAATGCACATGACCGTAAAAGACGGCGTGCGCAGCTCTGCGTCTCGTGAGTATTTAGACCCTGTAAAATCGCGTAGTAATTTAACGATTATTACTGGTGCACTTGCACAACGCGTGATTTTAGACGGCAAAAAAGCCACTGGCATTGAATACAAAGTAAATGGCGACGTTAAAACTGCCCATGCAGCAAAAGACGTTGTATTAAGTGCAGGTCCAATTGGCTCTCCACATATTTTACAACTCTCTGGTATTGGTGATACTCAAGCGCTTGAAAAAGCAGGCGTTGAAGTACAGCATCATTTACCTGGTGTTGGTCAAAACTTACAAGATCATCTTGAGTTTTACTTTCAATACAAGTGTAAGCAACCTATCACACTTAACGGCAAGCTAGGCATTGTTTCAAAAGGGTTGATTGGCGCGCGCTGGTTATTAACGCGTTCGGGTTTAGGTGCAACGAATCATTTTGAATCGTGTGCGTTTATTCGCTCAAAACCAGGTGTTGAATGGCCAGATATTCAGTATCACTTTTTACCAGCGGCTATGCGTTACGATGGTAGAAGTGCATTTGCAGGTCATGGTTTTCAGGTACATGTTGGTCATAACAAACCAAAAAGTCGCGGTAGTGTCACTATTGCTTCTGCGAATCCTGAGCAACCACCAACCATTTTATTTAATTACCTTGAGCATCAAGACGATATTGAAGGCTTTAGAGCGTGCGTTCGCTTAACACGCGACATAATCGAACAAAGTGTCTTTGATGAATACCGCGATGAAGAAATTCAACCCGGTAAACATATTCAAACAGATGAAGAAATAGATGCCTTTGTACGCCAAGCCGTAGAAAGTGCCTACCACCCTTCTTGCTCATGCAAAATGGGTGAAGATGATATGGCCGTTGTTAACTCAAATACGCAAGTACATGGTATTGAAGGACTACGTGTTGTTGACTCATCTATATTCCCAACTGTTCCTAACGGAAACTTGAATGCGCCTACTATTATGGTTGCCGAAAAAGCAGCTGACATAATTTTAGGTAAAGACCCATTACAGAAATCGGATGTGAATGTTGCCATAACAACAAACTGGCAAGACACACAACGTAGTTCGGAGATCTAACTTTAGCCACATGCTTAGGTTTAGTCTCGTCGGGCTAAACCAATGCGTGCCTTGCAGTGGCACACGATGTAAATAGGTTACGTTGTGTTAATGCGAGAATAAAACAATAAAATACGGAGTGCTTATGAATTATTTTTATTCATTACTGGAGGGTAACAATGACTATTTGGCTTAATGCAGGGATCATTTTTACCTTACTTGCCATTATCACTATTTTAATTAAATGGGGTAATGTTCGCGTAGTAGGTGTAACACCAGTTCGAACCTTTACGTTTATAGCAATACTATTTACTTCTGGCCTAGATGTTGGCCTTATCATGTTTCCTTTAACTGAGTTTGCAGGTTATGCAGACATAAAAGCAAGCCCAGAATACGCGTTTGCAAATCCACTAGCTATTGAGTTTGGCTATTGGGGATTTTTGATCTGGGGATTTTACTTTCTTACGTGCTTTTATTTCTGTGTAATAGAACCTAAAGTGAAATTTTTCGAAATTCCTTGGGTTAAATTTATCAATAATGTTGTAATTATTGGTACATGTGCATTTACCGCTTATTTACTGCTTACAAACCTACCGTGGTATTTACCCGAATTAGGTGATGGAACAAGCATAGTTTCTGAGTTTTATTTAATTGTGTTTGCGGCTATCTGTTTTGCGGTTTACTCAAGTACTGATATTAAATATGTGCGTATTTTAAGTATTTCTACTACGTGGTTATTTTTAGCTTTAATCGCCTTTATGTGGGCTGGCGCATTTGTAATTGGTGATAGTCAAATGTCAGCATTTACGAATAACTTAGGCTCTATTGGTACTTACTTTGCCAACATTAATGAATTTGTTTTACCGCTTAATGATTACCATGAGTTTTACTTATTCTGGTGGTTTGCGTGGAGCATAATGATTGGTCAATTTACATCACGCTTTGTTGGTGGACTTAAAACATACCAAGTATTGGGTGCGATGTTGATTTTCCCTTCTATTCCGATTGCGATTTGGTTTAGCGTACTTTATCACTACCATGAGGCGGGCATCCCTACTCAAGGTATTAAAAACTTTGCCATGGTATTTGTAGGTATCATATTTGTAATTAACTCTCTCGATTCGTTAGTGCGTTTATATACAGATAACCTAAACTTTACCGTAAAGCGTTTTGGCAAAATGAAATACATAATCGGAAATGTTGTTGCCCTATCACTACTTACACTATTGTTTAAATTAGAATTTTTACAAATTCAATGGGTAGGCGCATTAGTTATTGGCTTGTTCTTTATCTGTGCTGGCTTCATTGGTTACAGTAAATTTAAAACAGTAACGAATATAGATAGCTCACCAAAAGCAAACGCAATTGATTACACAAAAATAGACACAGTACACTAGGGATTAATAATGAATAACAAACTAAAACAACTTGTAGTAGCACTACCATTTGCACTTTTATCAACGACTGCAGCAGCTGATTGGTCAACAACAATCACGGCAGCGTCTGACTACACTTTTAATGGTGTGAGCCAAACTGATAGCGACCCTGCAATTCAAGGTAGCTTAGACTACGCCTTTGATAGTGGTGTTTACGCAGGTGTATGGGCTTCAAATGTAGATTTTGGTGACGACACTGATTTTGAGCTTGATGCCTATGTAGGTAAGTATGTACAACTTGATGAGCAATTTAGCGTTGACTACGGTATTGCGTATTACACTTATCAAGGTAATAACAGCGATGGCAACTACGCTGAGGCTTACACTAAATTTGGTTTCGCAAGTGAGTACGGCCAAACTGAGCTTAATTTTTGGTACAGCTGGGATTACTTTGGTCAAGGTGGAGGCCATGTAATCTCAATGATTGCACACACCTATGAGCTGGCTCCAAATCATGCACTACGTGCAAGCTTTGATATTTCAAACTCGCTTGATGGACAAAAATGGGCGTGGGACGTAAACGAGAAAAAATCATACAACCATTACCGTTTAGCATATCAAACTAGTTATGAAGGGTTTGGTATTCAAGTGGCCGCTGAAAACACAAGCTTAGATTACGATTATGCTGATGAGCGTATCGTACTTGCTGTTTCACGCACATTTGATCTTTAATACAATAATTACTGATTAAACAAAAAATGCCACTCTACTTAGAGTGGCATTTTTATTTGTAAACTAACTAACTAACTAACTAACTAACTAACTAACAATATCCCAAGCACTTGTACCCGATGCTGAAAGGTTACTGGTGTTATTGCGTAATACTTTATTACCTACATTAGCTGATGACTCAGGTCGGCTTACTAAATAACCCTGAACAGAACTCACACCCATTTTTTTAACAAGTTCAAACTGCCCTATTTCTTCAACGCCTTCAGCTACAATTTTAAGGCCAAGTTTTTGTCCAAGCTCACTAATTGTATTTAATATATCATTATATTTTTGGCTTTTATTAGCTTGAGCTATAAACGAGCGATCAATTTTAATAACATCAATTGGTAAATCTGCTAATGTGCTCAACGAGCTAAAACCTGTACCAAAGTCATCAATAGCAATAGTAATGCCCTCTTCTCTTAGCCTGCTCAGCTCTTTAATTATTTTAGGGCTGGCTTTAATGAATGTTGATTCTGTAATTTCAAGCATTAAAGACGTAGCGGGTAAACCGGTTTTTTTGAGCTTCTTCATTATCCAATCATAAATGTCACGGTGCTTTAATTGAATGCCCGAAACATTTACTGATATTTTTACTTTACGCATACCTGCATTGTGCCATGCAGCCATTTGCCTACATGATTCAAGCATAATCCAATCGCCAAGTTCTAATATTAAATTAGACTCCTCTGCTATTGGAATAAATTCTGAAGGGGGGATCATGCCCTCAACTGGGTGGTCCCATCGGGTAAGTGCTTCGAAATAATCAATCATACAATCTTCAACATGCACAATTGGCTGAAAAGATAAGTAAAAATCTTTACACGCAACCGCTAAACGCAGCTCTTCAAGTAAATAATGGTAACGGCGCATTTTGTTACCCATTTCTGGCGAGTAAACTTTAAATATTCCCTTACCATCACTTTTAGCTCTATACATAGCTACATCGGCTAATTGTAAAAGCGCTTGAGGCGTTGATGCACTTTCTGGGTAAGCCGCAATACCAATACTGGCACTAATTTTTACTATTTTATTGCCAAGCACAAAGTCTTTTTCAAGCTCACTTAGTACGTGCTTAGCAATTTCAACAACTCTATCGCTATCATCAAGTAATTCTATAAAAATGGAGAACTCGTCTCCTCCTAACCTTGATAAGTTTTGCTCTAATTGGTTAGCACTATTTATGTTACTTAATTTATGGTGGCGTAAAACATTCGCAAGTCGGCTAGCAACTTGAACTAATATTTCATCACCAAAACTGTGACCAAACGAGTCGTTTACTTGTTTAAAACCATCAAGGTCTATAAACAGGAGCGCACACTTAAGATCTTCTTGATTAGCATGATTAATTTGTCTGTCGATATGTTCAATATATGCATGACGGTCAATTAATAACGTCAGTTTATCTTGGCATATACTGGTTTGAGTTTGTTTTACATAATTAGCCACATGCGTATTTAAACTATTTATTGATTGGCTTAAGCTGCTTACACCCAAAGGATTCTCTGCCGGTTTTACTTGCAAATTAAATGCAGTGAGTAAGCTATTGGCTTGAAGATTAAGCTCCGCTATTTGATTTTTATAATGACGCTTTCTACGCTCTCTGCGTAAGTACAGGCCAGAGCCAAATATTAAGATACATAAAAGTAAAAAATTAATAGGTGATGCAAGTGTCATTATAATTAACTTACTTGAATCAGCAGCTACAAACTGAGTGTCAGTGGTTTTAATAAGCAAAAAATCAGCTGTGGGCTGCTCAATTATATAATGGCCATTTAAGATCGGATTATACCAAGGAGCCATATCAAGAGTGGTATTCGTTATTTCGAAATTTCGTATATCAATACTGGTACTAAATAAATTTATACGATTAATCTGATTCGTTAACTCTATGTTTATGCAAAAACAAAATAGAATTATGATTAGGAAAATAAAACCGAGCGGCTTAAGTTTACTCATAAAAAAAATCCATCTATTTTGCTTCTCCTATCAAACCTATTACCAAAAACGGATTATATCGCTTGCATTTAGTACTACGCAAGCATTGATATAACCCTAAGCCATTAGAATAACAAAAAATTGTAACAATAACGGATTAACTAATTATATTTGATATAGTATAGGTGGGATTAATAAAAATAAACAAAAAGGTTCTAATTGTTTAAAATTTAATACATACCGTCAATAAGCTCTATAATTTTTTCTTCAGCGTCTATAAACTTATCCAATCCACCACCGGTGCGATAAGATGCTTGTGCTATTTTTTCATTCGTTTCAACGTCTTTAATCCAAATATTTGCGTATGCCATATAGAGCGCTATATCCCAACGCCAATTTGCTACGTAGTAAGCCACTGCATTACATCCTGTCGTATCCGCACCTGGTAATTCGGTCTGGTAGTCTTGGTGTTTCAATACATAATTGGCTGGAATTACCCGAGTTTCAACATCATGCTTTGCAAAACCTTTTTTCATTGCATCTATAACACCAGCTTTAACAGCCTTATGTTCAGCAATACATACTGTTTTAGGTATGTTTGTTTCAAATCGAGTAATGTCTTGCTTTGCAGCACAACCGGCCAAGGTGGCAACCATTGCTGCTGCAACTGTTATTTTTAACGTATTCATATTTATTCCTTTTTTATTTTTAATATTTAAAGCTGCCATGCATAGCTAACTTTTGTAAAAAATGTACGCTGATCTCGCTCAATATTTTTAAGAGAATCGTCTTGGTAACCTCTATCTGAGTAACCCAAATAAAACAGTGTTTCCGCATTAATTTTATATGAGTAAACAAGCTGGCTGCCGTAGTCTTTATTGATTTGACTAACTTGATAAAAGTAGGCGTTTTCGTCTCTATCAATGTCTTCAAATTGTAAAATTAATTTAAGAATTGAACGCATGCTAAATTTATAATGAAGTCTAAAATCAACTAAGTTAGCAGTAAATACGCGATCCCCTTGCGGGTTATCTAATTGACTGTAGTTATGTTTTATATCGAGCTGCCAATGGTCGTTAATGTCCCACACCACTTGGGTTTGAGTGTCAAACGCGTCGCCTAATTGCTCATTTGCATAATCAATGCGGCTAGCGTATTCAATATATAACGAAAGCTTTAAATCTTTAGAGGGTTTAAAGCCCGTATAAATAAAACCAATATTTTGATTATAAAAATTGTCGTTATAGTTTTCATAGCGGTGCACTAAACCAATTTCAAAAATAGATTGCTTTTGGCCTTTAAAGCTTAAAAAGCCTTCGTATTCTTCTTCAAGTAAGTCGCCGTTTTGCGCCCACGTTTTATCCCAGTCAGCTTCGTATGACCATGAGGTAAGTAAATCAGATTCATCTCTGTACCATGTTTGTCCGCCACCAAAGCCTACTTTTTCATAATCAACTTTAGCTTGATAACCTAAATCGGTGCGGTAGTCCTGCCCAATATTTTCATAAGATGCAAATAATTTGTAATCACGTTTATCGCGGGTAAGTTCCAGGGCATATGCTTCATCTGACTGAGTTTCAGATAAGTTATAATTTTGAATTAAAAATTCAGAGTTACGTGTATCAGCAGATGATACTTGATACAAAAGAGTATCCGATTGATTAAACCAGTAGCTACCATCCACTGATAATACAGTGTTGTGATAGTCATCACTTTCTCTGTGCGTGCTTGAAAGGCCAATAGTACCCTGCTGACCTAGGTCATATTGATAACGCCCTGCGGCAGCATTCGTTTTTTCGTTTAAGCTTGCAAAGCCAGAGCCCTGATTCGTTGGCAGTAAAATATTACTATTGTCGTCATCAGCGAGCATTAACGCATAACTATGATCACCCGTTTTACCCGTTAATTTTGCACCTAAAGTAGGCTCTGCAATTGTACGTGTATATAAAAGCTCAAATAAGCTGCTTTTAAAGTAAGAAGCTCCATCTAAAAAGAAAGGACGTTTTTCAGCATAATAAATAGAAAAGGTTGTATTTACATCGAGCTCTAAAGAGTCTGTTTCTACTTGCGAAAAATCTGGGTTGATAGTCGCATTTAAAACAGCGTCCTTGGTTAAACCCCAGCGCAAATCTAAGCCCACTTCGGTATCTATATCGCCATTATCCCAGTTACCCGGTAATTCAGATTTATTATCGTTACGAAGTGCTGTCAATGTAGGTGTTAATTGAATATTTTTACTCGATTCAATATCGCTAAAACCCACTAACTTATCAAACTGACAAAGGCTACATTTTATATTTCTATCAAATCCCATATTTGATAGCTGATATAAAACATCACGTTGGTAGTTTCTCATTACTGAAAAACCCCACGTTAGCTCTTTTTTATTTTCAGGAAAGCGCAGTGCCTTAAAAGGAATACGCATTTCAACAACGTAACCTTTCTCGTTAATTTGTCCCGCGCTATCCCAAATAGCATTCCATGAGGTATCTGAGCTCCATCCATCGGTGTCGGTCATTCGTATATCGCCTTGTGCACCAAGGGGATTTACATGAAATTCATAACCACTGCGTTCATCATTAAATGTATCAATAACAAGAATGACTACGTCGTCTTCCCATAGCGTATCGCGATCACGAAGTGATGCACGAATTTGTTCAGGGTTTGGATCCTCTGCAATGAAGGCAACATATAAGTTTGTGCCATCTTCGTAAATAAAGGCATCAGTTTTTACAGGAGGTGTGCCTTTTTCGTTAGGCTCATCTTGGTAGAGTAGAGGTATACGTGTCGCATTTTGCCAGTGCACTTCATCCATAACACCATCAATAGTGATATTTGAATCAATACGAGATAAGGATACTTGCTGTTTACTAGCCGCTACATCAAGGCTTGAGAGTAATAAAACGAAACTTAAAAATAGGAAGGTAAACTTTTTTATTATAATTATAAAGTACTGCATAAACATCCATTTAGACTGTAATTACTCATAGGGAGTAACTTAAGCTGGGGATTGTAATTTATCCAGGTACATTTGTTAATACTTTGAAATAAAAAATTAACTATTTAATGATAAAGGAGTAACTAATTGTTACGTATTATGTTTCGAGTAGTTTAAGTTTATCGTCTATGCCATTCCATACATCAGCGTCCTCTGGTGCAGGTTTAACCTCTGTAATGCGCGGCCAGACCAGTGCAAGTTCAGCATTCAATTCAGTAAACTCTTTTTGAGATTCTGGTAATTCATCTTCTTGGTATATAGCATCAGCTGAACACTCAGGGACACATAAACCACAATCGATACAATCAATCGGGCTAATTGCTAAAAAATTAGGGCCTTCAAAAAATGCATCTGCTGGGCACACTGATACGCAATCGGTGTACTTACATTTTATACAATTTTCGGTGACTACAAACGCCATACTATTTTAATACCTAAGATTTTAAACAACAGTTGTGGATCATACCCATCCACTCCAAAAATACAATAAATAAGTGCCATATCACCCTATTTTAACGTAAAATACGCGCCTTATGTTTGCACACCCGTTGTGCCCTGCATCCCCTTATTGTGAGCGGTAATAATACCCCGCTATGACACCTAAAAGAGATATAAATGATACGTTTAACCGAAATAAAGCTGCCACTTGATCATGACGAAGATGCAATTGGTCAAGCAATTGTAAATAAACTAAAAATCCAACCAGAACAATTGCACAGTTTTAATGTGTTTAAGCGTGGTTATGATGCACGTAAAAAATCAGCTATTTTACTGATTTATACACTCGATATAGAAGTTGATAACGAAGCCGAGCTACTCGCGGCATTTGAAAAAGACCAACATGTAAAAGTAGCGCCAGACACAAACTATAAATTTGTAGCCCAAGCCAGCGAAAATATAACAGAGCGCCCTGTTGTGATTGGTTTTGGCCCTTGTGGTTTATTTGCAGGCTTATTACTTGCTCAAATGGGCTTTAATCCCATTATATTAGAGCGCGGTAAAGAGGTACGTGAACGTACAAAAGACACGTTTGGCTTTTGGCGTAAACGCACACTTAATACCGAATCAAATGTACAATTTGGTGAAGGTGGCGCAGGTACATTCTCAGACGGTAAGTTATACAGCCAAGTAAAGGATCCAAAACATTACGGTCGTAAAGTCATTACTGAATTTGTAGAAGCAGGCGCACCCGATGAAATTTTATACGTAAGTAAGCCACACATTGGTACGTTTAAACTTGTCACCATGATTGAAAAAATGCGCGCTCGTATAATAGAACTAGGCGGCGAAATTCGCTTTAGCACACGTGTTGACGATATTCATTTAGACCACGGGCAAGTAACAGGTTTAACGCTTTCAAATGGCGAGCAACTAAACACTCGCCATGTTGTATTAGCCGTTGGTCACAGCGCACGTGACACGTTTGATATGATCCACAAAAAAGGGATTTATGTTGAAGCAAAGCCATTTTCAATCGGTTTTAGAATCGAACATAAACAATCAATGATCGATGAATGTCGTTTTGGTACAAATGCAGGAAACCCAATTTTAGGCTCTGCCGATTATAAACTTGTTCATCATTGCGACAATGGCCGCACAGTTTACAGCTTTTGTATGTGCCCAGGTGGCACAGTAGTCGCTGCAACCTCTGAAAAGGGCCGCGTTGTTACCAACGGTATGAGCCAATATTCACGAAGTGAGCGCAACGCTAACAGCGCTATTGTGGTAGGCATATCACCGGAGCAAGATTTCCCAGGTAATCCACTTGCTGGAATAGACTTACAACGTAAGCTTGAAGAGCAAGCGTATGAGCTTGGTGGTAGCAACTACGATGCACCAGCCCAGTTAATTGGCGACTTTTTGAAAGGTAAATCATCAGAAAACTTAGGTGAAGTACAACCCTCTTACACACCCGGTATTAAGTTAACTGACTTGAGTAAAGTGCTACCACAATTTGCTATTGATGCCCTTCGCGAAGCGATACCAGCGTTTAATAAACAAATTCGTGGCTTTTCAACTAACGACGGTTTACTAACCGGCGTTGAAACACGTACTTCGTCGCCTATTAGTATTAAGCGTGATAAAACATTCCAAAGTATTAACACCAAAGGGCTTTACCCTGCAGGTGAAGGCGCAGGCTACGCGGGCGGTATTTTATCAGCGGGTATTGATGGTATTAAAGCGGCTGAAGCGGTCGCACTGTCTATGTTAGAAAACGCTTAAACCTCTTTTTTAAGCCGTTTATCGAAAAGCCTCACTTTGTGAGGCTTTTTTGTGCTAAATGTATAGAAAATAATAACACCTCAAGCACCTCAACAATGATCAAAACATTTACCTTTTCGTTGCTTAGTGTATTAGCAATTTTTAACGCTAAAGCACAAGAGCTAAAAACCATCGATGAAATTCACAGTGCATATAAAAATAATTCTATTAATGCACAGCAACTCACCCAAAATTATATAGACCGAATTAATAAACTTAATCCACACTATAATGCGGTTATTAGTTTAGAGCCTACAGCTATTGCTCAAGCTAAAACGTTAGATGAACTTGCCGTCAAAGGAACTTGGGCTGGGCCATTACATGGAATACCTGTACTTCTTAAAGATAATATAGAAACTAAAGGCACACTTCCCACAACGGCTGGCTCTTTAGCACTTAAAAATAACGTTACTGATAATGATGCTTTTGTTGTTAAACAACTACGTAATGCGGGCGCTATAATTTTAGGTAAAGCTAATTTAAGTGAGTGGGCAAATTTTCGTTCTTCCTATTCATCTTCGGGCTGGAGTGCTGTAGGCGGACAAACACATAATGCGCACGATGTAACACGTAACCCATGTGGTTCTAGCGCAGGTTCTGCTGTTGCGGTAGCACTTAACTTTGCGCCTATAGCATTAGGGACTGAAACAGACGGTTCAATTACGTGCCCTGCCTCAGTAAATGGAGTTTATGCAATAAAACCGAGTATGGGCCAAGTATCACGCTCAGGCGTTGTGCCTCTTTCAAGTAGCCAAGATTCAGTAGGGCCGATGGCGCATTCACTTAAAGATTCGCTGCTGGTTTTATCTGTTTTGCAAGGTGAAGACTCCCTTGATGCGACAACTACAGGGTTTGAATTAAAAACAGGTAATATAAAATCAAAATCGTCACTTATTATTGGTGCACTACCTAGCGACAAATTTACAGTTGAAACGCAGCGCCTTTATGCCAAGCAGTTACAAGCATTACAACAGGCTGGACACACTGTTATAAATGTAGATATTACTGATAACTTAGATACGCTATTTGTTGATGAATACTATATTTTACTTTATGACTTCAAAGCCGAAATTAATCACTACCTCGCAAGCACTCCAACACAAGTGGCTGTTAAAAGCCTAAAAGCACTTATTAATTTTAATATTCAAAATAAAAAAACAGAAATGCCCCATTTTGAGCAAGATATCCTAGTTCAATCACAGGCCATTGATTTAACTAACAAACAAAAATACCAAGAGACTAAAGAACGCTATCGCACTTTAGCAACGACAGCCATTGTTAATGTATATAAAAACAACAAGCTTGATATTGTTATAGCGCCTACAGTATCCCCCGCCTGGAAAACTGACTTAGTTAATGGTGATAATTTTAATGGCAGTAGTAGTTCGTTATCTGCTATTGCTGGCACAACGCACATAACCCTACCGGTCGGAAAAGTAAGTGGTTTACCGGTTGGTTTGTCCATAATAGCAAATAAAGAGGACGAGCAAGCGGCTTATTTATACGCAAACATTATTGATGAGGTGTTATCACCAGGCACAAAAAAACCTGAGTAAACTCAGGTTTTTTTAAACTAAACGGCGTTAACTATGACTTTTTAAGTGACAGTTTTTCGCCTTTTAAGCTTTTACGAACGCTTGAAATACGTGAGCGATTTACTGCTCTCGCTTCACCGGTTGCTTGTCCTGATAACTTGTTAGAACGTGTACGGCGTAAATGCGCTGGTTTTTTACCAATTTTATCAATTAGTACTTCACGGTTACTTACTTCGTAACCTTCTAAATATACACGTTTGATTTTTTGGCCGATTAGCGTTTCAATTTCAAACAAAGTGTTTTCTTCTTCGCGGCTAACAAATGAGATTGCTTGACCTTGGCGACCAGCACGACCTGTACGGCCAATACGGTGAACGTAATCTTCTGCAAGCCATGGTAAATCAATATTAATTACACGAGGTAAGCCATCAATATCAATACCACGAGCAGCCACTTCTGTAGCCACTAATACACGTACCTTGCCTTCTTTAAATTCACGTAAAGCACGACGACGGTTACCTTGAGATTTATCACCGTGGCAAACGCCTGCCGGGATACCATCAAGGTTAAGCTCTTTAACTAGCTCATCAGCTGTTTCTTTCATGTTTACGAAGACAAGCACTTGTTGCCAGTTTTTCTTACCAATCAATTCAGAAAGTAGCTCTTGCTTACGACGTTCTTCAACTGGGTAAACAACATGCTCAACGGTGCTTGCTGTACTGTTAGTTTGATCAACACGCACTATTTCAGCTTGTTTCAATACTTTAGATGCAAATTGTTTAATTGCTGCAGGGAATGTAGCAGAGAAAAGTAAAATCTGGCGCTCTTCTGCACAGCTTTTAATAACGTTTTGCATATCTTCAATAAAGCCCATATCAAGCATACGGTCAGCTTCATCAAGAACAAGGTGCTTAACACTTGCAAGGCTTAAGTTACCTAAACGAATATGATCAAATAAACGACCTGGCGTTGCAACAACAATATCTACACCTTCTTTTAAAGCATTTGCTTGGCCGGCAGTGCTAACACCACCAAATAAGCTAACGACTTTAAGCGATGTATGCTTTGCAAAATCTCTAAAATTATTTGCAATTTGTTCTGCAAGTTCACGCGTTGGAGCAAGTACTAATGCATGAGGTGCATTAGTTGTGCTGAGTTCAGACTCAACCAATTTTTGGATGATAGGTAAAGCAAACGCGGCAGTTTTGCCGGTACCAGTTTGTGCACTGGCTAAAACGTCTTTACCTTTACGAACAGCAGGAATTGCTGCGCGCTGAATGGGCGTAAGGGTGTGATAGTTAAGTTCGTCCAACGCCTGGATGATTTCAGGAGCGAAACTAAAAGATTTAAAATTCATGCTGTATAACCTACGGCCACATTATCAAGGGTCGCAAATTATACAGTAAAAACGAGCTAACAGTTAGTCATAACTTATCTTTTAACGTGTTTAATCTACTTTATAGCGTTTAAATATTAAAGAGGTGTTAATACCACCAAACGCAAAGTTATTACTCATCACGTAATCGGTATTAATCTCACGCCCTTGATGCCTTATATAATCAAGCTGAGCACATTCGTCATCAACGTTATCTAAATTAATTGTTGGTGCAAACCAGTTATCAGCCATCATATTAATGCTTGCCCATGCTTCGATTGCACCACAAGCACCTAATGTATGCCCCAAATAACTTTTTAACGAGCTAATAGGTTTGCTGCCCAATGCTTTAAACGTTGCGTGAGACTCGGCAATATCACCTTTATCTGTTGATGTACCATGAGCATTAACGTAACCAATTTTTTCTGGGTCTAAATTGGCATCTTGCAGTGCCATTTCTATCGCTAGTTGCATTGTTTTTGATGTTGGTTGAGTAACGTGCTGTCCATCAGAATTACAACCAAAACCAACCACCTCAGCTAATATTGTTGCTCCGCGCGCTTTTGCATGTTCGTATTCTTCTAAAATAAGTGTACCCGCGCCTTCGCCTATCACTAAGCCATCGCGATTTTTATCAAAAGGTCTTGGTGTTTGTTTTGGTGTTTCATTTTTTGTAGATGTTGCATAAAGCGTATCAAATACGGCGGCTTCAGTAATACATAACTCTTCAGCTCCACCAGCCACCATTATTTTTTGTCGGCCAAACTTAATCGCTTCATAGGCGAAGCCTATTCCTTGAGATCCCGATGTACAAGCAGAGCTTGTTGTTATAACACGCCCTTTTAAACCAAAAAACACACCAACATTTACAGGGGCAGTATGCGCCATCATTTTAATGTAACTCGTGGCTGTTACACCTGACATCGACCCCGTTTCCATCATATTTGCAAAGGCGAGTAGTGGCTCAGTAGAGCCCGTAGATGAGCCATACGCTATGCCCGTAGAGCCATCTGTTAGACTGTCGTGCTCGAGTAGTTTGGCTTGTTCAAGTGCGCATTCAGTAGCACGAGTTGACATAAGTGACACTCGCCCCATTGAACGGATTTGTTTACGTTTGTAATGACTTGGTCGCTCAAAGTGTTTAACTGGCGCGGCTAAACGAGTATTGAGGTCGTCAGCTATATCCCACTCTGGCATAGTAACAACAGCATTTTCGCCTTTAATTAAGGCTTGTTTGAATTCAGACCAATCATCGCCCAATGCAGTGACCACCGACATCCCTGTTACAACAACGCGTTTAATCAAACCATGCCACCATTAACCGAAATCACTTGGCGTGTTATGTAAGCTGCATCATCAGACATTAAAAAAGCGACTGTTCCCGCAACTTCTTTAACGCTCCCCATGCGTTTAAGGGGTATCATTTTCATCATTTCATCAATAGGTAATTCATCAGTCATCGCGGTTTCTATTAAACCAGGTGCCACACAATTAACTGTGATTTTGCGTTTTGCCAATTCTAATGCAAGTGCTTTAGTGGCCCCAATAATACCGGCTTTTGCTGCACTATAATTTACTTGTCCTCGGTTACCTGCAATACCTGACACCGATGACATTGTAATTATTCGCCCACCTTTACGGCTTTGTACCATAGGCATTACAGTTGGGTGTACTACATTATAAAACCCATCAAGGCCTGTACGTATTACACAATCCCAGTCTTCCCCTTGCATAGCAGGAAATGCCATATCGTTAGTAATACCTGCATTACACACCACGCCATAATAAGCGCCATGCTGAGCTATATCTTCTATTATTTGTGCTTTGGCCTGCTCTCTGTCGCATACATCAAATTGTAATAAACTGGTGGCTCTACCTAATGCATTAATTTCATCGCATGTTGCTTGAGCTTGCTCAACACCCGCTCTGCAATGTACGGCAATATCAAACCCTTGCTCAGCAAGTTTTAACGCAATAGCTTTACCAATACCACGGCTTGAACCCGTAACTAAAATTCTTTTTGTCATTGATTTTCTCTTATAAATTCCAACGGGTTTTCAGGCTGAAATACATTAATTTTTGCTTGGCAAAGTAGAGTTTCACACACGAGTATTTGGCATTCAAATACACTTAAACCTGACTCTTCTTGATATAGCTTTTTCACTTCAATAGTCAGCTTACTGCCGTTTTTAAAACACGGTTGATAAGTTTGATACTTTCGCGTGCCAATTAAAAAACCAATTTTTACAGGTTTATTTTCATCATTCGCTAACGCACCAGCGTAAGCGGCAATAGACTGCGCCATGTACTCAACACCAATATAGCTAGGTACGCCGTTAATTGCAGGACTAAAAAAAGGGCTTTGCTCAGTTATAGTAACGCCGCATTGAGCTTCATCTTCGCTGTGTGTTAAAAGGCTATCTATTAAAATCATAGGCGCATCGTGCGGGACTACTTGCTCTATAGGGTAATTAGTCAACGTTAACTCCCAATATTAAGCTGGCATTATTACCGCCAAACGCAAATGAATTAGATAAGCAGTATTTAAGAGCGGGCTTAAACGCTTGTTTTATTATTTTTATATCAGCCAAATCACTGCCTTCTTTAATCGCGTTATACGGCAGCATATGTTGGCCGCTATCTTTTAATAATAACCAACATATACCGGCTTCAATGGCGCCTGCAGCACCAAGAGTATGCCCTGTTAAATGCTTACTTGAGCTAAGCGGGGTATTGTTGCCAAACACGCGATTAATTGCAAGTGCTTCCATTTCGTCATTTTTTACAGTAGCCGTACCGTGAGCGTTAATATAATCAATATCACCACAGGATAACTTTGCGCTTTTTAGTGCTTTTTCCATTGAGGCTTGGGCGCCCATCCCATTAGGATCGGGGGCTGACATATGATGCGCATCTGAGCTTTCGCCACTGCCTAGTAACATAACGCCGTTATTTGTTATTGGCGTATTTTTAGTCATTACAAATAAAGCGGCCCCTTCACCAATATTAATGCCGTCTCTGGTGCTAGAAAAAGGCTGGCATAAACCCGAGCTTAAAGAAGCGAGCGAGTCAAAGCCATTAATTGTTAATTGGCACAAACTATCCGCACCACCACAAATTACCACATCGGCTAAATCAGCATTTAGCAAAGCTTGGGCGCTAATTAACGCTTTGCTACTCGACGTGCACGCAGTAGAAATACTGTAACAAGGCCCTAGAGCCCCTATTTTATGTGCAATGTAATGAGCGGGTGTAGCTAACTCTTGATCACTGTAACTAAAGTCATCAGGCCAGATTTTTGTACTTTCATAGCTTTTACGCGCTCTTTCGCCATCATGAATACCTGATGTACTAGTACCCATTACAATTGCGATACGCGACTTATCAATATGCGAAAGTTTATCTAAGGTTGGCTTAATCTGCTCTAAAGCTAGATCAATAAATGTATTGATACGTTTATTATTTGATAAAGCAATAGACTGAACTTGCCCGACATACAGCGGGGTTTGCTCAGCACTTAAACTTTTATTTAAAGTTAATAAAGGAGTTGCAGGGTTATATTTATTTAAGCTTGTTGTGGTTGCATCTTGGCCTATGCCCATCGCACTCACAATGCCTAAATCATTCAGCCAATATGTCACTGTTCTACCTTTTTAAATGTTATTTGATACTGATGTAAAATATTGTTCAACGTTGTCGACTCATCACTATATTCAATGGTGACAAATGTACCCTCATCGTTAAATACCTCCCGATTAGAGCCAACCTGCTCTATTAAAGCACCCTCTAACTGCTTTTGTAAAAATGCTACTGGCCAATGTACTAATGCAATATCCGCCAAAATATAATGAGGGTCTATCCCTTCTACCGCCAGCATATTTCGTGTTTTTACTGGGCCATTTAAAGGTTTTTCAAGCTCCATAATTGGAAAGCCTTGCACTGTCATTAACAATAACTTAATTGCACCTTTGTCATTTATAGCTAATTGGGCAAATACAGTGTGTGTTTTTTGCTGATTCGTAATATACAAAACATGCTGCCAAGACTTATCAAACATTTGTGCTGGCACGCTATTAATATTTAATTGAATATTAGGTGATAGATACACTCTATTTTTAGATGCTGTAAAACTCGTACATGCGCTCAATACAGCAAATATAAATACACTACACACCACATACTTAATTAATTTTGACATAACTGAGCCAACACATTTAAACGGCGTTCACTTTGTGCAACAAATGGGTTATTTGTATCCCATGCGTAGCCCGCTAAAATAGCACTAATCATTTCTCGCACCTGAGTATTTTGTTCAGAGTAAAATATCACATCCTGAAAACGCGTATCGTACCACCCTGTTACAAATGTTCTAAAACAATCGACTCCAGCTTGTAATGGCTGTGCGTAGTGAGCGTCAAAATCGACGACTTCGTTTTTTAAATAGCGATCAACAAGTGGGGCAACTAAATTTGCAGATTTGAGTGCAATTGTTACACCTGATGAAAATACCGGGTCTAAAAATTCCCCCGCATTACCCAATAAAGCAAAGTGCTTACCATATAACTTACTCACATTTGCCGAGTAGCCTTTTATATTTTTTGCTGGAGTTAATAACTCACGCTGTGCTAACAGTGTTTTTAAATAAGGGTCTTGCTCTATAAATTGATTTAGTAAATCGCTAGATTCATCATCATTAAAACGCTCTGACTGCGCCACAACCCCAATACTCGCAGTACCATCACTAAAGGGAATAAGCCAATACCACACGTCTGAATATTGAGGGTGTACGGTAATCAAAATTTTATTTCGATCAAAGCTTGTATCACTAATATTGTCTTTAAAGTGACTAAAATAAGCGCTTCGAACAGGAAAGTTAGAAGGAAGCTCTAAATCTAACAATTTTGGTAATACACGCCCAAAGCCACTTGCGTCCAATACAAATCGGGCATTAACGCGATAAGCTTGCTGCTGCTCATTGTGTACCACTAATGATGCACCATTTGGCTCATCACAGTAGTCAACCACCGTGTGCTTATATCTGATTTCTACGCCTTGTCCTTGTGCTTTGTCTGCTAATAATTTGTCAAAGTCGGCTCTTTTCACTTGATACGTAGTGCCTGGGCCTTTAGTAAATTTTTCAGTGAAATTTATAGTTGTATTTTGTCCTGACCGATGAAAAGCAGCGCCATCTTTAAACTGAAAACCTAAAGCTGCTGCATTGTCATGTAATGTATCGATTAAGCCCGCGTCTTCTAAGTACGCCATACATTGCGGCAGTAAGCTTTCACCAATTGAAAAACGTGGAAACGCCTGCTGTTCAAGTACCAGTACCCGCCATCCCTTTTGAACTAAAAGACTACTAGCCAATGCACCCGAAGGCCCAGCGCCAATAACAACAACATCGTACTGCTCAAGGTTATTCAAATTATTGTTCCTTTTGAGGCTTAAAAACACTCAGCGGTGATAAAAAGTAAATAGCTAAAATCCCTACCATTACACTCAGTCCAAAACTAAAAATAGCGGGTGTATCAGATGCACTCAACATGCCAAATACCCACATTGATGACGCAGCCGACAAGCTAATCGCCAACACATTTTTGGGCTCTAACTTATTTATTTGATAAAAAACGAGGTAATCAATTGCTAAAGCAATAACAAGTAACGCACCGAGTAAATTAAATAACGACAAGCTACCTTGAATCGCATTACATACCCAAAGCATGCTCAACACCACAACAGATAAAATGGTCACCTGCAGCAGCGCTATCTTAATCGTAAATCGCCAACTAAAAAGCAGCCAACTAATAAAACCCGCAAGCACTAAGCTTAATAGTAAATATTCACGGTAATCACTTAATAAAGCACTAATTTGTTTAGGTTTATTATAAATATAAACACCTTTACTTTTTTCAACTTCATTAATTAATTGATCAGATGAAATACCCGAAATAGACATCCACGTTATCGATTGTTCTGACTCAACAACCATTTGAGAAAGCAGTAATGGTTTAAATGTACTCGTGGCGAGTGTTTTATAAGTTAATAACGGTGCCTTTGTACTTGTTAACGCTTGCCCTGTAACGCGCTCTGCAATATCCAAAGTCCCTTTATTTTTAGCCTGTTCAAACAAGGCTTGGTTATCGCTCTGCTTTTGTAAACTAGGCAACCAATGGCTAATGCTATTATGTTTAAAATTAGGGTTTAGTTGGGTTAAGCGTTTTAAAAATTGTTCTTGCTTTTGTAAAAGCGCTTCGGAGCTATCTGCAAACATAAAAACAATTTGGCTATCCCATTGCCCAAGTAATAACAAATGCTTTTTTTCGTTTAGCATTAAATGTTCGGAGCTTGCATTTAATAGCTTTACATCATCATTAAAGCTAATAGGTTTTATTAAAAATAACGCACTTATAAGGACTAATAACGTAATGAGTATTGGTTTTTTTAAACTATTGCAGTATAAAAAAACCTTAATGAGCTTTTGACTCATCAATAAACTCGAAGGCGATAACGTGAGTGTAGATTGCCACAATGGCAAAACTAAAACTGTAAATAGCCAAGCACTCACTAAACCCGCAATAACAAACACACCAACTTGAGATAATAACGTTAGTGGCGCACCTAGTAAGCAGCAATAACCCAACGTAGTCGTAATAAGAGAGAGTAAAAGCGCAGATTGTGTCCCTTTGCTGTAGCCTTTTTCATGCTCTTTTTTGGCTAAGTCAGTCATACCATGAAATGCATAATCAATGGCAATACCAATCAAGGTAACTGCAAAAACAAGCGTTAATAAATGAATAGTATTAAACAGCAACACCATAGCGATAGCGCCACCAATAAGTGCGCTCAGTACGGTAAAGCTTGCTAATAAAATACTGTTTAAACGCCTAAATACCCAAAATACCATAGCAATAAGGGCTAATAAGCTAATGCCACCAAACAGGCTCATCTCGTATTTAGCTTGTTTAGCATTTTCAGCCGTATGAAATAGCACACCAGAGTAAGTAATGCTTAAATCAGGGTAGGTTTTATTAAGTATATTGATCTGTTTAATTATCGCGCCAGCTAAATCAATTGATTTATTAACCCCTAAATTTTCGGGCGCTAAGTTTGCCAAAATGACACGGTATTCAACGCCTTTTAAACGTCGAGTTAAACGACCTTGTTCAAGCGTAAACAATTGACTTTGTTTTAAGTTATCTTCTATAAATGCCGCTAGGCTCAAACTTGTATCTTTGCTTAAGGTAGCACTTACAAATGGGTTGCCTAACTGATTTAATTGCTCAAGGTAATAATGTTCAAACGTTGTTTTTTTGCTTAATGTTTGCTTGTAAGTATCACTTAATAACGCATGTTTGAAAGGTGAGAATGTTTGCGCTAAATCGTTAACGGACGGAAAGTTAAATGTGCTTTTAATTGCATTATCGTCGAGCCATTTTTGGAAATCATCAAATGCTTTATTTTTATTATTTCCTGCAAACGAGAACATAATACGGTTAGCATTTTGCTGAAAAAAAACATCTTCCGCATGTGCAATTTGGGAGTGCGACTTTGGCAATAAGCTAAACATATCGGCGCTAAACGTTGGTTTAGACAGCCAAAAAGCTGCAGCAAAAAGTAAAATTAAACTGCTAAACCACCCTACAATAACGGTAATTCGTTTTGTCACTGCACTATTCCCTTAATTAACCACTGCATTATTTAAAAACATAATTTTATTTGGAATAAGTAAACTCAATTTTTGTGTTATTTCCTGAGTGCTCATTTAGTGTAATACTGCTCACTTGCTTAGCAGTTTCACATAAAATAAAATCACTAAATAATTGCTGTAGTATCGCTTCTTTTGGTATTAACTGTGTGCAACTGTCTTGCATTTTAGCAATGTCAAAACGTGTTTCCAGAGCACTCATATTTACGCTAAGTAAGTCACTCAGTAATCCTACAAATTGCTCGCTACCGGGTTGTGGTATTAACTCACCATTGGCATTTTGTGCAAGCACTTTGCCGTTTTCTATTATGAGCATACTCTCAACAGGCATTTTCACTTGCCAAATTAGCTTTTCATCAATTAACGAAAAAACACCCGACGAAATAAAAGGCTTAGCAAATCCATTAAATTGCTTATATTGCTTAAACTCACCTTTAATAGCGGCTGCATTTACTACAGAGCAAAACAGCAAAAAGCTAATGGCTATGCTCAATGTAAAACATTTTAAAAAATTCATTTAATCGCCTATAAAATAAAAATTTAATTCAAAACCGCTTTTAACTTATTAAATAAAATAGCGGGTGATTCAAATTGCATTTCTTTGGAGCTAACCTCAACCGCAACTTGCGTGGTTGAGGCTTTAGTAAGGCGCTTATTAGTTAGCGAGTCAGTGATTACGTAATCAATCCGTAGTCGGTTCTCGTATTCTTTTAAGTAAGCCGCTACTTTAATTTTTTGAGTAAATACTGCTGAGGCAACATACTTTATTTGCATATCAACAATTGGCCACGCGTAGCCCGATTCATGCATTTGCGGGTAATCATAATCAAATAAACGCAGTAACTCGCAGCGCGCTACTTCTAAATAACGTGGGTAATTTCCATGCCATACAACATTCATTGGGTCGCAGTCATGAAATGGAATTTCAATTTCTACCACATGCGTTAATAATGCACCTTTACTATTCATACAACGCCCAACGTTTAGTTTGAATATACCCTATTGTTTGCCTTAGCACGGCTTCCATTGGTCTATCCTCAGTGAGGTTTTCAAAGTAATCAGTTATATCGGTATACATGTTTTGCATATCTTGCGTTAAAGTCGAAAACTCAAGATCGCCTTGTTTTATACGCAATCTAACACCTTGAATACTTGCTAATAACGTACTTGCTAACACTTGTTCTGTTAGCTGTAAAATACGTAAACAATCGCGAGACGCAATAGTCCCCATACTCACTTTATCTTGATTATGACACTCTGTAGAGCGAGAAAAAACGCTGGCCGGCATGGTTAGCTTTAATGCCTCTGCTGTGTAAGCGCTACAGCCAATTTGAACCGCTTTAAAACCATGATTAATATAACGGCGCTCTGGTGCACTATCAGACAAGTTTGAAGGTAGCCCATTGTTGTACTTAGTATCAACCAAAGAAGCGATTTGTCTGTCTGCTAAATCAGCAAGGTTTGCAACGGCTGTTTTCATGCTATCCATTGCCATTGCAATGTGGCCTCCGTAAAAATGCCCGCCGTGTAATACATGCTCACCTTGGCCGTCAATTATTGGGTTATCGTTTGCTGAATTAAGCTCGTTTTCTATCATGTGCCTAAAAAACGGCAGACTGTCTTGCAGCACACCAATAACATGGGGTGCACAACGGATTGAATACCTATCTTGAAGTCTGTCTGCATTACGAGGGTGATCGTGATGGTTTAAATCTTCTCTTATCCAACGTGCAATTTGTTGCTGCCCAGGATGTGGCTTAACTGAAAATAATATCTCATCAAAATGATGGCTATTTCCTTTAAGCGCTAAGCTTGATAATGCAGTAATACGGCTCGCCAGTTTAGCTAAGTAATTAGCCCTATCAAACGCTAAACACGCTAATGCAGTCATTACCGCTGTGCCATTCATAACGGCAAGACCTTCTTTTGGCCTTAGTGTTAGTGATTCTAAGCCAACTTCTTTCATAACTTCTGCACTGTTACGTACTTGGTCTTTGTAAAACACATCACGCTCGCCTACCATCGCACCTGCAACGTAAGATAACGGTGTTAAATCGCCACTGGCACCTACGGACCCTTCTTGCGGGATCACAGGCACTATATCGTTATTTAAGTAATCTTTAAGTAGGTGCAGCATTTCCCAGCTAATACCAGAGTAGCCCTGTGAAAGTGATGTTAAGCGGGTCGCTAAAATTGCACGCCCTTGCACTTTATTAAATACATCCCCGAGTCCACAGCCGTGAAAGCGAGTTAAATGCAGAGGTAATTCATCAACTAAATCAAGGGGTACAGCCACCGTTACAGAATCACCGTAACCAGTAGTAACGCCGTAAATCACGCCATCTTCTTTTAAAAGTGTGTCTAAAAAACGCAAAGCGCTATTAATTTTAACGCTAAAAGTTTCACAGCTATTTAATTGCACTTGTGTTTCATTAAAGGCAACTCGAACAATATCTTCAATTGATAATCGCTGATTGCCAAAAAGCTGTATATTTTGTTCAGTCACACTTGTTCTCCATTGATTGATCGCGCACTACCTGCTGATCACTTTTCCAAAAATCGTAAAAATTAAACCACTGATAAGGATATAAAGCTGCGTAATAACTCAAACGCTGTGCATAGTCAGTAATAATAAGTGTTAGCGCCTGCTGTCGCTCTCGTCGAGGCATTTTTAATGATTGGCTGTAATGTTCAAATATCACTTGATACTTTTTGCTTTTTTTATCTTTTAAACAAAACAAAAAGTAAACAGGGCAATCAAGCAGCGCGGCTAATATAAAAGGCCCCTGTGAAAATGGGGCATTTTTGCCTAAAAAAGGCACCTGTACCGACCGAGAAGCCGTTGTTGTGCTTGTTCTGTCGCCAACAATAACGATTATTTCTCCCTGCTCTACTTTTTCTTTTAGTAAAATAGCTAAGTCAGGCCCCATATCAGTCACTTGTATTAAATTAACCGACACATCTGGGTTAATCTTTTTAAGCATTTTATTAAATTCAACAGCGTGATGGGTAAACACCAGTACATTTATTTTTTTACTGCTGCGGTGCTGGCTAAGTGCCCTGCACACCTCTAAATTACCCAAGTGAGAACCTATAAAAATAGCCCCTTGATTTTGCTCATCTAGCTCAGCAAATAAATGCTCATTCGTGTATTTAATATCACGTTGGGTTATTCGCCCAAGCCAAGCATCAATTTTATCTAATGCGCTATCTGCAAAACTACAAAAGTGCGCTAATTGCATTTTAAACGTAACAGGTTGTTTGCAGCCTTGGTAAACATTAACTTGCTCTAAAAACGCTTTAGATGCTACACGCGCTACTTTTCCTGTTAAAAAAAGATAAAAGACCACAGGAAACAAAACAATCCACAGCCCTTTTCTACCCAGTAATTTATGAGCAAATAACAGTATTTGAATACCTAAAAAATTACCGCGTTCTTGCATTTTAGACCAGTGTTTAGCGGCCATAACGCCTCTTTAATTTATGCCAAATTAACACAGGAGAGCGAATCAACATTCCAAAAAACAAGCGGGTGTGTAACCACGAAATACGCACGTTATCGTGTAATGGCTGAAAATGAGAAAGCCCATTTTCGGGGTAAATTACTTGGCTAGGTAAAAATACAAAAGGCACATTGCGCCAATATAAACGCACTAAAATTTCGGGGTCAAAATCCATGCGTTTTCCAAGCGATACCTCATCAATTAGCTTTGTACTTTGCTCAAGCGGATACACTCTAAAGCCACACATCGAATCTACAATTGTAAAACTTAACGTTTCAATCCATACCCAAACATGCGTTAAATAACGTGCTAAATAACGGTGTTTAGGCACTGAATCGTCATATATTGGGCAACAACTTATAAGCGCTTTAGGCTGAGCGTTTGAAAGCGCTATTAGTTTTTCAATATCAGATAAGTCATGCTGACCATCAGCATCAACCTGTATCGCATGCGAAAAACCTAGCTTATATGCTTGCTTTAAGCCGGTTTGTACCGCGCCGCCTTTGCCTTGATTATCGTCGTGGGTAACTACACTCAACTGCGCGTGTTTTGCATCAAGCTTACTAAACACATTTTTAGCTTCGACGTTGCTTGCGTCATCAACCATAATAATAGGAAGATTAAATGACGATAATTGGCTCAGTACATCATCAATAACCGTAATGTGATTATAATTTGGGATAACAATACAAAAATTATTCATTTATTAGGCTATCAAAAACAACACGGCCAGATGCATGCTGTCCTTTGTTTGAATTATACGAAAAGGTATATTTATTCTCTGCCTTTTGCTCAAGCAATAATTCGATTGTTATACTTGGGGTAATCACTACCTGAAACTTTAATACTTCAACATTTTTAACAGATTGCTGAACATTATAATATTTACAAATTGCAGCCACAGCCCAGTCTAATTGCACAACACCTGCGAGTATTGGGCCATCAGTGAAATGTCCTTTGAAATAATCTAAATCATGAGGAACTAGTAAGCTTAATTTATACTTTTGCTCTGCTTTTTCACAAGACAGTAAATCAGGCTGTGTTTTAGTCAACTTTTGCAAAAAGACTCTCCAATGCTTTTAAATTTAACTTTGCCTGTGAGTTGTATGGTAATTGATCTACAAAACGCCACTTTTTAGGGATACAAATTCGCTCAAAGCGCGCTAATGCATGCGCTTTTAATAAATTATTTGTAGCTAACTTACCGTCACCATTAAAAAATATCTGCCCTTTATGCGTAAGCACAACAATAGCGCCTACAATTAACCGCTCACCAGGCAAGGCGATTACTTTAGCTTCACTTACCCACTCACTAGTACACAAATGTTGTTCTAGCTCATCTAAACTTAATCGTTTTTCTTCTAATTTTATAATCCGATCGAATCGGCCTAATAATCTAAATTGACCATTTTTAAGTACTTCGCCTCTATCATCTAAAGGGTAATTTTTGTCGCGAACGAGCGGTGAGTTTAAAATTAAACGCTGATCGTCCAAAGCCCGTACTTTAATACCCGAAAAAGGCTGCCAAAGGCTAACCTTTTCAAGTGAAGTAACTTGTCGATATGCAATACCACCGGTTTCGGTACTACCAAAAACTTGTGTAACTGGTTTATTTAATTGCGTAAACAACGATACAGCATCTTCGTTTAATAGCGGTCCACCTGATGAGAAAATCCATTGTAAATGAGACTTATCATCCACTAAAACATTATCAATACATAACCGTTTTAACTGCGCTGGGCTTGAAACAAACACTACTTTTTTAAATAACTTGAGCTTTGTAGCTATATGTTCTGGGTAATGCAATAGCTCTGTATTTACAACCTTTCCTGCACGTAATGGCCACAATAATCTAAACAATAAGCCGTATATATGCTGATGCGAAACACTCGCTATAAAAATAGGATTATCAATTAGTGCGTAGCTATTAATTAATGTACTTAATTCTTTATTTATTACCTGCCACGTTTTTACAATTGGCTTTGCTTTACCCGACGAGCCCGACGTGTAAAAAACAATTGTGCCTTCTTGAGGCCATTTAATTGTTTCAATAGATACAAAGTGAGGTTGATTGACTAAGGTTCCTATATCTAAAAAATCAGCCTCTAAATCGGCTACTAATTCAGACTCACCAATAAAAAAAGGTGTTTGTTTAAGCAAGGAGTTTAACGTTGCAGGTTGCCCATTAGGCGGCAAAATCACTGTGTTTCCGTGTAGTGCCAAAGCAAATAAGTACACGGCAAATTTGTAGGTGTCTGTGGTGTATAAAACAACCGATGATTTAGCATTTAACGTTGATAGCTTTGCTAAAACTTCGTTTATATCACTAACAAACTGACGCTCCGAAATATCATTATCAGTATGATTAAAACATGTTCTTATCGCATTACTTTGAAAAGCATTAAACACCGGCGTTCCTTTTTACTTTTTGTCTGACTAGCCACTCTATAGCAAACAATGTGCCCATAGCTAAGTAAGCAATAAAACCATTATAAAAAGCCCAGGTTTCTAGGCTACTAAAAATACTGGTGTACAGGGCAATGCCACCGTTTAATACAAAAAAAACACACCACACTAGCGTTACTTTTTTTGTATAAATTACACCGTTTTCATCAAGTGAGGGCTCAGTAATGCGCGCAAAGGTTTCAATAATAGAAGGCCCTTTATACAAAGAATACGCAAACACAACTAACATAACTAAATTAATGATTACGGGATACAAACGCAGCCCTAAGTCGCTATCCATTACCTTGGAAATCAAAATAGTAATGGCTGCTAAAAATGTAGCGGGCTTTAACCACGGCATTTTATCAAACAGGGCTTTGCTTAACCAAAGTCTAAGCCCGAGTAAAAATAGCAGTAATACTGTAATAATCTGACTATTAAAACGCGTAAGGCCTACGTACACAATAATAGGGTAGCAAGCCAAGCAAATCATAATTAACGTTGTTAAAACTGCTTTTAACATAGTATTAGTTAACTAACTTTTCTATTTCGGTGACTATGTCTTGCACTGTGCGCACAAGCTTAAAGGCATCAGGCTCAATTTTTTTACCTGTGATTTCTCTTAATTTTACAACTAAGTCAACTGCATCAATACTGTCTAAATCAAGATCTTGGTACAGGTTAGCCTCTAAGCTAATATCTTCTGGGTCTATTTCAAATTCGTTTTCTAAAATGCCGTGTAATACATCATAAATTTCAGCAGCGGTTTTCATCTTTCTTCCTACTTTTATATATTAAGAACGTGCTTGTTCAATAAATTTTGCTAAAGAATTAACTGAGGCAAAGTGCGCTTTAGTTTGATCAGAGTTTGCATCTATTTTCACATCAAATTGCTTCTTTATCGCAAGGCCAAGCTCTAATGCATCTATGCTGTCTAGCCCTAGGCCATCTACAAATAAAGCGTCATCATCTTGTATGTCAGCAGTGGTCATGTCTTCAAGGTCAAGGCTTGAGATAATCAGTTGTTTTATTTGTTCTTTTAATTCGCTCATATATTTTTTAGCTCTTGTGTAAAATAATGTTGTAAATCTTTAGTCAATTGGCGTGATTGTATCGCAGGCATATCGCTGTCGTACGTTGCACAATTAAACTGCTGGCTCGCAAGCCCCATTGTAAAATGCGCCTGATATGGCGCGACCTTATACCAAGGTGTGCCTTTGGTTAAAGTGTTTGGCTTCATTTTAATTAAAAAAGTAGTAATGGGCGCATGACATCTAATTGCAATATTTGCAGCGCCTCGTTTAAACTTTAATGTTTTGTGAGGCTCTGTCCGTGTCCCTTCAGGAAATACAATTAAGTTATTACCCTTTTGCAAACTGCGCTCGCACTCTCGTAATAGCTCCTGCGGATCGTCATTACTTATATAGCCGGTGCTTTTAATAACGCCGCGCATAAAAGGATTTTTAAATAAATGTGCCTTTACTACGCAATCTGCATTTTTTACTACCGAAATTAAAACAACAACATCAATTAAAGAAGGATGGTTTGCTAATATCAGTTGCCCTTTTAAGCCTTCAATTTTTGCTTTATCGTTGACATGAAATCGAATAACGCCCGTTACATGCATTAAACTAACAAACCATTTGAAGCTGTAATGTACTGTTTTTCGAGCCTTAATCTTTTGTTTAACTGAGTCACTTTGAAATAGGCGCTGAGCAGGAAAAACAATAAAGGCTAATACTAAACCACCCATTCCAAAAACTGAAAAGCAAAATGCAGTAGCAATAATCCGCCAAATCAACCCACATAGCCTTTGTACATTTTTAAGCATGGTATGTAAGCTGCCAATCGTGCTCAAGCGTGTTATGAACAAGTAATGTATTGCTTCGCTCATACAAAGCTTTAGCGCATTGAATACTCATTGGTAAGTCGCTTTTTTCCATGCCCGTATTAAATACTTTGTTTAAACTAAAATGGGGTTCGCCTTTTTGCGGCGCTCTTATTATTAAACCAATAGAGTGTGCTATTTGCTGTTCATCGGCGTACTGAGCGTAAATATCGGGGAGAGTCTCGTCGGTATGAACTATTAACATGTGTTGCTGATCGTTATCAGCAAGTCTTACAAAGCCATCTACGAGTGCATAAATAAAGCTTTCGGCTCCTGCAGCAATAGCATTTGTAGCACTTGTATTACCCTGTATTATCCCAAAAAGTCCCGATGCGGCATTATGCACACTTAACCCAAAACCAGTGGGCGACAGTGGCTGATCATTTACTACATCAATAAGTAAGTTAGACGTTTTGTGAAAATCACCGTGGCGAGAAGAAAAAACACTCGGTAAATTAACATAGTTACCTTGAGTGCTTACTTGATGAGCACTAAAGAGTGCCATTTTAATAAAGGAAGTCATTCGGCGTCGCTGCATAGCAGGCACCCAACTAAGATTTAATACGGAGGAATCAAACCAATTACTCTCTTTTATTTGTCGCTGTTCGGGCTTTATCCATATAGCGAGTTCTTCAACAACAAATTTCACAGCTCTGCATATTTTATAAGATATAAGGGAAGGAATTTTACCGATTTTAGCAATAGAAGTAAATAATCATTAACAAAAAGCACTGAACTAACACTTTGTTCAGTGCTTGCTCATATTGCTAAGAAAGAAGGGCTATATCGTCCTGCTTTATACACTTAGCTGTGCCGCCAACAACATCGTTGTTATTTAACTCATTAATTAACACTTCGCCTTGAGCTTGCTGCTCATCACTAAGCGGTAAATACGGTAATCTAAATACAGGGTTTACTGCACCTGTCATCATCAACGCGGTATTAATAGCAATGGGGTTTGGTTCACAGAACAACCAGTTCATTAATGGTTGTAATGATGTATTTAACTCATCATTTTTAGTATCCATTAACTGACGGAATAACCCAGGTATTAAGTTAGAAGTAACCGAAATAACACCGTGCGCTTTATGTGTGTGGCGCGCATCGTGACTTTCGTCATCGTTACCCGACCAACATGCAATACCTTGTTGTTCATAATGGGCAATACGTTCATTACCGCCACACTCTTTTACACCAATAAAATATTCATGTTTAGCGAGTGGCTCAATAATATCAGGTGTTAGGTCTTGACCTGTTCGCCCTGCTACGTTGTAAATAAAGGCAGGTCCAATATCAAGTACGCGCTTAAAGTGCTCTTTAACACCCGCAATAGACGTACGTCCGTAATATGGATTAATTTGCAGTGCTGCATCCATACCGCTGGCAAAGCCATATTTAGTTGCTTTAATCGCTTCACGGGTGTTGTTACTACCGGTATTACCGACAATAACCAGTTTGTCACCATACTTGTTTGCACTGTGCGCTATAAGCATTAAATGCTCTTCCCAGTTCATTAACTGGCCTTCGCCTGTTGTGCCACCAACTACAATGCCGTCAACGCCTGCTGCAATTTGTATTTCTACGAGTTCATCGTACTTTGCTAGGTCTATTTCACCGTTTGCTAAGTATGGCGTTTTAATAGCTGTAATAAGGCTTGCTTGTTTAATTTGGTCTAGGGTGCGCATAAAAAATCATTATTTATAAAACTTGCGCTATTTGTAACATAATTGCCGGTACTTTTGGAGGTGTAAGCCTACATTTAATTATAAAATTTCTTGTGTTATTAAGTTTGGTAATACAAAATGAATAACTGTATATATGAACAGTGTTTTATTTTTAACGATACCAGAGGCTTTATGCGTTTATCTGACTACTTAGCAACTCATTTTTATAACACCGATGAACTGTGCCAAGCATTAAATATAGATGCAGATACACTTTTAGCTTGGCAAGAGCGAAGTGTTTTCCCAAAACCAAGTTACTGTATTAAAAGTCAACTTAGCTGCAGCTCATATTCAGGTTTGTATGAATGCGAAGAGTATGACGACTATTACCCGCGCGGCTGTGTTAATTGGGGTCAAGGTCTTTTAAAACAAAAAATAGAATCATCAAGCCATGCTTTTAATTATTTTGCACAGCAATATACTGCAAGCCTAACTAAGCTCGCTCAGCAAGGATTTACGTTTAGCGAAGAGCTATTTGGCTGCGAAATAGACGAGCACTTGCAGCAAATTTGGCAACAGTTTTTATGCAGTAAGTACGGCGTGCTTACTCAAAATGGATTAATAGACGAAATAGTCTCGGTAGATATTGGCAGGCTATTAGTTGACGACATTACAGAACTGCGCAGTAAAGCGAGCTTAAGCCAAGAAGAAAGAGCGCTACTGCACCCCGCCATGAAGCTTTTAAACAAAGCATTAGGGCATGGCGCCGATCATGAAAAACAACACACATTACGCACCCGCTATATAGATGCACTTATTTTAAAATACGATTTATCTATTAAATAGTTTTGCATTATTTTAGGATTATTTGACGAAAAACAAGATCTGTTAACTTAATTGTTACGAAAAATGTAATTTAAAGGCACTGACTCAATGACAATCAAAACAAAAATAAGTGTAATTTCTGCTGTAATCACTATCCTATCTTTTAATACGCTAGCTAAAGCTAATAACGAAATAGCAAATGACGACATAATAAAAATGCAGCGTGCAGCACTTGCTAAAAACACTGCGAATAAAGGCTTTGGCCCACAATCTCCACGCAATATTGATAATTATAAAGGCGAAAACACCGTAGTTTTCTCTCATGCCCCAACTTCATCAAATATGAACTTATGTAATATACACTTTCATAAAAATGCTGAACATGCCGGTGGCGAATTTAGCAAATATGCAGGAAATGGTAATGGAAAAGGTTTTCAAAGTGGCTACTTATATTCAGACTCTTTAACTAAAAGTGAAAGTAAACCAGCAAAAATTGAAATTTGTCCGAGCGATCACGGCGCGCTTTTAGTTGGCGATACCATTGAGGTACATAACGTTCATACGTCAGCAATTGTAAAACCAGGCCCTACCTTGGGGAGTTGTTTAAGTGATTCGATTAAAAATCCGCAACTACGTGTTGAAGCTCAAGTATATGTATTAGTAAACGATGCTAACGCACTTGATTTTGCTCAAATAAGCGCCGTGTCATCTGTTAATGGTTACTATCAAGCTATTGCTACACCTACAAATACGGGTAAACCTGTTGTCTATAGTGGTTCAACTACTGGCCCGAGTTACAACGAAGCAGGCTCTCCTTTTCAGGTAACATGGTCAGTTAAACCAAAAGTAGCAAAGGTTGATATAAACAGTGTTGGTAAATGGTGTGAGAGTAACGCCTTTGATGAAGATCATGCCCACGGCGTACGAAATCTCGTAATAAATCCTGCACTACTCTCTAAAATCAAATAATTAAAATTTAGCCAAATAAAAACAACCCACTAATTAGTGGGTTGTTTAATTATGACCATTAAAATGAGTACTTCGCTTAATGGGATAAAAATGTCACATTAAAAGTATTTAAATCTTCATATGTAATACATGTTTGCTCATTAGTATTAAGCTCAACCACACCACAGTAAGAACCAGTTATAAACACTTGCCCTGCTTTTAAATTAATTCCCTTTGCTGATAAGTAATTAACCGCCCAATAAAGTGGAAGCTGCGCAAGCTCTGCAGGATGCACACCCGTCAGGTTTAACTCCAACTCAGTTTGCTTAACGTTAATATTTACAGTACTTGCGTTATACGCTTTGGCTTTATCTATTTGTGGGCCTAAATACACACCTTGATTAGATAGGCCATCGGCCAGCTTTTCAATGTGAGTGCTTGGAGTGTCTTCATCAAACCTTTTTTGGATAAGCTCAAGTGCTAAGTGGGCGCTGGCAAATGCAGTATCCACGTCTTCATTTGTATAGGTATTATTACTTGGTAAATCGCTTTGTAAAATAAATGCAATTTCTGGTTCAATAAGCGCTTTATTGTTTGTTGTATACAGTGGGCAATTTTCAGCTTGTTTTATAGGTGCATGTAAAAGAGGCGCTAATATAATTGAGCCATCATCTAAAGGCAGCATACACTTCCAGCCATATACAGTTTGATCATTTAAGTAAATCATCAACTTTTGTACTTCTATCGCATCGTCAGTCGAGTCTAGTACTAACTCTTTAGGAAAGTTTGAACGTGCTGGGTTTTCATCTCTTTGTGCTAATAAGTGAGTAGCAATTAGTTTTAGCTGTATTGAGTTGTTCACATAAATCTCTTTAAAATACGTTACTGGTTAAGCAGTAAATAGGAAGGGTTATATTATTAATGTATTAGCTTAGGCATTAGAACATCATGTTAAATACCTATAATTAAAATTGTATTTAAAACAAAGCGTGGTAATTATTTAAGTATCAATAGATTTAAGCGATCGTAAAAATAGCCCTAAGCCGCCAAACGCTAAAATTATAATAACAATCAAATCAAACGACGTCATAGTTCGCATACTAAATCGCACACTCGATATAACGCCAAATATGAGTGCGGTTAACGAACCTAGAGATAGCACCCAGCCTAAAATATTTTTAGAATTGTAAAAAATCAGACCCACACCAAAAATAAATGGGATCATAACCATGCCGCCTGTAACGCCAAAGCCACCTAAAGCATTAACACTATAAATGCGAGAACTTAGTCCAAAATTAGAGGTCACCGAAATTGCGTTTAGCAGCATATAAAAGCCACCGCACATCATAATCAAACCAATAAAAAAATGCCCAATACCACCAGAGCTTCCACCCGCACCTTTCATTATTAATTATTCCTTTTATATTTTTAACTTAATCGTTTTAAATGGTAATTACTCGACTATTAACATTGACCGCAGTCTACATAATCAATCAGTGCACACGCGAAAACACTTATCGCGTAATTACATGCCAAATAACATAAAACCAAGATAAAAAACCATGCAAAATTGCCCATAACACAGACTCGTTAGCACTCCATGAAATAGCAATTGCTAGGGCCGTACCAAAAGAGACTCCATATTTTACTATTTCATTTCTTGAGTTTCTCATTAATTATATTCCTAATTTTTAACTTGTTAGCTACTTGATTTGCTTACTAAAACTGAAAGCTCTTTATCATCAATATTGATACTTGCTTCTTTGCTTAGTTCAACAACTAAAGAGGGAGCCATATGTTTTCCACCTAGTTTTAGGTCAGTTGCTAAACTAACAGTAGAATCATCAATTGGCGTTACTGTAAGAGCAAAACTATACGAATTATCAACTGAAACTGACGCCTCTTCGTTTGAATTTACAACTAAAGTAGGCGAGCCAATTAGGTTTTTATTATCATAAAATTTGGCCTTCACTACAAAACTATCATTAGCTTGTGCAAATGATACAAAGCCTAACAATGCTATAATTGCGATTAATTTTTTCATTATTATTTCCATATAAATTGATACAGCTTAAAGCTATTAAGGCTTTATTGGCTGTGATTTTTTAGCTGGCTATTTTCTAGTGATTGATGTTACATCGTTCACTATACTTTTCATGTGCTAAGGCACTTAATAGTGCCTATGAGTGTTTCTATATTTACACCAGAGAACTTTAATGTAAACAATAAATTAAATAAGCCATTTATTAGAGTAATTTGTGATACAAAAAACGACTTTTAATAATTTTATGGAGCACTTTAGATTTCGCCACACTGCAAATTAACAAAAAAGAGTCCTAATAGGTTTCATTGGTATATTGGGGAAGTAGAGTATTTAGGCAGGTTAGAGTGTAAGAATAAAAGGTGATGTAAGTTAACAGCACCTGTTTGAGTATTTACTTGGTTATATGTAATTTAGCTAGGTGGTATAAAAACGCTTAACCAATAGATTTGTATACATCAATACTACTGTTGGTTAAAAGCCCAGTAACCTGCGTACCAAACGCTTTAAAGTGTGGCTCGTTTTTATGCGCTTCAAAGTGCTCATCAGACGCCCATTGTTCGCTAACTACATAGTCAGTATGCTCAGCATCACTTTTTACCGATAGTTCATAACGTAAGCACCCTACTTCTTGGCGCGATGACTTTTGTAAGTTTTCAAGTGCTGTAAGCATCACATCTGCATCAATATTTTTGCACGACAGTGCAGCTATAACCGTTAACATGTGTATTCCTTCTTAAAAGTTAAGGTGTAGATAATCTACACCTTAAAATATTTAGTTTAACTTTGCGTTTGAGGTAAGTTTACTGATCCCACTGCGGCGCAAATTCTGGTGTTGCTTGGCGGTCGCCACAATCTAGGCCATCAATGCGGGCTATGTCTTCATCATCTAATTTAACGTGGTCGTTAAAGTTGTCTTCTAAGTTTTTACGCTTGGTTGATGATGGAATTGTCGTCATACCGCTGGCGTTAACCCATGCTAAAACAACTTGTGCTGGACTTGCATCGTGCTTTTTAGCAATGTCGATAATGGTTTGATCTTTAAGTACTTTTCCTACTACAAATGGCATGTACGCTGTTACATGAATGTCGTGCTGAGCACAAAATGCGCGTAAATTAGTATTAGTTAAATATGGGTGCACCTCAACCTGATTGGTAAATATTTCACGCGAGTCAAGCGTTTGCATTGCTTCATTTAAGTTTGCAATGGTGAAGTTTGATACACCAATGTGCTTAGTTAAACCAAGCTGCTTCGCTTTTAGTAATTCAGTGAGGTATTCACTCATTGGCTCATCGTTAGCAGGCGATGGCCAATGAATTAGTAGTAAGTCGACCGAATCAACTTGTAGCTTTTCAAGTGACTTTTTAACGCTTGGGATAAAGTCGCTTTTATTTAATTTGTTATTCCACACTTTGGTGGTTAAGAATATTTCACTGCGCGGAATATTACTATCTTTTATAGCTTGGCCTACTTGCTCTTCGTTGCCATAAATTTGTGCAGTATCAATATGGCGAAACCCAACTTCGAGTGCCATTTTTACTGAGTTATAGGCAGTGTCGCCCTCTAAGCGGAATGTTCCCATACCGAGTTCTGGCATTTCTATTACACGTTTTGTCATGGTTTATCCTTATAAAATAATCGGTTAAAAATACAAACTTCTCTGAAGTTTTACGAAATACACCTTTTACTTCTTATTACGACTGTCACTTAAAAATCTATGACCTCATAACAGGTATGAGGTCATTAATTTTAGTTTCAAGGTTAACAGGTAAGGCTTTATGCTTGCTGAATTTCACGTTTATCAAGCATACCGCTGTAGCGTGTAACACCAAGTGCTAAAACAGAGATAACGGCGCCTATCCATGCTGTATCTTGCAGGGTCATATTCTCTACTACGCTACCGCCAATAATTGACCCAAGTGCAATACCAATATTAAATGCGGCTATGTTCAAACCTGATGCAACATCTACCGCATTTGGCGTGTGCTTTTGTGCTTGCTTTACAACATAAAGTTGCAAGCCTGGCACATTGCCAAAAGCAAATGCGCCCCATACTAAAATAGTAAGTACAGCGGCAATTTTTGATTCCATCGTAAAGGTAAATATCAGTAAAATAATACTCAAAGCGCTGAATATAATGCTCAGTGCACTAATTGGGCCGCGTTTGTCGGCCAACTTTCCACCCCAAATATTACCTATCGCTACCGATACGCCGTAAACAAGCATTATTAAAGCAATAGACGAAGGCGCAAAACCTGTTTGTTGCTCTAAAATAGGTGCTAAATAAGTAAATGCTGTAAACGTGCCGCCGTAGCCTAATATAGTCATTAAATATACGAGTAATAAACGTGGTTTTACAATTACTTGTAGTTGCTCTTTAAACGTTGCTGGTATTGATTGTTTTAAGTTTTTTGGTACTAAAATAGAGCTGCCAATTAATGCAATTAGACCTAATACCGACACAACTAAAAACGTTGCACGCCAACCAAAGTGTTGTCCAATCAATGTACCTAATGGCACACCAGTTACTAGTGCTACAGTAAGCCCGGTAAACATAATCGCAATTGCACTGGCTTCTTTATCTTTGCTTACTAAGCTTGTGGCAATCATCGATCCGATTGAAAAAAACACACCATGGGCAAGCCCCGTTAAAATACGCGCAAGTATTAATGTTTCGTAACTTGGCGCTTGCCAAGCAAGTAAGTTGCCCAGTACAAACAAACCCATTAAGCTTATTAATACCACTTTACGATTCCAACGACCCGTTAAAGCTGTTAGCACCGGCGCACCAATTGCAACGCCAACCGCATATAAACTTACAAGCAAACCTGCTGAAGGTAGGCTTACGCCTAAGTCGTTTGCAATGGTGGGTACTAATCCCACTATTACAAACTCAGTTGTTCCTATTGCAAATGCGCTTAAGGTAAGCGCCCACAAAGCCAATGGCATAGTTATATCCTCATTAATATTTGAAGAATGTAGTTTGGCTAAAATATCGTTTGCAAAAAATAGCATTAGTGACAAAATACTTTTGTTAATAATGCAAAGATGGTGTTGGTATATTTATGGCTGTTCATTCAAAAACTGAAGATTTAGAAACGTTTATAACGGTAGTAGATTGCGGAAGCTTTTCGGGGGCAGCTAATTTGCTCGATCAACAAGTGGCTAAAGTGTCGCGAGCTGTATCACGCCTTGAATATACACTGCAATGCACTTTACTAAATAGAACAACACGCCGATTAGAACTTACCGAAGAGGGCCATACTTTTATAAAATATGCGCGCGAAGGATTAAATACGCTTTATACCGGTGAAGAAGCCATAAAGCTTTTAAAACAAGCGCCAAGTGGCAAGCTGCGAATAGATGCGGCAAGCCCTTTTGTATTGCACCAACTTACGCCTTTAATTGGCGAATTTGCCAAGCAATACCCCCACATAACGCTTGATATAACCTCACACGACAGCATTATTGATTTACTTGAACATAAAACCGATTTAGCCATACGCATTGGTGATTTAAAAGACTCAAACTTACATGCTCGTAAACTTGGCAGCAGCCAGTTACGTATTGTAGCCAGCCCAGAATATATAAAAAACAACGCAACAATTACGCAAATAGATGACTTACAAAATCATAAGTTAATTGGTTTTAGTGACTCCCCTAAATTAAACACTTGGCCGTTAGTAAAGCCCGCTTTATTTACGTTTTCGCTTAGCGCAAGCAGCGGTGAAACAGTGCGCCAGCTGTGCATTGCAAACCAAGGTGTGGCGTTACTTTCTCACTTTATGATTGGCAATGACCTAAAAACAGGTAAATTAGTTGAAGTGTTACCCAGTGCAGTTAGCTCTCCTAATAACCGAGAGGTTGTACAAGCCGTGTATTATAAAAACAGTGCGGTATCGTCTCGAATTGTGGCTTTTTTAGACTTTATAAAGCCACGACTAAGCTTATAACTATATTAAAAAGCAAGTTAAATTATGCTTGGTTATTAAAAAGCAAACCTGAATTTTTATTATCTGAAGATGATGAAAACATTGAATCCATTAAAGTAGATACATTTTTTCGCACTGTTAATTGTATCGACGATAGCTCACTATCGAGTTGCTTTTTAAGTTCGCTTAGCTCTTCTATCGCTTCCCCTGTGGGCGTATCAGAACTATTGGTCATTTCTCTTATTTTACTCTGTAAATCTTTAATTGACTCGATCGCTTTATTCATTTGAACTGCTGAATTGTCACTCGAATCTTATGTTTCGCTGCTAATGATAGACTTTGCGTCTTCAGTAGCTGCAGTAGAGCTCGTAGTTTTTTCGGCGTCTTTATTTAAAGAAGAGTCTGCTTTAGCCTCTGGACTTTTACTAGGATCATCCGTTTTTACAGTGTTTTTATTTAAATTACTTAGGCTTGAATAGTCATTGTATAACTGCGAAGAAAGAGTTCCAAAATTCATTTTTGCCTCATGTGTCTAAAAATTGACGACTTTATTTTTATAATTAGAAGCAATTATCATTCCAAATATGGTAACAAATTGACCATCCGTATTTTAAACGGGAACAGGACTTATAAATCGCCACGGGGTATTATTTTACTTAATTTAAAATGCGAGGAAAGCTATACTTTTAAAATACGCCTGCGAAAGGCTAAATACTTTATGCACAGATGAAAACGCCATAAAGCTTTAAAACAAGCGCCAAATGGCAAGCAGCTAATAGATGCGGCAAACCCTTTTGTATCGCATCAACTTACGCCTTTAATTGGTGAATTCGCTAAGTAATACCCTCACATAACGCTTGATATAACCTCACACGGCAGTACTATTAATTTACTCGAGCATAAAACAGACTTAGCCATACGTATTGGTGATTTATAAGATTCGAACTTACATGCTCGTAAACTTGGCCGTTAGTAAAACTCATTTTATTTACGTTTTCGCTTAGCGCAAGCAGCGGCGAAACAGTGCGGTATCATCGCGAATTGTGGCTTTTTTAGATTTCATAAAGCCTAGGCTTAGTTTATAAGTTCTGTATATTAATATTGATATGCTTATTAAACGTTTTAACTGATTTTTTGACGCTTTTTAATAATCAAAAAGTATAAATAATAAAAGTAGTAATTAAAGGTATTAATTAAAATGGATTCTTTAACGCAGGTAGCATTAGGCAGTGCTGTAGGTTATGCGGTATTAGGCAATAAAATAGGTCGAAAAGCCGTTTTATGGGGAGCAATTTTAGGCACGCTCCCTGATTTAGATGTATTTTTGCCATATGGCGGATCTGTACAAGCATTTACTTATCACCGTGGCTTTAGCCATTCGTTATTAATACATTTATTAATTAGCCCGCTCATTGTATGGCTAATATTAAAAGTACACGCGGGAATGCAAATTTATAAAGTGCGCTGGTTTTGGCTAGTATTTTTAAGTTTATCTACACATGCCCTATTAGACAGCCTAACGGTATACGGTACACAACTACTCTGGCCTTTTACTGAGTACCCCTTTGCGGTTTCTAGTGTGTTTATAATTGACCCCGCTTACACGTTTCCTTTATTGATTGGCGTAATATGTACGCTGATTCCCAAAATAAAAGCAGCAACGGCTTATCGTATAAATACAGCAGCCTTAGTTTTAAGTAGCCTATATTTATTCTGTGCTTTAATTTTAAAAGTAAATATTGATGACAAAGTAAAAACGGCTCTCAACAACAGGCAAATACCAGTAAATGCGTATGTTAGTACGCCTGCTCCGCTAACTACTTTGCTGTGGCGTATTGTTGTGATGTCTGACGGACAATACTACGAAGGTTATGCATCAGTATTTGACGCGCCCAGCGATATTACATTAACGGCTTATCAAACAACGCCTTCACTGTTAAATAATATTAGCGATGAATGGGCTATAAAACGCTTGCAGTGGTTTACTAAAGGGTTTTATTCGGTGCGCCAACAGCAAAGCAATATTGTACTTTCTGATTTACGTATGGGCATGGAGTGCAACTATGTGTTTAATTTTGTAGTGGGTCAAAAAAATGATTCAGAAGTGAGCATTGGTAACTTTGAAAAAATAAGTCAAAGACCAAACTTAAACAATCTTCATAAAATATGGAACAGGGTTTGGCAACCAAATGTGTCTTTAGCATCACCCGCTGCAAAAAATGACTGCAATAGCGAATAACGGCATATTATAAGGTTCATACTAGCATGAGGAAGTTAAGTGAAGTTCAAGCAGCAATTAAACTAAATAGTTCACTAAAGTGATTGCTGCTTTTTTTGCTGATACATTGCAACATCAGCATCTTGAATCATATCCTCAACTGATTTACCTGTATCGTGTTTAAAGTGTGTTACTCCTACACTGTAATCAATTTTGTATGGCTTGTTTAAGGTATTATTAGCATGCGCTATTGCATCCGCAAACCTTTGTAAAACAAACTCTGCTTTTGTCTCGTCTGAGTCGCTTAACATCGCAACAAATTCATCTCCGCCAAGTCGACCTATGACTTCACAATCACGAAATGAACTAAGCATAATTTGTGCAAATTTATTTAATACAAAATCGCCTTCGTGGTGTCCATAAATATCATTAATTTGTTTAAACTTATTGAGATCAAACAATATAAACGACATTGATACTTTATTTCGCCTACATACATTTAGCGTATGTTCGGCAAGGTTTAAAAAGCCACGTCGATTAGAGATTCTTGTTAACTCATCAATTGTGGCTAGTTGAATTGATTGAATTTCTCGCTCGACTAACGTGCCTAAATCTCTTAGTAATTGCTTTTCTTCATCATTGAGTTGTCTAGGTTTATTATCGGCAAGGCACAAAGTGCCTATAATGACTCCCTCCCTTAATTTTAAAGGAAAGCCTGCATAAAAGCGTACTTTAGGATCGCCTGTAACAAAGGGGTTATCAAAAAACCTTTCGTCTTGAGCTGTATCTGGGATTATTAATAACTCGTCTTGATTTATGGTGTGGCCACAAAATGAGGTTTCGCGAGGAAGCTCAGGCGCATCAAGCCCCTGTCTTGATTTAAACCACTGGCGGTCTTCGTCAATCAAAGTAACCAATGAAATAGAAACATTAAACATACGCTTGGCAATACGAGTAACACGATCAAAGCGCTCTTCATGAGACGTATCTAGAATTTTTAATGCTCTAAGCGCGTGTAATCGCTCAGCTTCGTTATTTGGAATCTCAGGTTTAATCATTAAAGCTCTATTAATTTTAAATGTTTTATAAATTACGAAACTGGAGCGAATATTTTCGAGTATATCATCCGATAAACTTATTTAAACTATAAACAGTCTGCCTATTCAAACTAGAACATTACCTAAAAATAGCAATAAATAAATATTTATAAATATCAGTAAGTCGTGCCTAAATAAAGGTAAGATTCAATACGCAAAAAATTATGATTTAAACAGGTGGGATTAGTGGTTGATACAACATAGCTACTCTTTAATGAAAAAGTAGTAGTGGCTATTTAGTTTTATTTAAATAACCACTGGATTTGGCATACTTACAAAAATAAACACTTTAATTTTGGTGCTCATATTGTCCACGGTAAACTTCAAATACTTTTAAAACAGTATGTTGCTCTTTAGTTAGGTTATCAAACCAATCATCAAACAGCTCATCATCTTCTTGCTCGCTTAGTGCCATATACCTTGCTAGTAACTCTACAATATCATTGTGGTTGCAGGTTAAAGGATTTACTTGTTGCGCCAAGGTACTGTGGTCGCGCTCTCTTAGGGTTTCCATCACCCCTTGATCAATTTGTTCTTGTTGTTGTGTTGCGTCACTCATACATAACCTCTGTAATAACTTTATAACCGTATTTGTTAACGTTTTAACTCTTAAATATAGTTATAACAGCCTAAACGCCAATAGCCAGCATTTTTGATTCAAGTGCTTATTTTTTGATTTGTTTGCGCAAATAGCCAGCAATTACGGCCTTTTTGAGGAACATTTAAATAATTTGCAATGGGAGAATAAATACGTTAAACTAAAATGATATACTATCACATATCATTTATTGAGGCGTATTATGAAACCAAATATTCATCCTGATTACCACGTGGTTGCTTTTCACGATACCGCTGCCGATTCTTACTTTATTATTGGCTCAACCATAAAAACGAGCCGCACAGTAGAAATAGACGGTAATACATATCCATACGTACCTATTGATGTATCAAGTGACTCGCACCCATTTTATACAGGCAAGCAAAAAACAACCGCTACAGATGGCCGCGTTGCGCAGTTTAATCGTCGTTTTAAAAGTTTATCGACTGTTAAAAAGGAAAAGGTATGAAAGTATTAAGCTCTCTAAAAAGTGCCAAGCAACGTCCGGGGTGTCAAATTGTAAAACGCAAAGGCCGCGTATTTGTAATTTGTAAAAACAACCCACGCTTTAAAGCAGTACAAGGAATGAAAAAGAAATAAGTTAAACGGGGATGCTCAACATATAATTAGGTAGCTTGCTTAAGCTACCTAATTTAGAGGGACTATTTTACCACTACTGAAAACTCTGGCACTGCCTGAATTACTTTTTTTACCGTACAGGTATTTACAGCTGCAATAAGCGCCTTTTTATACTTATCAGGGAAACCATCAGGTAAGTTAATCTCAATTGAAAATAGCTTTTTACCGTTGTCATCTACATTTTCGTTATTTTGAGTAAGCGTCATACCTTGCGTTGAAATATCACGCTGCTCGCAAAACTTACGCGCATAAAAACCTGCACATAAAACCATACTTACTAAAAAATAATCAAACGGTTCTGGATACTCTGCATTGCCACCAGCGTTTACGCTTTGATCGCTTATTACTTCTAGGTCGCCAAATTTAGCGCTTTGCTTTTGGCCTTCTAACATTGAAACTGAAATTTCCATTGTGTTTCCTTATATTTATTGCTGCAGATACCTTTAACGCAATTAGCTTAAAAGTAGCTACTAAAGATACATAGTGTCTAGGTTTATGAACCGAACAGTAATTCAAAGAACCCTGGAGGCTCGTGTAACTCATGATATTTTTTACGTAAGTTATCTATATTTTTCAGTGGTTCTTTTGCCGCACTTAGCCCCTGCTCGTTTGCTGCCTTTTTTGCAAGTTCAGCTTGAGCAATCACTTTATCAAGGCCCTGCAATGACTGCTCAGGTTTTTTGTAAAACTTAGCTGTTTTACTTACTTTTACTAGCTTTATAAATTCATCAATCGCAGTATTAAATTCACTAAGTTGAGTTGCCTGCACTGCTTGTTTATAAGCAAGGCCCGTATTTTTCATATTTATTTCAAGATCGACTTCTTGCTGCGCAAAAGACATTGAACTAAACGCAAAGGTAAAAATAATTACTAAATACTTCATGGTCAAACCTATTAATTAAAAACACCTAAATTGTATCAAGTTTACGTAGTAAAGTAACTTTACGAGCTGTTATGAGTACTTTGAACTGTAAAGGGGGTTTACAAATTAATCATTTTAAAGCTGCAATAGTGAAAAATATTCAAATAACGATTTTTTTTGAATAAAAAACATCTAATAAAAATCATTTTAAAAGAGTAATAACACACATAACCTTTACAAATAAGTACATATAACACTCACTGGCAACTTCAAATAAATAAAAATTTATATATGAATAATTATAAACCGCAAAAAGTTGACTTAAAAAACAACTGAAAATTTAACAAATAAAAACCAATGTTAATAACTAAAATACATAAGAAAAACTAAATGTAAAAAACCTCAGTAAATCATTTAAAAAGCTTTTGTAATTAATACCAAAAAACACAACAAAATTTCTTCAGGTTATTTCAAGTTACTTACTTTACAGTGAGTTAGCTACTTTTAATAAAATAATCAGCATGCAATAATCGCCGCCCTCATAATAAAGCTACATTGTATTTAATTACTAAAAATGTTCTCTGGGAATCAAATGAAACGTCATAACTTACTTTCTACTAGCATTAAATGTGCATTAATTACTGCTGCTGCAACAGCAAGTAATTCTGTGCTTGCACAAGATGAGCAAGCAACAAAAATTGAACGTGTTGAAGTAACGGGTTCACGTATTTTACGTGAAGGTGCTATTGCGCCTGCACCTGTTACAGTCATCAGTGGCGAGCAGCTAATGAATACTGGCGCAGTAAACATTGGTGAAGCGCTAAATAACTTACCTGCACTTGGCAATACATATTCTATGGCTAACTCAGGCCGGTTTATTGGTACTGCGGGTTTAAATATTCTTGATTTACGTAACATGGGTACAGATCGTACTTTGGTACTTGTAAATGGCAAGCGTCATGTATCAAGCTCTGCAGGCTCTCAATCTGTAGATACCAACACTATTCCAAGTGTATGGGTTGAACGTGTAGAGATAATTACTGGTGGTGCATCTGCTGTATACGGTGCTGATGCGGTAACAGGTGTTGTTAACTTTATATTAAAAGACAACATTGAAGGCATGGACTTTAGCGTTACACGTGGTTTTGCCGATTTAAGCAGCTACAACAACGAAAAAGCGACGTTTTCATACGGCTCTAACTTTGATAACGATCGTGGTAATGCAGCTTTTGCTATTGAGTACTCAGGCCAGGATTCATTAAACGCACTTGACCACCCATGGACTAGCACTTCGTTTAGTAGTTTACGTAATCAAGCCCAAACAGAAGCAAACAAAGATAGCGCAGCTTTCCCTGATAAAATTTTAACGCCTAATGCAGGTTATTACGCTATTAATAACGCCGGTGTTTATGCACTTGAAGATGGATATACTAATAGCTTTAATGCCGACAGCAGCGCTCGCAACTTATACATAGGTGATAATGTAGATGGCTTGTCGTGTGCAAACTGTGATTCGTTTAATCTTGGTCAATTTGAAGAGATTCAACCTGAGTTTGAGCGCTACAACGTAAACTTTAAAGTTAACTACGATGTTACCGACGACTTAAACGTTTACTTTGATGCAAAATACGTAAATAGCCAAGGCGAAAGCATAGGTCAACCTGCGTTTTTCTTCTTTGACGATGAAAACAGCATCAAAATCGACAACCCTTACCTAGACCCAGCCATTAAAGCACGTATGGAAGAGCAAGGTGTTGATTCGATCATGGTTAACCGCATGATGACCGACCTTGGCCGCCGCATTGAAAACAATACGCGTGAAACAACGCGCTTTGTTACCGGCTTAAAAGGCACAGTATTTGATGATTGGGAATTAGATACCTCAATAGTATACGGCCAAACTGATCTAGAGCGCGAAAATGGCGCTAACATGATTGTAGCAAATTACTTTAATGCACTTGATGCCGTTGAAGATACAAATGGTAACGTAGTATGTCGTAGTGCTGCAGCCCAAGCTGATGGCTGTGTTCCTGTAAATATTATGGGGTTTGGTTCGCCATCTCAACAAGCCATTGATTACATTAATACGGTATCTGTTGGCACTTCAACTATTAAGCAAACAGTTATTTCTGGCTCACTCGCTAATGGCGCTATTTTTGAATTACCAGCGGGCTATGTAGGTATTGCATTTGGTGCTGAGTACCGTAAAGAAGAAAGCGAAACTAAAGAGCCTGATAACGCTGAAGGTACTTTTTTTAACGCACTGGGCGAAGATAAGGGCTCGTTTAACGTTCGCGAAGTATTCTTTGAAGCGACGATGCCAATTTTAACTGATTTACCGCTTATTCAAGATTTAGTGTTTGATACAGCAGTACGTCATGCTGACTACAGTACGATTGGCGAAGCAACTAGCTGGAAACTTGGCCTTGATTGGACTGTAAACGATGAACTACGTGTACGTGTAACTCAATCTGCAGCACTTCGTGCGCCAAACATTAGTGAAGTATTTGGTGCAGCAAGCCAAACTTTCTACAATGTAGACGACCCGTGTCGCGCTGAAAACTTAGGTGACTTATCAAACGGTGCAACACGTACTGCAAACTGTGCCGCATTAGGCGTAGCGAGTGACTTTAACTCAGATTACGATTCAGCCTCTTTAGATGGTTTAAGCAGTGGTAACCGCGATGTAAAAGGCGAAGAGTCAACAAGTACAACTGTAGGCATTGTTTACCAACCAGAGTTTTTAGAAAACGCGCTACTTACTATTGATTACTGGGAAATTGAACTTGAAGATGCAATTGACACAATTAACGCGCAAGACATTCTTGATCGCTGTGTAGATAGCGCAACAGGTATAAACAATCAGTACTGTAACTTAATCACACGTAATGCTAATGGTGAAATTACTTTAATTCAAAACTCTGTATTAAATGTTGCTGGCCAAAAAGCATCAGGGATAGATTTTGAACTAGGTTACGATTTTGACGCGTTTGAAGGTAGCTTTAAAACACGCTTAATTGGTACTTACTTAATTGAACGTAAAGATTACCCGTTCCAAGACGACCCTAGTAACTACATTGAATACGCAGGTACTACAGGTGAAGCTAAGTGGCAAACTAACTTATCTGTAAGTTATGTTATGGATAACTTTTTCTCAACAGTTGAAACACGCTTTTTAAGTGAAGTCGATTTATACACAAATGTTGAACTTGAAAACAACCCTAACCCAAGTAATCAAATGTCTTACGGTAAATACTTTATTACCGATATGACTGTTGGTTATAACTTCGATAGCGGTTTAGGCGTTAAAGTAGGTGTTGATAACGTATTCAACCGTAAACTTCCGTACGGTTCACGTGGTACAAGCGCGGGTAGCGCAAGTTACGATAACATTGGCCGCTTTGGCTACATTAACTTAAGCTACAGCTTATAATTAATAAAATAACTTATTAGGGCGTGTTGATCATTGGTGGGTGAATTTACAGCAGTATGTTTGGTTTTTAGGCAAGGCAGAGCCTATGTAGTGTGGTTATTCCCCATAAATAGGCGATAACGCAGCATAAATACCAAACATGCGCTGCCCGAAGGGTTCTTTCTAGGGACGATTAACTCTTTGTTGCCTACATGGATGTAGGTAAGGGGCGTGAGCAGGACGCGGAAGCTTTGCTCGGTTTTTACTTAGCCCACTAGGTTACAAACCTCGCGTCGCGATTTAATCGCCCCTAGATTGAACAAATTTCAATCCACAAAGATCAACACGCCCTAGTTAAAACAAAGGCTCGCAGTGCGAGCCTTTTTAATAGGTCTTATTTAATATTACTCAGCCACACGCTTTGGTATGGTTCTAGCTCTATCGTTAATTGGCTTTCTTCAATCGTTTTATTTGCCACCAAATCAAACCACTTTTGGGTGTTAATTAAGTTTAAGTCGGCCAATGTGAGTGTTTGTGGTTTATCGCTAATGTTATAAACACAAAATATACTTTGGCGCCTGTCAATGCTTTGTCTCCAAAAACCAAACAACCCACCTGCTAAATGTAGCGTAAACTGTGTAGCATTGGGGTGAAAGGCACTCTGCTTTTTGCGTACTGCCAATAAGCTTTTTATGCCGTTAAACACTTTATGATGATGACTATACTTTTCACCAATTGCAGCCAGTAGCTTTGATTCTTGCCAACGATGACGATTTATAGCGCGGTTATGCTGTGAATTTTCAAATCGGTCGTAATCGTTAGTTGTACCCAACAAACTATGAATATAAAGCCCTGGGATACCTTCAAGTGCAAACATAATTGCGTGAGCACACATAAATCGCTCAAGGCCAAACTTATCGGGGCCATTGTGCGTCCCTTGAAGTGCATCAAATAAAGCAATATTTAGCTCGTACGGTGTATGTGTGCCATCGTTACTTGTACGCATAGATACACGACCACCAAACTGCATGGTTGTACTTACTAGTGACGCCACTTCGCTGGGTTGTAGTAAACCTTCAATTGGTCTGAGCCCTATTCCATCGTGCGAGGCTATAAAGTTAAAGTATGCCGTCCCATTTTGCGCAGGCGGCATGCTCATCATCCAATGCTTTATTGCAGTACTATCGCCGCTAAGTAATGTATGAAGCAACAATGGCGGCAATGCAAAGTTATAAATACTGTGCGCTTCGTTAGCGTTACCAAAGTACGATAGGTTTTCTTGGTTTGGAATATTGGTTTCGGTAATAATAACTACGCTGGGCTCTGCGTGCTCAATAAGTGTTCGCATTAGCCTTACTGCTTCATGTGTTTGCGGCAAGTTAATGCAACTTGTATTAAGCTGTTTCCACAAAAATGCAACCGCATCAAGCCTAAACAAACGCACGCCATTGTCTAAATAATGCCTAATTATTCCCACAAACTCTTTAAGTACATCAGGATTGCCAAAGTCAAAATCAACCTGATCGTGACTAAACGTACACCATACGTGCTTTTCACCGCTTGGCGTTGTTACAGTATTTAATAACGATGAGGTTCGCGGGCGTACAACTTGGCTTAAATCATCCGTTAAGCTGGCTGTTTTAAAGTAGTCTTTACCAGGGTGTAAATCGTTTAAAAAGTTCTCAAACCATACGCTTCTGCTTGAGCAATGGTTAATAACTAAATCTGCCATTAACTTTACATCTTTAGCGATGTTTTGAATATCTCCCCAATCACCTAACGATTCATTCACTTGCACGTAGTTCATTACGGCAAAGCCTTCATCTGAGCTATACGGGTAAAATGGCAATATATGCAGCGCATTTAACTGCATATCACATTGCTCTTTTATAAACCGGTGTAGTGTTTTAAGCGGTGCCTCCATTGGGCTCGATACGGCAAATTCACTATCATCGTGTTTAATAATAGAGTCGCCATAAGCAATCAATACTATATCTTGTTCATCCCATCGGTTTGTATGGGGTGTCGGGTCGCGCAGTGCATTGCTACCTAATATAATTTTAATGAGTTGCTGAGCAAGCTCAGTAACCGATAAAGGCAGCTCAACCCCCTCATAAATAATATGAAGATGTTGCTCTACTCGTTGTAAAAATAATTCGCTAACTGTGCTCACATGCGCCCCTAATATTTATTGTTTAGACTTATAGGCTAGTTAACCTGCACGCAGGTTAACTATATTCTTCGTTATCTAGCTCTACGGCTTCTTTTAAGCGCTCAAGTACGTCTGGCATTGCTGATACAACACGGTTCCAACTTGGCACAAATGGCGCTTCCATTGGGTTTTCTAAAAAGTGTTGCCCTGCTTCCATAATATTTTGTGCAAACATTTCTACTGCTTTTTCTTCTTGGTGTACATCAAGCGTTAACCCGTTCATAAGCGCATCGTTGTGATAGGTTTCAATAAAATCTAGCCCGATACGGTAGTAAGTCGCTTTTAATGAACGAATTGTTTCGCTGGTAAAAGTAACACCTTGTGTTGCCAGCTTTCTAAACAATGCCTTTGTAATATCAATCGACATTTTAGACAAGCCTGCGCTTTGGTCATCAAGTGAAAGTTCTTGGTGCTTATGATCGTAATTATCGGCAATATCTACTTGGCATAAGCGGTTATGCGAATAGTTACGATACATTTCACTCAGTACGCCTATTTCAAGGCCCCAGTCACTTGGAATGCGAATATCGTTTAAAACATCGCGTCTAAACGAAAACTCACCTGCAAGTGGGTATCTAAATGAGTCCATATATTCAAGGTAGTCGGTATTGCCTAAAATTGTTTTAAACGAGCGAAGCAGTGGCGTTACTAATAAGCGCGATACACGGCCATTAATTTTGCCATTAGCAGTACGCGGGTAAAACCCTTTACAAAATTCATAGTTAAAACGCGGATGCGCAACGGGGTAAATTAAGCGAGCAAGTAAGCTTCTGTCGTAGGTTAAAATATCGCAATCATGCAGCGCAATAGATTCCACCTCTGCTGTTGCTAATTTATAGCCCATGCAGTACCACACGTTACGGCCTTTACCCAGCTCACGCGGTGCAACGCCTAGCTCTTGTAATTCTTTATCAAGTGCTTGTAAGCGTGGGCCGTCGTTCCATAATACTTTATGGTTTTGGTTTAGCTCTTTAAAAAAGCCAAGTGCATGGCGGTACTGTGCTTCGTCGGCTCTATCTAAACCTATGGTAATTTGCGATAAATACGGTACTTCGCGTAATTCGCTAACTATATTTTGCAGTGCAGGGCCTTCAAGTTCACTAAATAACGAAGGAAGTATTAATCCCATTGGGCGCTGCTTGCTAAAAGTAAGTAGCTCTTTTTCTAGATCTTCTATTGGTCTGTCGGCAATATTATGTAATGTTGTAATAATGCCATTTTGATAAAAATCAGCCATGAAATGTTTGCTCCTCAGAAATACTTAAAATACTGCTAATGCACGGCAACGATGTTATTTCTTCAATCCAGCCCAGCGGTGCTGGCGATTGAGAGTATCGTGCTTTATTGTGCGACAATTTAACCGGTTTTTTACTCGCCGGATTAGCGATAATAATGGCGATATTTGCATGCTCTAACATTTGCTTATCGTTATCGCTATCACCAAGTGCAATGACCGTGAGAGGCTTTCTGAAATGATGGGTAAACTGTTTAACTAACCACTGCTGTGCAGCGCTTTTATCGGTATTTTTGGCAATATGAATGAAGCGCCCACCAATTTTTATATCGTAGCCGAGTGCTTCAACATCGTTTACAAAGGCTGTGAGTAATTCGTCGTTGCCATACCAATAAAGAGGGTCTGAATAATCGCGAGTTTGTGCGCGTCTTGCTTGTGCATCGCTAAGACCAGTAAGCTCTGATATTTGCTCACTCGATAAGTCACTAAACAATTTGTAATGCGCTTTGTAATCCGCCTTTAAAGTATTTAAGTCCTTTAATAAACTCGATAACGGCTTTGCCATTGCATAACACCAGTACGCGCCTATTTTTTTGCAACCTATAGGCTTAAGTTCAAAATAATCTTCTGGAATAAATACCGCAGCACCGTTTTCTACAATAAAAGGCTGCTGAATGTTTAAATCGTTTTTAAGCTCTATAACTTCGCAAAAAGTTTTGCTGGTATTAAACACCACAGGAATATGTGCATTTTGCAGCTGCTGTAATAACTCACTGATATTATTTGTATTGTAATCGGCGTGATCGAGTAATGTGCCGTCCAAATCTGTAAAAATAATAGGTTGAAGGGTGTCATCACTCGTTAGGTGCATACCGCTAATATCGCGGTTGCTATCAAGTTCAATTAAAGCGTTTGCTTTAGCGCTCAGTGTGTTTAAGTTCTCACGCGTAATGCGCTCAAAATGAGAAATAAAATACACCAATTGCTCGTTAGTCATGGTGCCTGAGCCTTCACCTTTTTTGGCTATTAGCTTTTGTTCTTGCTCTTGTCGCCATGTAAAAACATCACTAAAACTCGGTGCTTTTAGCATAATGGTATAATCAATTAGGTTAAAAACGGCTTTATATTCGTTTGCCAAACAGCTGTTTACACAGCGGCGCCAAACGCCTTCTTTATCAAATTGTTGCTCTAACTCGTTAAGCGGCTCACTCAATGAAAACAACGGTTGTGGCTCACTGCCCACGCACCACCCTTCTAAAATAACAATATCAACTGGCTTTTCGTTTGTTAGCCAATCACTTGCTGGCACGCAGTCGTCTTCGTGTTTATTAAAACGTGGAAGCGGTACGTTTACCTCTCCTGCCAGTAAGTTAGTTATTGTGCTATTCATTAACGCTACATCGTGAGTACCCGGTACTCCGCGAGTAGTAAAAAGAGGATGTACGTCTTTGGCAAGTTCACTACGTGCTTGTTTTGCTAAATAAAAGTCATCAATCGACAATGCAACACTGTTAAGTGGTGTGTTTTTAGAAAACCAGGTAACTAAAAAATCAGCGAGTGTTGTTTTTCCTGAGCCTTGGCATCCATTTATGGCAACAAAAATAGGAGTATTTGTTTTTTTAGATTCGAGGATGTCATGCGCGAGTGGAACAAAATATTGCTCACTCAAATATTGATACTTTAAAGGCAGTTGGTGTTTTGCTAAAAACGGGGTTATATCCACAATATTGGCCTCTGACATAGTAACTCCTTTGCATACGATGCGTTCTGGAAATTAAATGCAGGTAATAGACCATTATTATTTTTGTATATTTATTAATAGGTTAAAAAAATAGCGCATTATAAATGCGCTATTATGGTGCAATCTATTTAACTTACGTGCACTATTAACTCTCTTGAGGCTGCGCCTTAGGTAATACAAGGTTGAGCACAATGCCTAAAATAGCGCATAAACTTACGCCCTCTAAACTAAATTGGCTACCACCTATATGCATACCGCCAATACCGCACACCAAAATAAGTGCAACAATACTTAAGTTACGTGGTGCTGTTAAATCATCGCCCGACTTAACTAATGTATTTAAACCCACTACAGCAATAGAGCCAAAAAGTAGAATCATAATGCCGCCCATTACAGGTACAGGTATAGTCTGTAAGCCAGATCCCATTTTAGCAACAAAGGCTAAAATAATGGCGATAATGGCTGTCCACATCATTACTTTAGGATTGAAGTTTTTGGTAAGCATAACTGCCCCCGTTACTTCTGAGTAAGTAGTGTTAGGCGGGCCACCAAATAATGATGCCGCAGAAGTCGCAAGGCCATCACCAAACAAAGTACGGTGAAGCCCAGGCTTTTTCAAAAAGTCTTTATTGGTTACTTGGCTAATAGCCATCATATCCCCAATATGCTCAATTGCAGGTGCTATTGCTACAGGTACCATAAACAAAATAGCCTGCCATTTAAACTCAGGCCAAGTAAAGTTTGGTACAGCAAACCACTGTGCATTAGTCACTGCGTCAAATTGCACAACGCCCATGCCGAGCGATAAACAATAACCCGCTACAACCCCTGCTAATATAGGTATAAGCTTAAATACGCCTTTTCCCCACACTGCAAAAACAAGCGTAACCACTAACGAGAACAACGAAATATAAATAGCGCTGGTGTAATCAATAATTTGAATACTGCCGTCGCCACTTTTACCCATCGCCATATTTACAGCAACAGGTGCAAGCGCTAAACCAATAACCATAATTACTGGGCCTACAACCACAGGTGGTAAAATTTTATGAAGCGTTGCAACGCCTTTAAATTTCACTAATAAACTTAAAAGCATATAAGCAAAACCCGCTACCATTAAGCCGCCCATAGTGGCCGGAACGCCCCACATTTGTACAGCGGCAATAATAGGTGCAATAAAAGCAAACGATGAAGCTAAAAATATAGGCACTTGGCCTTTAGTCACTACCTGAAACAGCAAAGTACCAATGCCTGCGGTAAAAAGCGCAACATTAGGATCTAAACCCGTTAAAAGCGGCACTAATACCAGCGCACCAAATGCTACAAACAGCATTTGCGCACCCGTTAAAATAGTTTTTATTGAAAAGGTGTCATTATTTTGCACTTAAGACTCCTAAACAGTACCGAATATTTTGTCGCCCGCATCGCCTAAACCAGGGATAATATAGCCCTTTTCGTTTAAGTGGCTATCTACTGAGGCTGTAAATATTTCTACATCTGGATGTGCTGTAAGTGTTCTTTCAACACCTTCTGGTGCTGCAACTAGTACAATTACTTTGATTTCTTTACAGCCTGCTTTTTTAAGCATATCGATTGTGGCAATCATAGAACCACCCGTTGCAAGCATAGGGTCAATAACTAAGCTTAAGCGCTCATCAATATTACCTACTAGCTTTTCAAAATACGGTACTGGCTCTAGTGTTTCTTCGTTACGTTCAAGACCAACCACACTTACTTTAGCGGCTGGTAATAACTGCATAACACCATCCATCATGCCAAGACCAGCACGCAAAATAGGCACTACGGTAATTTTTTTACCTTTAATATGCTCTACTTTTAATTTATTGCCATCCCAGCCTGTAATTTCGTTATCTTCTAACTGTAGGTTTTTAGTTGCTTCGTAAGTTAATAAGGTTCCAACTTCAGAACATAATTCACGAAAGCTTTTAGTGCTAATACCATGCGCGCGCATTAGGCCTAATTTATGTTGAACAAGAGGGTGAGAAATAACGTGAATAGCCATGATGTAAACCTAGTGATAGAAGAATTTGCGGTATTTTATATTAAAAAAGGTCATTTGACCTGTAGTTTTAAAGAGATTTTCATACATCGTGCCAAAATGTATTGTTTTGCTTGATATTTATGCAAGCCATCAACCCGTTGTGTTTATTAAATATTACTCGCTAACCAGCTGTTTACTTGCTGTTGCATGTAAATATTTATTTTTTGATGCTCAGGGCTCCAGCCAGCTAAAAATCGATAAAAGTCAGCCCATGCAGCAGGCCATAAAGCGAGCCAATTGTCAGCTATTTTACCTGCTGGTGCTGTAGGATGATAAGTTGTAATAGCAGCCTTTAAATTATCAAAATAATACGCAAGATACTCATCAGCGCTTTCGTGTAATTGTGCATCACTTAAGCAACTGGTCATAAAATACATTACATCAATTATCCCGCAACCTGCTCCTATATATTGAAAATCATAACCGAGTATTTTACCACTCTCATTTGCTGCAAAGTTAGCAAGTTTTGCATCGCCATGAATCAGCGTTTTGTACGCACAACTTTGTAGTTGCTCATCTATTTTATGTGCAGCATTTTTAATATCGGACTTTTTATCAAGGTTATCTTTTAGTTTATTAAACTCATCTGGGCGCGTGCTTAAATGCCAGTAATTGCCTTGCTGCCATAATCCATCTGCGGGTTTACTTAAGTTAAACGCATGAAAGTGTGCAAGCCACTTTAATATAGCTTTAACATTTTGTAGCCCCGCTTGAGTAAACCCATGTTTGGTGAAGTCTTTAAACACCAGCGCGTATTCATCGTCTTTATTAATTGCACTTATACATTCAATACTGTGCGCATATTTTGGTAAATACTGGCTATAAAGCTTATAAAAAGTGTATTCAACGCTATAGGAATACTGCTTTCTTTCAAGCGCAAATTCGCTTTGCTTAATTTTAGGGTGGTGTATATAGCTGGGTATTTTAATCGCTTTAACAACACAGGCTTTATCATCAAGCTGGCACTGCACAATACTGCCACACCCACTCCAAAGTGATGTAAGCGTATCGCCAATTTCAATGTGCTTAAAGTGAGGTTGTAATAAAGGAATATAAAATGCCATAGCTATATTAAGTAATTAAATTTTTTGTAGTTTAACATTAGTGGGCGTTTTAAATAAAACTAAGGCATAAAAAATCCCCACTTGGTTTTATACAAGTTTGTATGTAAATAGTGGCCAAAATCACTATGCCACTGCACTTTGATTTTGAAATTAACTGGGTAAAACCATGTCTTCCTAGGTTGAGTATATCTAGGCATTTTAGCCTCATCAAAGTGATGAGGAGGTGTCCACTAAAACGGGTGAGGAGCATTATCCGTTAGAACGCCTTGTTATATGGCAATTATTCAACACAGAAAGAGTCTGAATTAACCGAAATAGTATCACCAGACTGCATTTCTATTTTAAACGTATTACCATCTTGGCTAGTTGTATTTACAGATGCTGATTGTCCCCAAGAATTTTCATGAGGAATACACACGTTTGTACAATCACTAAACTTAATTACGACATTTTCACGATGCAATTTCAAGCTTACAATAGTTAAAGCATTTACCCAATCAAATTCAATATTGATTAGAGTTGCATCATGTAAATTTAAATCTGCAAAATTAGCCATAATCGCCTTGCCATATAACGAGCCTGTAGATTAACTCGTTTTTTTATTTATTTTTATTGATAAACAAACCATAGCTGAGTTCCTATTTTGGTTCAATCGATTACTGTATTTTATGCAGAATATAAAGTGGGAGTTTGGTGTTGTTTTAATTGGCGTTTTGGACGGGATTACGGGTACTTGAGTGGCTTTTATTTAGGGTAAAAGCGCTTACCCTTCTTAATGCATCGTGTTTTGCAGCTTTTCTATATTATGAACAAGACAATACAGTTGCCATTGCGCATTCACTTTCGTTTGACCCCGTAAGGTCAATTTATTCATGCCTTTATTCACCGTAATATTCCCGAACACTGGCTCAATACACCCGAGTCGTTTGCTATATTGTCGTCGACCTATGGGGCTGTCTATTTTTACTTTCATTTTGTCTACATAGCTCAGCTTTTTGCGTGATTCATTATTTA
>NZ_JADYXC010000029.1:0-39683 GCF_015864505.1 Pseudoalteromonas sp. SWYJ118 | reverse complement strand
AGTGTTGCTTGCAGTGCTTGTTCTATATTCACAAAAAAATCCGTAGTTAGTTTCCTAACTACGGATTTTGCATGATCGTTTGGATCGGTCAACCGGTCATTTTCTTAACTGATCGGCATTATGCTTTAGGCATCCTTTTTTATTATTTATTATCCAATTTTCTATTTATTGCCCCCCATACCTTTACATCTTCCTAGATAAACCACACACTTTAAAAAAACTAATTAATAATAACTAATATGAAAAAAATCACGAGTTTATTAAGTTTGGTTATCTGTTTATTTTTATCAGCCTGTGGAGACGATACCAAAACACTTGGCGACACTCCTGGCGATACAGCAACCGCTTATTTTGATGCGCTTTATAACCAACAAGACCTTCAAAAAGCCAGCACCATGGCAACACCCAATCTTACGCGCATCATGAAATCCTACGGCACTGCAAAACAGTTTTCCCGTAACTTAGTAAATATGCAATATGATGAAGTAACCATTGAAGTTGATATGACCAATATGAGCATCCGTGAACAATACGGTGATAACGCCAAAATAAACCTTATTTTTACCGGCTATTTAAATGGTGATAAAATTGACGAAATGCGCAGTGTAAAAATGCTTCGTAAAAAGGGCAAATGGTACATAGATAAAATAGTTGCCGACCCTTACGCTCGTTAAAATAAATGAATTAAACATAAAAAGGCCTTACATTTGTAAGGCCTTTTTCGCTTTAGTTAGTATTTAAAGTACTGCGCTACAGCTCACCTGGTTGAAAATTATCAACTGCGATGGCTTTCTTTCGTAACTTATTAGCGTGATGCATTGCATCTGCATCAGTTTGCTCTAATAACTTATTTTCAAGCGCATAATTTATAGCACCTTCAATATCAAGCGTTGCAGGCACACTGCCCTTACGCTGCCATTGTTTTAAGTCTTTAAACTGCGCTTGCATATCATGCATAGCTAAAAATGCGCTTTCCATGACCCCTGTACCTGCATTTTCATCTACATAACATAAATGCGTTAAGCGGTTTCTAAATACACCAGGTTGAGTCATACGCTCGCAAATACTTTGTGCTATTTCATCACTTGGTCTGTGGTAATGGTTTCCAAGCGGGAACACGATACGTTTAAGGGTAAAATTAACAACCGGATTTGAAAAGTTTTTAAAGAAGCCATTAAACGCTTGGCCAATTTCAAATAATGAGTTCTCAATAGCATATTTTACAAATGGTAAATCAGCTTGTTGGCGCCCTTCGTCTTCATAACGTTTTAAAACAGTTGATGCTAAGTACAAATGACTTAATACATCACCCAAACGTGCCGATATCATTTCTTTTCGTTTAAGCTCACCGCCAAGCATTAACATAGCCACGTCTGTGCAAATAGCTAAGCCTCGGCTCATTCTGCTCAGTTGCTTATAATAAACAGCCGTTTCACCACCTACAGGCGCTTTAGCAAAATAACTACGTGTTAAGCCATGCACAAATGCCATACCTGCATTACTTGCTGCAAATATTATATGGTTCATTAGTAAACCATCAAATTGTTCGAGTGCTGCGTCGTCATCTTCCATTGCAGCGGCTTCCATTTCTTTTAAAACAAATGGATGACAGCGTGTTGCACCTTGGCCAAATATCATTAAGTTACGCGTTAAAATATTCGCGCCTTCAACCGTAATTGATACTGGAATACCCATATAGCCATGCGCCAAATAGTTATTAGGCCCTACTTGAATTCCTTTACCTGAATGAATATCCATTGCATCATTCATTACCGTACGACCCATTTCAGTCATATGGTATTTAGCAATCGCTGTTACAACCGACGGGCTTAATTTTAAATCAATCGCACCTGCGGTCATTAATCTGCATGACTCAAGTGTGTAAGTTAAACCACCAATACGCGCAAGTGCCTCTTGCACGCCTTCAAATTGCCCTATAGATACACCAAACTGCTGGCGTACCATGGCATATGCCGATGTCATTTTTGAAGCTAAATGTCCAGTTGCTGCACTCAATGCTGGTAGTGATATACCACGCCCTGCACTTAAACACTCAACAAGCATTCTCCAGCCACGCCCTGCACACTCTTGACCACCAATGATCCAGTCCAGTGGTATAAATACATCTTTACCGTAAGTGGTACCATTCATAAAGGCCATATTAAGCGGATAATGACGCTCACCCGTTTCGACACCCGGATGATCGGTTGGTATTAGAGCACATGTAATGCCTAGCTCTTTCTTATCACCTAATAAAGCATCAGGGTCATACATTTTAAATGCTAAGCCGAGTACAGTAGCCACGGGTGCAAGTGTAATGTAACGCTTTGACCAATTTAAACGCAGGCCCATTACTTTCTCGCCATTATGCTCACCCATACACACCACGCCTGAATCAGGAATACTGCCAGCATCAGAGCCCGCCTCAGGTCCCGTTAATGCAAAACAAGGAACATCTGTACCATTAGCTAAACTTGGCAGCCAACGATCTTGCTGCTCTTTAGTACCATAGTGAAGAAGTAACTCGCCCGGACCTAAGCTATTAGGCACCATAACAGTGACTGCGGCTGTTAAGCTTTTAGTCGAAATTTTTGATACTATCGTTGAATTAGCAATTGCCGAGAACTCACGACCGCCAAATTTTTCAGGAATGATCAGCGCAAAAAAACCTTCTGTTTTTAGGTAATCCCACACTTCTTTTGGTAAGTCTTTGTCTTTTTGTACAATTTGATAATCATCAAGCATCGCCAATAAGGTTTCTACTTGGTTAGCCATAAATGCGTTTTCTTTATCGCTAAGCTCTGGTTTAGGAAAGCGGTGCAGTTTTTGCCAGTCTGGGTTACCACTAAATAACTCACCATCCCACCAAACATCACCTGCTTCCATCGCCTCTCGCTCTGTTTGCGATAATGGCGGAAGCACCTTTTTGAACATTTTAAACGTAGGACGACTAATCAAGTTTAGGCGAATATCTTTAACCGCAAAAATAACCACCACCACGACCAGCAATATTATAAATATTAACATGCGCACATTCCTTACACATTGAATGAAAATAGTAACTTAATTATGACCCATCTTAATTTAAATACAATCATTGCACGACGAGTCGAGAGCCTTAACGCATTCATTTTATTGTTTTAAACATCACTGCTATTATCAACGTTTTAATAACAATAAATTAAAGGAATAGCATGACCCCCTTTCGATTTAAACTAAGTATGAGCGCCTTAATGGTAGCAAGTACTCTTGCTTTAACGGCCTGCGATGCGCAAGTAACTATAGACACTACCGATTCAGCACACACTAAAAAAGCTGTAACAGCTAAAGATGCAAAAACATTTATAACAAACACAGAAAAAGAACTAAGCGCACTTTATTTAGAATCGAGCCGTGCAGAGTGGATTTACGCAAACTTTATTACTCATGATACGTCGGCTCTATCGGCTGAAGTTAACCGTAAAATGACAGAAACAGTCGTGCGTTTAGCAAATGAAGCTGCAAAATACGACGAACTAGAGCTTGATTACGATGCTCGCCGTAAGCTTGATAAACTAAAACTAGCACTTACACTTCCAGCCCCACAAGACGCTGATAAAACAGCGAAGCTTTCACAAATTGTCGCAGAGCTTGGCGGGCTATATGGTAAAGGTAAATACTGTAAAGAAGACGGCACCTGTTTAAGCCTTGGCGACATGACTTTAAAAATGGCCACCAGCCGAGATTACAACGAACTACTTGATTTATGGCAAGGCTGGCGTGAAATATCAAAACCCATGCGCCCACTTTACGAGCAACAAGTAGCACTTACCAACGAAGGTGCAAAGGAGCTTGGTTATGCCGATACGGGCGCTATGTGGCGCAGTAAATACGATATGCCTGCTGATGACTTCACCACTGAGCTTGACCGTATTTGGGGCCAAGTTAAACCACTGTATAACTCGCTACACTGCCATGTTCGCGCAAAGTTAGGTGAAAAGTACGGCACCGACAAAGTACCTCAAGATCAGCCAATACCAGCGCACTTACTTGGTAATATGTGGGCGCAAGCATGGGGTAATATTTACGATGTAGTTGCACCAGAAAACGCCGATCCGGGTTACGACGTAACCGAGTTATTAGCTCAAAATAATTACGACGAACTTAAAATGGTAAAAGGGGCTGAAAACTTTTTTACCTCAATGGGTTTTGACGCACTACCAGAGACATTTTACGAGCGTTCACTGTTTGTAAAACCAAAAGACAGAGATGTGCAGTGTCATGCTTCAGCATGGAATATCGATAGCAAAGACGATTTACGCATTAAAATGTGTATTCAGCGCACAGGCGAAGAGTTTTCAGTTATTCACCATGAATTAGGTCATAACTTTTATCAACGCGCATACAACAAGCAGCCTTTATTTTATCAAGAAAGTGCAAACGATGGTTTTCATGAAGCCATTGGTGACACCATTGCCTTATCCGTTACACCAGGTTACTTAAAAGAAATCGGCTTACTTGAACAAGTACCTGATGAATCTAAAGATATTGGTTTATTAATGAAAATGGCACTTGATAAAGTCGCCTTTGTGCCGTTTAGCTTAATGGTTGATCAGTGGCGCTGGCAGGTATTTTCAGGTGAAGTAGCACCGGAAAATTACAATAAAGCATGGTGGGAACTACGTGAAAAATACCAAGGAGTGCAAGCTCCTATCGCACGTAGCGAAAATGACTTTGATCCGGGTGCTAAGTACCACGTTCCGGGTAACACGCCTTATACTCGTTACTTTTTAGCGCATATTTTACAATTTGAGTTTCATCGCAGCTTATGTGAAATTGCCGGTAACGATAAAGCCATTCATCGCTGCTCTATTTATAACTCAAAAGAAGCAGGGGATAAGCTAAACGCTATGCTTGAAATGGGTTCGTCTCGCCCTTGGCAAGAGGCGCTTGAAACTGTAACAGGTAAGCCGCAAATGGATGCAACAGCAATGCTCGATTACTTTGCACCATTACAAACTTATTTAGATAAACAAAACGAAGGCCGCAACTGCGGCTGGTAAATAGCGCTGAATAAAAAGCCCGCTCAAATGAGCGGGCTTTTTATTCATATTCTAATTTTCTGTTAAATTAGAACTGTAAGCTTACATTTGCAAAGTAGGCATCATAATCAGAATCATCCCAGTTATTGCCGTAACCTGCTTTTAAACCAACATTGTTGTTGAAAAAGTGTTGAGCACCAAGAGTGTAATCATCATTTTTATTAACTGTAACAAAAACCGATGTTGCTTTGCTGAAATAGTAGTTAGATGCTAATTCCCAGTTACTTGAACCACCATCAACATCTTCAAATTTACCTTCAACAGTCAAGTAGTTACCTTGCTGTAAATCAACAAAGTACTTAGCTGCTACTGCACGGTAATCAAACTCATCATCTGCTGTTACTGTGAAACCGATATAATCAGTGCTGTTTAATTCGTGGTTATATGCTAGGTCAAACACAAACTGATTCTCAGCATCTTCTACATCAACAAACGTAGCTTTTAATACAAGGTTTGGATTAAAGAAGTAACCCGCTGAAAGTTCAATTACATCCGTGCTTGAGCCAAAATCACTATCGAAATTATTGTACTGTGCACCTAATACAAAATCTTCTACAAAATACTCACCGCCAACGCTAGTAACATCTCCAAGATCATTATCACTGTATGCACCATAAACATTTGTTTGCTTATTGATGTATTCAAATTGATCATAAGGACCTAAAGTCGCTTTTGGAGAAAAATAATATGTTGAGTCAACACTTACTGTGTCATCACCATCTACGTCCACATATCCTACATGGCTGATTGATTGGTAAGTATCTGCAGCTATTGCAGTGGTTGCAGCACTTGATAATAAAATGCTCGAAATGATAACGGCTAATTTTTTCATTTTAAATTCCCTATAAATATTACTTTTTATGCCTCAGCTGTCTAGCCAAAGTCGGGGCGCATCCTAACGCCAAAAAAATGAACAAAAACTGAATAAAAGGTCAGATTAAACCCAGTGGAGTTGTAATAATTTATACGTAAATGTAAATACAAAGTATCTTCCAAATCTACAAGACAATATCATGTCATCATTTAAATTTAAAAAGTAACAAATACGGTACAAACTGTCGCTAAATTGAACACAACTTAATTATTCGATAAACCTCATCAATATAATTTCCTCTCACTAAATTTTTTTAATTTCTCAAAAAAATTACTCTGTTTAATTCATTATTTCTGTATTTATAATGAAAAATAGGTTTGTATCAGTGCATATTTTTATCTGTTTTTTTCCAATAACCATTGTTTACTAGCAAAAACAACTCCAATACTTACTATTTTATAGCTATTATCATCGACCGCACTTAATGACTTTAATAACAATTTAGCCATTCATGGCGACTCTATTTATAACTCAAAGGAGTTATTTAGATGAGCATAATAAAGGCCGTAATTATGACTGGTAAAAGTTTATAGTTAAAAGCTCAAACGTTTAAAAACGACAAAGCCCGCTAAATTTAGCGGGCTTTTTAATATTACTTTTGTATTAACTAAGTACGGGACTTAATTAAAACTGAAAACGCATGTTAGCAAAGTACGCATCGTTATCAGAATCATCAGCGTTGTTTTCGTAACCCACCTTTACACCAATATTTTTATTGATGAAGTGTTGAGCACCAAAGCTATAAGTATCTTGCTTATTGTAGTTAGCAAATACAGATGTTGCTTTTGAGAAGTAGTAGTTAGTTTCTGCTACCCATTGGTTTTCTGCATCATCAATGCTTTCGTATTTACCTTCAAAAGTAAGGTAGTTACCTTGCTGTAAATCAATAAAGTATTTAGCAGCTACTGCACGGTAATCAAAATCGTCGTCTGATGTAAGTGTAACACCTACGTAATCAGTGCTGTTTAGCATGTAGTTGTAAGCTAAATCAAATAATGCGTAATCATCGCCGTCTTTGTTTTCAACTAGTGTTACTTTTGCAAGTAAATCAGGGTTGAAAAAGTAACCACCCGTCAGTTTATAAAGCTCACTGTTAGAACCTGAATCTGGGTCTAGGTTTTCGTAAGATGCGCCAACAACAAATTCATTAATGAAGTATTCACCACCAACTGATGTTAAATCGCCAAAGTCGTCATCAGCGTAGCCACCATATACGTTAGTTTGTTTATTGATGTATTCAAACTGATCGTACGGACCTAACGTTTTTTTAGGAGATAAGTAGTAAATAGAATCTACAGCAACGGTGTCGTTGTTATCGCTATTTTTATAGCTTAGGTTACTAATTGAATTATAGCTGTCTGCAGCAGCCGCAGTGCTAGATAATAAAATGCTCGAAATAATAACTGCTAATTTTTTCATTGTAAGACTTCCCTATGTACATTGCTTTTTATGCTCTAGCTGTATTGCTAAAGTCGAGGCACATGCTAACGTTAGGAAACTGAATGAAAACTTAACTAACCAGTTGTATTTATTAAGTTAATTGTAAGGAAGTGTTGTAAACTGTAAAATTAAAGTAGTTGCAACATCTAGTCAACAACTACTTAAAACATGTACCGTATTAAAGCGCGTGTTGGCTAATAATACGATAAACATCGTTAATATTATCGCCAGACTTAAACTCTTTACTAATTGGTGTTGGATCTGAGCCAACCCATATTTTTAGCTCGGCATCTAAGTCAAAATGGCCTGCACTTTCTTTACTAAACTTGGTAATTTTAGAGTAAGCAATACTCACCATTTCCATTTTAGAGCCGGTCATACCTTGCTTATCAATTAAGATTAAGCGCTTATTAGTAAAAATAAACATATCACGTACTACTTTATATGCCTTTTCCACTTGCTCGCCGTCAATTAATGTATTGGCGAGGATTTTCTCTAAATCAGAATCGTCAACTTCGCTTGCATTACCCATAAGTCCGCTAAGTAAACCCATTATACTTTCTCCTGTTTAAATATTTGATTCTCTAATGTGTGACCATTAACTAACTGCCTGTACTGCCAGTGTTGTTGATGACAAAAATTCAGTAGTGCAATATCAAGTGGATCGCTCGTTGGTTGATACTCAACAACATATTCTTTATGCTGGCTCATATACACTCGGCTCACCCCTGCAATTGCTTGAAGCTGTTGCTCAACATTTTGATAAGCTTCGCTTAGCATTAATGTATAAAAGTGTTTATCAGTATTATTTGTTTTTGTTTGATGCTCGCTTAGTACGCCTTTATCTAAATGAAGCACCTGTGAGCATAGTCGTTCAAGCTCAGTTAAATCGTGAGAGCTTAAAATAAACGTAGCCTGTTCACTTAATTCAGATACTAGCTCGCGTACTTCTCTGGCATGAATCGGATCAAGCCCTGCGGTTGCTTCATCAAGCATTACAATTTGTGGCGCGCCAATAAGTGCTTGCGCTATCGTAACGCGCTTGCGCATACCGTGCGATAAATCCCCTGCACGCTGCTTTGCAATTTCTTTTAAGCCAACCAAGTCAAGTACACGTAGCGCCTCAGTTTGGCTTTGCTTAGCGCCCATACCTTGCAGTTTTGCATAAAAGGCGAGTTGCTTATCTATATTAAAACGAGGGTCAAGTTGTGCGTCTTGCGGTAATGCACTTACTTTATTAAATAAAGCAGCGCTCCCTGGCTTATGCCCTAATATTTCAAGGCTGCCTTTACTTGGCGCTATATAGCCGCACAACAAACTAAATAAGGTGGTTTTACCCGCACCATTTGGCCCAACAAGCGCCACTGGCGCGCCTTTATTAATCTCAAAGTCCACATTATTAAGCGCAAGTTTTGCACCATACGATTTACTCAAACCGCTGGCTGTAATTAATGGTCTCATAGTGAGCTCCTTGCAAAAATACATTGAGCAACGCTTAGTAACACCGCAGTTTGCACAAGGGGAATAGCCACAGCGCTTAATAATGGTAAATTTTGCCCCGCTAATAACTCTATTTGCACACCCGGAAATAAATAATCAAGCAAGCCTAATGCGGGTATTTGCCATTGCAATATACCAACTACAATACCGCCTGCTGCAAAATATAAAATTGCCAATACAATAGATAAACGCGATGAGCGAGCAAAGGTATTTATTAACGTCATAAGTGCTACAAATGGACACAGAGTAATCACTAATATTAAAAATATAGAAAGCGCACGGGCAAAACCACCAGCCAGTAAACTTGGATCTCTAAACCCTAGTACAGCAAGCGTAGCCACAAGAGTAATGCCCACTAAGCAGGCTAATACCGCTAATTGCCCTAAAAAACGACCAAACAGTATTTCAAAGCGAGTGGAGCGCAGTGATAAAAACCTTAGTGTGCCGCGCTCTCTATCGCCTACCGTTTGGTCGCTACAAATAAATAAACCAAAAACGGGAAAGCTATACAGGGCTATTAACCAGTACATAGCAAATTCGGCCTCAGGCCAATCCAATAATTTACTTAAACCAATAGAACCTGATATATCACGGGCTATTTGCTCAAAATCGGGCGCACTTACAATGCCTACTGCCTGCCCTATTGGGTAGCGCAGTATTATTAGCCACACCAATGCAAAGGCAGCTAATGCAATAAGTCCACGTTTAGTTAAAAACATACGTACAAGCTCAAATCCCGCTATTTGCGTTAATCGCCCTACGTTTATCGGTAATGGTGTTGCCATTGACTATCCTTAATGACTTTTTATTTTCTGTGTATTTATCCACACTAAGTGTAAACACCTTGAATTACCAGCAAAAAAAAGCTCACCTATAGTGAGCTTTGTAACAATACATTTAAATGTAACAGCATAAATTGCGATATAAATTATAAATGCTGCTTATAAACCTCAAGTGCTTGGCTTAAATCGCTAATTAAATCTTCAACATCTTCAAGGCCAATATGCAGGCGAATAACCGGGCCTAAATCCCAACCTGTATTTGAACGCAGCCCTTTCATAGTTAAATTAGCCGTTACTAAACTTTCAAAACCGCCCCACGAAAAGCCCATTTTAATATGCTCAAGGCTATCTAAAAATGCATCAATCGCTTTTTGATTACCGGTTTTCATCACAAATGAAAACAACCCATTACTGCCATCAAAATCACGTTTAAAAAACTCATGCCCTGGGCAGGTTTCAAATGCAGGGTGGCGAATATGATCAACAAGCTCATGTTGTTCAAGCCATTTAGCTACTTCTATTGCTGCTTTTTCATGTTGATTCAAACGCACACCCATTGTACGCAGGCCTCTAAGCGCTAAATACGCATCATCGGCACTGGTACATTGCCCTAGTAAGTACGAGTTTTCGCGCAAGGTTGGCCAGTACTTTTTATTAGCAACAGCCACACCCATCATCACGTCTGAATGGCCGACAATATACTTCGTTGCAGCCTGAATACTAATATCAACACCGTGCTCTAGCGGACGATAATGCAAACCGTTGCCGTAGGTATTATCAAGTATGGTCATTACGCTATGCTCATTGGCTACTTTTACCATAGCAGGCACATCTTGCACTTCCATCGTAATAGAACCTGGAGATTCTAAAAACAATACTTTGGTATTTGGCTGAATGTAGTCTTTAATGCCTGCGCCAATGGTTGGCGGGTAGTAGGTTGTTGTAATGCCCAGCCCCACTAAAATTTTATCGCAAAAATCGCGAGTTGGTTCGTACACGTTATCAACCATTAAAATATGATCACCGGTTTTTAAAAACGATAAAAATACTTGGCTAATCGCCGCCGCGCCACAAGGGTATAGTGCACACCCTTCGCCGCCTTCAAGTTCTGTAATCGCTTCTTGTAGCGCAAAGTGTGTTGTTGTTCCCCGGCGCCCATAAAATAACGTTTTATCGCCACGGGTTTTAGCAGCTTCTTTTAAATCTGCTACAGTATCAAATACAATGGTAGATGCACGCTGTACAACGGGATTTACTACGCCATGTGTATAGGCTTTTTTGCGCCCTGATGATACCAGCTGAGTGTTTTTATTACTTTTACTCGACATTGTTAATCCTTAAGGGTTTGTGCGCCAATGCTCAATTAAATAACGAGAGATAGAGTCGGTTCTAGGCAGCTTTAAATGCTCCCCTTCTTCGTGCCAATTACCAAATTGCTCTAAGTCTTCACGACTAAACCATTTTGCATCGTCTAGCTCTTCTTTATCTACGTTAATTTCCTCAGATGTCGCCTCTGCAAAAAAACCAAGCATAATGGACGATGGGAACGGCCATGGCTGAGATGCAACATAACGTACGTTATCAACCTCTATACCTGCCTCTTCTTTAACTTCACGCGCAACCGCTTGTTCTAGTGTTTCACCTGGGTCAACAAATCCAGCAAGCGACGAATACATACCAATAGGCCACGCGGCTTGGCGACCTAATAAACAGCGTTCTACTCCGTCAGCAAAGACTTTAGTAACGACCATAATTACCGCAGGATCGGTACGCGGGAATGTAGGATGCTTACAGTTTTCGTTTTCACATACACGAGAATGCCCTGCTTCCACTGAACGGTTTTTACTACCGCAGCGCCCACAAAAACGGTGCGTGGCATGCCAATAACATAACCCTCTCGCAAGGGCGGCTATTGAGGCATATTTAATGGTTACTTGAGGCCCATATTGGCGAATATCAAAAAATTGAGCGCCCTCTATTAAAGGCGTAAGTACGCTTTCATCCAGATCAGATACATCCAATGCAAACACACCATGTTTAGCATTATTTAAACCAACAAAAATAGCACTCGTTAAATCTAAATGCGCCACTTGTTGATACGTTAAATAGCTTACTTTAGGGGTATCTTTAATAAATAGGGTTTGATTATTTTTAACTAAAACCCATTTACTTTGCGCCGACATTTGCGCTTTAAGCCACGATGGGTCTTTACGAAAATTTGAGCCTCTGTCTAGTGGCATGTTGCTATAATGAAGCATGTAAGTCCTTGGTAACTCGTTATGCTTTAAAATTACCATAATCATTTAGCAAACCCAATTGATTACAGTAATAAAAAAAGCCTATATAAGGCTTAATTCATCTATTACGGCTTTGTATTAAAAACTCTCATGTTGCAGGCACTTAGCTTGCACTTTTTTAACTATTTTTTACTGTTAAAGTAGCAAAGTATTATCAATTAAATGAAATTGCTCTGCGCTTTGTTTTAATACCTCAGCGGTTAACCGGTCAGCACCGTATACATCGCACGGTACATTATATTGATTTTTTAAATGCCCAAGTAACAAAGCAAAGTCACCATCGCCAGAGAGCAAAATAACCTTATCAAGGCTTTTACCCTGCTCTAACATGTCTATTGTTATACCTACATCCCAATCGCCTTTAGCACTTCCATCACGGCGTTGAATAAATGGCTTTAGCTTTACGTCAAAACCAATCGCACGCAAAATATTTTGAAACTGATTTTGCTTTTCATCACCTCGATAAATAGCGTACGCAAAAGCACACTCAATATTGTATTGCGCCTGCATTACCCGCCAAAACGCATTGTAGTCAAAGTTTTTTCCGTAACTCTCGCGGCACGTGTAATAAATATTTTGCACATCAACAAAAATACCTACGCGTGGTTTCGTGCTTTGCTGCTCGTTTTGTAAAGTCATTTAGTGTCCTAGTGAGGATTAATAGCAATAAAAGTAACGTTATAAAATAAGTGTACCTTGCAATTTATATTTAAGTAACCTAAATTAGTTACATACCCTTATGTAACCAATATTGGTTACATATTAAAAAGTAACCATTTTGAGATTTTTATGATTGGTGTGATCAGCGGCGATATTATTAAATCGCAAACAATCCCTAAGCAGCAATACGATGCCATGCTTTATCAACTAGAGCAAAGTTTGCGAAACATTTCGGGGGAGCAAACACTTTGGAATATATACCGAGGCGATGCCTTTCAGTTACAAGTTAATAATCCTGAGCTCCTTTTTAAAAATGCCATACTTGTATATTTACACCTTAAATCGTCAGGTTATGAGCTACGGCAAAGCTTGGCACTTGGGCAAATAGATAACCCACGCAGCGATATAAAAACAGCAACCGGTTCTGCTTTTACCCTTTCGGGGCAAGGCCTTGATAAAATAGGTAATCAACGCTTTGTTTTTAATATTAATGAGCAGCAGCTTGATGAAAGCTTAAATCTTAATTTAGCCTTTGCCGACGTATTACTCACTAAAATCACGCAAAAACAAGCAAATGCCCTGTATGTCTATTTAACATCATCAGACAACAGCCACGCGGCACTGGCTAAAGAGCTTAAAACAAGTCGCGAAAATGTAACAAAACTACTAAATTTAGCGCACTACCAACTTATAGAACGCTTTATTAAGCACACACAACACGTTATAAAAAATATAATTAAAGGAGGTGAATAATGGAGTTTTCACTTTTACTGGTCGCGCTTATTATTGGCCACTTACTCGCTGATTTTTACTGGCAACCTATGAGTTGGGTAAACGACAGAAACACCCGTCACTTTAAAGCCAGTAAGCTTTATTTTCATGTACTTGTGCATGGTGTAACAAGTGCACTCATTATTACCGTGTGGGAATACACATTCGGGTGGCAACAACTAAGCAGTGTTTTAATTGCCACGGCGAGCATTATGTTGAGCCATTACTTTATTGATATAGCTAAATCGTATTCTAATAAAGGCGTGGTGCCTTTTTTACTTGATCAAATAGCGCACATACTCGTTATTATTGCGCTCAGTATTTGGCTAACTGATAACAATAGCTTTATGGCTGCAATTAATAATATGCTCACTGATCCCAAAATACTGTGGGTGGTATGCGGTTATTTAATTATTTTAAGTCCTAGCGCCGTATTTATAAGAATGATGTTAGAGCGTTTAACAAGTAACTTTTCAAGTACTGGTAGCTTACCACTTGCAGGGCAAAGCATAGGTATGCTTGAGCGCGTACTTATGCTGAGCTTTATATTGCTTGACCAATTTGCAGGGCTTGGCTTTTTACTTGCGGCAAAGTCGGTATTTAGGTTTGGCGATTTAAGTGCAAGCAAAGATAAAAAACTTACCGAGTACGTTATGCTCGGCACACTACTTAGCGTAAGTGTTACTTTATTTGTCGGCTTGGGTATTAACTATTTAATCAGGTAGGCAATACAGTAAGTACAAATTACAGGCAATAAAAAACGCGCTGCTTCTATTTATTCAAAAGAAGAGAGCGCGTTTTTTGTATCAGCCTTTAACCAAGTTCTAAATTAATTAAACGCCAATATGATCATTAATCGTTATTTGTGCGACGACGGCGTTGGCCACTACCGCCAACAGATTCACGCTTTGCCCATGGGTTTTGCGCGCTGTCATCTGTTTTAGCAGCTGGCTTTTTAGAACCACCACGGCGTGGGCCGGTACCATTACCACCATTATTTGGCTTTTTACTGTTAGGCTTGCTGCTATCAGATTTAGGCTTATTAAAAGGCTGCTTTTTCTTAGGCTTTTTAGACGGCAGTGGGCGAGCATCTAATGCGCGCTCTGCTACTGGGTTAATAGGCTCAAAACCGTCTTCTTCAGCACGTGGGATAAGCTCACCAATAAAGCGCTCAATACCGTATAAATCAACAGCATCTTCTGTTGTTACAAACGAAATCGCATGACCCGACGCACCGGCACGGCCTGTACGGCCAATACGGTGAACGTAATCTTCATATACATTTGGTAAGTCGTAGTTAACAACATGCGGTAATTCAACAATGTCTAAACCACGTGCAACAATGTCTGTTGCTACTAGTACGCGTACTTCACCACTTTTAAAACCATCAAGTGCTTTAACACGTGCGCCTTGTGATTTATTACCATGGATAGCCGCGCCTACAATGTCATCGCGCTCTAGTTGTTTAACTAAGCGGTTAGCACCGTGCTTTGTGCGGCTAAACACTAATACTTGTTGCCAATCGTTAGTGCGAATCAAGTGGCTTAGCAATGCTGTTTTACGTGTTTTATCTACCGCATAAACACACTGAGTAACACTTTTTGCAGTAGTATTTTTTGCAGCAACTGAAATTTCAACAGGGTCATTAATTAACCCTTTTGCTAATGCACGAATTTCGTCAGAAAATGTAGCCGAAAACATCAAGTTTTGACGTTTAGCAGGCATTTTAGCAATTAAGCGTTTAATGTCGTGGATAAAGCCCATGTCTAACATGCGGTCAGCTTCATCGAGTACAAGCACTTCAACGCTATCAAATTTAACTGCATTTTGATTATGTAAGTCGATTAAACGACCCGGCGTTGCTACTAAAATATCAACACCTTTACGAAGACGCTGCATTTGTGGGTTAATTTTAACGCCACCGTAAACTACAAATGAGCTCACATCTGAATGCTTAGCGTACTCTTCAACGTTTTCGCTTACTTGCAAAGCAAGCTCACGTGTAGGCGTTAAAATAAGTGCACGTACGTGGTTACTTTTAGCTTTAGGGCCTGACGACAAACGCTCAATAAGTGGTAATGTAAAACCCGCTGTTTTACCTGTACCTGTTTGCGCTGCTGCCATAACATCACGGCGTTCAATAATTGCAGGAATTGCTTGAGCCTGAATCGGCGTTGGCGTTTCATAGCCCTTTTCTAAAACCGCATTAACCAAAGACTGTGATAAACCTAAACCTTCAAAACTCATATAAACTCTCTTTTAAATTAGGCTACGTTAGCCAGTTGCGCGCATTATACCTGTAGTAGCTAAGAATGCATGCCATTATTTACGTTGCGGGCAATTGAGCATAGCTTAATAAAATTAAACCGGTGATCAAGTTGCTTAAAAATGCAAAAAACGGCCATAGGCCGTTTTATATTTATACTTAATTACTTTAAGTATAAGAGTTACTTAACACCTAACTCGCGTAAACGTTCTTGCAAGTAGCTATCTGCCGTGTAGCGCTCTGAAAGCACAACATCTGGATGCGGATGTAAAAATAACGGTAGTGAAATACGCGATTTAGTAGATGCTTTACCCGTTGGGTTAATCACGCGATGAATTGTCGATGGGAAATACCCGCCCGACGCTTCTTGTAGCATGTCGCCGATATTAATAATTAAGCTGCCAAAATCACATGGCACGTCTAACCAACCGCCATCTGTTTTTTGAACTTGTAAACCAGGCTCATTAGAAGCTGGTAATACCGTTAATAAATTAATATCACCGTGAGCAGCAGCGCGAATAGCACCTGGCTCTTCATCACCCGTCATTGGTGGGTAATGTAGGATACGTAACAATGTTTGCTCAGAACCGGCAATCATGTCTTTTAAATCAATCGAAAATTTAGCGCGAACATCAGCTGGCGCTTCAGCCTGAACCCAGCTTAGTAAAGTACCAGCAAATTCACTCGCTAAACGGTAGTATTCACGTACATCAGCTTCGAGCTCTGCAGGAACACGGCCTTTAGGATACACATGAAAGTACTCTTTAATGTCTTTTATTGTAAAGCCTTTCGCTACTTCAGATACTGAAGGCGGAAAATAACCATCTTGAGTTTCTTTAGAGAATAAAAAGTCCTGCTTTTGCTCTGAGTTAAAAAAGTCTTGCCAATTTTTGTAAATAGATTCAACTAAAGACTGTGGAATTGGGTGGTTTTTTAAAACGCCAAATCCAGTATTTCTTAACGATTCAACAAAGTGTGCAGCCGCATCGGGAGCTTTATAATCAACAGTAGGTAATTGCATTGTACGTTCCAGTGAATAGGTTGTATGAAGTGAACTGCTTTAATAGTAGCAAATTGCCAAGATAAAGTAGAAAAGCCTTCATTATAGCGCTGTGCGAGGATAGACAAATGACCTCAAAAAAATAAGGACATATGTCCGCAAAGTAACGTTTCCACCATTAGGCTTGATCAAGATCAACTTATAAAAAAACGTTGAATTTGCAAGGTTTAGTACTTATATATGGTCTACTAGGGCGTGCTGACCTTTGGTGGGTGAATTTGTAGCAGACTGTTTGGTATTTAAGCAAGGCAGAGCCTGTGATGTGTGGTTGTTCCCCATAAATAGGCGATAACGCAGCATAAATGCCAAACATGCGCTACCCTTTGGGTTCTTTCTAGGGACGATTAACTCTTTGTTGCTCGGTTTTTACTTAGTCCACTAGGTTACAAACCTCGCGCCGCGATTAAATCGCCCCTAGATTGAACAAATTTCAATCCACAACGGTCAACACGCCCTAATATATTTTATTTGTGTAAATAAGGCTCCCCATGCGACAAAAAGTATCTTTTAAAAGCGGCGATTTAGAACTTGCCGGCCAACTAGAACGCCCCGCCGGCGACATAAAGTTTTATGCGCTATTTGCACACTGCTTCACATGCGGAAAAGACATAGCAGCAGCCACACGTATAAGCCGTGCACTTACGCAGCAAGGCATAGCCGTACTGCGTTTTGACTTTACGGGTTTAGGTAATAGCGATGGCGACTTTGCTAACAGTAACTTTTCATCAAACATTCAAGATTTAGTTTCAGCGGCTGATCATCTGCGTGAGCATTTTGCAGCGCCGCAATTACTTATTGGCCACAGTTTAGGCGGCGCTGCGGTACTTGCTGCTGCTGAGCACATTCCTGAAGTATCGGCTATTACAACCATTGGCGCGCCGTCAGATGCACAGCACGTAGCCCATAACTTTGCAGCACACCTTGATGAAATTAACGCAGCCGGTGAAGCAAAGGTAAGCCTAGCAGGCCGAGAATTTACCATTAAAAAACAGTTTATAGACGATATAGCCAAGTACGATAAAAGCCACATTAGTAAACTTAAGCGCGCATTGTTAGTAATGCACTCCCCTATTGATGCGACGGTAAATATTAGTGAAGCCGAAAAAATTTACGCATCAGCTAAGCATCCTAAAAGTTTTATTAGCCTAGATAACGCCGATCACTTACTTACTAATAAAAACGATGCCGACTACGCTGCAGAAATTATTGCAACGTGGGCTAACCGCTACGTCAAGTATGACAAAACAAAATACACAGCAAGCTTAACGGGTGGCAATGTACTTGTTGAAGAAAAAGACCATGTATTTACTCAGCACGTAAGCACTAAAGATCATACTTGGCTTGCAGATGAGCCAATAAAGGTAGGCGGTAAAAACTTAGGCCCCGATCCGTATCATCACTTATTAGCGGGGCTTGGTGCTTGTACAGCAATGACACTACGTATGTACGCTACACGTAAAGATTTAGCGCTAGAGCATGTTAAAGTAGAGCTTGATCACACTCGCGATTACAACAAAGATTGCGACGATTGTGAGCAAACCGGTAACCTAGAAGCCATTACCCGTAAAATCACTCTAGTCGGTGATTTAACACAAGAGCAACGCCAGCGTTTGCTCGAAATAGCCGACAAATGCCCTGTGCATAAAACACTACATAACAACCCTGTTATTGTAAGTGAACTGGTAAAGTAACTAGCATACAAGCAATATAGCGCAGCTAACACTGCGCTATGCTTTAACAAAACTAACTATTTACTATCTAAAAATTCTTTTACTTCTTTACTCATTCTATCCACCAGCCATTTTGGCCCGCCATCGTACATATCGTTATGACGAGATTTTTCTATTAGTGTTTGTGTAACAGGAAACTTATCCAGCTCTGAATCGTTTAACAACACATTCGCATCAGCTGGCTAATCACTACCACGTAGTGTAAACACGCGAATGTTTTTATTACGAGGGATCAACATACGACGATGATCGATCGTAATAATAGTGCTTACTTCATTGGGGTAAATAGAGCCGTATAATACCGAAATATCACCGCCGTTTGAATGCCCAAATAAGGCGAGTTTTGTAAAGTCGTACGCTGGGTATTTACTCGATAACTCATTAACTAAAAACTTAAGCGTTACCACACCACGATGCCAGTTTTCCATACGAGTGGTTAAGTAAGGCTGTTCACGGTTTAGGTAAGGGTCGGTTTTTAGTTCATGTGCAACGGCTACTGTTAAGTATCCGCGTTGATTAAACGCATTACTGGCAAACGTATACTTGTTATGACTAATACCGTAGCCCGCATTAATAAATGCCACAGGGCACTTTGCTTGCTCTGTACACTTAGCATTGTTACTTGGTAATGTAATATTGATAGGAATAGTGCGATTGCGGCTTTTATCGGTTATAACGTCGTCGGTTGCATAGCTTGTAGTGCTTATTATTGATGTAGTTAAGGTGAGTGCGCTTAACATAAAAAGCTTTTTAAGTGCTTTTTGCATATTTAAACTTATATAAATTATTGTTTTTAATTAAAAATAACTTTTACTTTATAGGTTTGCATTCTCTATTGTCAAACTATGCGATAATAGTCGCCATTGTTTTAATATATTTAGTAAAAGATCCAATAAATGAAATCATACAATAGCATTCAAGAACGTATAGAAATCCTAGAAGACAAACTAACTGCAATACATGACGAAATCGAAACACTAAAAGCACCTGCTAAAAATAACAATGAACGTATTATTTTTAAGTTCATCGAAACAGGCAGCACTGGTAAAACGAAGGATTTTGTACGTGAGTTAGGTATTAAATCACCACGTGACGGTTTGTTTTCATCAGGTGACGTTACAAAACTAATTAAAGATGGCGCTGAAGATATTTCACCTGCGTTATTAGAAATCGCAAGACAGCTTGCCAGTGCACGTAATAAAAATGGCCCAAGCCGTTAATTACCCAGTCACGCAGTATCTAGAAGCCCAGCCAAGCTGTCGCTTCTAGATATGTAATTATATTAAACTAAATTAATCACATAGTTCTATATTAAGGCTGGTAAGCAAATTAAGTGCTTCGAAGCGATCAAACTTAGCATTCGCTAAGATATTATTATTCAAATCTATATTAAACGCTGTAGCACCTACAAAATCACATTTTGTTAAGTTAGTTTGAAAAAACTCACTATCGCGAAAATCTGTTCCTGTAAATTCACTACTGCTTAAATCAGCGTGTCTAAAATCAACATTTTTGGCAAAGCAGTGTGTTAGTTTGAGGGCTTTGAGGGTTAATTCAAAAAAAGAGCTATTACTGAGCTCACAATAATTAAAACTCACCGGTGCGTTAATACTAAGCGCTGGCCAATCTACATCAGCCCATTGCAAACTATTTAATTTACAGTGGCTAAAACTTACATTTTCAAGCGAACTGTAGTTCCATTTAAGTGACGATAAATTACAGTTTTTAAAACTACATTCTATAAATCGGCAATTTTTAAACTGCCCCCCTGAAAAGTCGCAATCGATAAATATACATTCTTCAAACTCAGAGTTTTCAGTTAGCTGCTCTGCGTACTGCAAAGCATTAAATTGCTCATCAAAATACTGTTTATTGTTACTTAACAACACAATTTACCTATTAGATTTAACCTGCGTAGCCATTATTTTTAGGTAAATTTTTTTTAAGCGCAAGCACTGCAATAAAAATTAAACCAAACAATGGAAATAGCGCAAAACAGCCACCCACAAACGCTAAAACACCTGGCATAGTACTTTTACGCTTACCTATTTTGTAGCTAATTACAGCAAAAATAGGGATGCATAATATAATAAAAAAAGCTAAAAACTCACCAAATAAGGTTAGATGAAATGACATAAGAACTCCTTTTCAATATGGATAATAGCAATCGGCACAAACCTTTAAACTGCTTTAAATTTAACCACAAAAAAACCCTTAAGCATATAACTTAAGGGTTTTTAAATTTAGCTTAAAAGCTAAGCAAAAATTACTCTTCGCTTGATACTTCTTTTTCTACAACACTAATTGCAAGCTCAGCTAACGAATCGAGGTTAGGTTTACTTGGCGCGTTAGTTAATAAACACGATGCTTGTGTTGTTTTAGGGAAAGCAATAACGTCACGAATGTTATCGGTACCACATAAAAGCATTGCTAAACGGTCAAGACCAAATGCTAAACCTGCATGTGGTGGTGTGCCGTATTTAAGTGCATCAAGTAAAAAGCCAAACTTGTCTTGTTGCTCTTGCTCGTTAATACCTAAAATTCTAAATGCGGTTTCTTGCATATCTGCATTATGAATACGCACCGAACCGCCACCCACTTCGTAGCCGTTTAATACCATGTCGTAGGCATCTGAAATTGCTGCTGCTGGGTTTGCTTCAAGCTCACTTGCAGTAATATCTTTTGGTGCAGTGAATGGATGATGTACAGCATGTAATGTGCCTTCGTCATCTTCTTCAAACATTGGGAAATCTACAACCCAAAGTGGTGCCCAGCTATTAAGGTTAGTGATTTCTAAATCAACACCAATCTTAACGCGCAGTGCGCCCATAGCTTCATTTACTGTGTTGCGCTTATCGGCACCGAATAAAATAATATCGCCCGACTGTGCATTAGTACGCTCAAGCAATTTAGTAATTACGTCTTCGTTTAAAAACTTAGCCACTGGTGATTGAACGCCTTCAGCGCCTGCAGTGTGGTCGTTTACTTTCATCCACGCCATGCCTTTAGCGCCGTAAATACCAATAAACTTAGTGTAATCGTCAAGCTGTTTACGAGAAAGCTTAGCGCCACCCGGTACTGTTAATACAGCAACACGGCCTTTTTCGTCGTTAGCCGGACCTGAAAAAACATTAAACTCTACGTCTTTCACTAAATCAGCAATATCAACTAATTTCATTGGGTTACGTAAATCAGGCTTATCAGAACCGTAAAGGCTCATTGCCTCGCTGTAAGGCATGATTGGGAAATCGCCTAAATCAACGTTTAACAATGTTTGCCACATCTCACGGATCATTTTTTCAGTCATACCACGTACTTGATCAGAGCTCATGAACGAGGTTTCTATATCTATTTGGGTAAATTCTGGTTGGCGATCCGCACGTAAATCTTCATCACGGAAACATTTAACAATTTGGTAGTAACGGTCAAAACCAGACATCATCAACAATTGCTTAAACAACTGCGGCGACTGCGGTAATGCGTAAAAGCTACCTTTATGAACACGGCTCGGTACTAAGTAATCGCGCGCGCCTTCTGGCGTTGCTTTAGTAAGTACAGGTGTTTCGATGTCTAAAAAGCCGTTTTCATCTAAAAAGCGACGAACAAAGCTGCTTGCTTTAGCGCGTAATTTAATACGGTCACTCATTTCTAGACGACGTAAATCTAAGTAACGGTACTTTAAACGACGCTCTTCAGAGTTTACTTGGTTAAAATCTAGTGGAAGCGGCTCAGAGCGGTTAATAATATTAAGCTCTTTACCTAAAATTTCGATCTCCCCTGTTGCCATGTCTTTATTTACTTGGCTGTCTGGGCGTGCGCGAACAACACCTTTTAACTGAACACAAAATTCTTGGCGAAGTGTATTAGCTGAACTCATTAATTCTTCAATGTCAGAGTCGAATACAACTTGTACTAAACCTTCTCTATCGCGTAAATCGACAAAGATAAGTCCACCAAGGTCACGTCGTTTGTTGATCCAGCCACATAGTTCAACTTCTTGATCTACGTGAGTTTTATTTAGCTGTCCGCAATATATAGAGCGCATAGTTTTCCTGTCAGATAAAAGGCTTAAACGGCTAAACTTATTTGTTTTAAGGCGTGTGATTTAAAAAACAGGTCACCACAATACAAATAAAGCCGCTAGCAATCTAAAAATAATCAAATTAAGCCCTGCATTATACTCAACTAACATTAAGATGCTAGGGCGTGTGCCGCTTTTGCCCCTGAATTTACAGCAGCTCGTTTTGTTATTTGCTACACTATCGCCACTTTATAATAAGGCGCTAGTTTGTATGTTATATATTGGATGCCCGCAGTGGTCGAGTAATGCATGGAAAGGCAATTTATTTTCAAGCCAATGTAAAAACGCCGATATGCTTAGCCAATACGCCCAACATTTTAATTCTGTTGAAGGCAACACCAGCTTTTACGCCGATCCATCGCCAAGCACCGTATTGCGCTGGGCAAATAACGTACCCGACGATTTTAAATTTACGTTTAAGTTTAATCGTCGCTTTAGCCACGAACTACACCTTACTAATATACAAACCGAGCTTACAGATTGGCTTAACTTGTTCTCCCCTATTTTAGAAAAAACCGGGCAAATCATGCTGCAATTACCTAAAGCATTTGGTCCTGGTGACTTACCCAAACTCGCACAATTTATTAGCCTATTACCAAAAGAGGTTAATTACGGTGTAGAGGTACGTCATACTGCATTTTTCAAAAAAGGTGAAGCCGAAATAGCGCTTAATCAGTTATTAATGGCAAACAACATAAATCGCATATCGATGGATACTCGCGCCCTATTTGCCGTAAAACCAACAACCGAGGCACTAATAGATGCACAGCAAAAAAAGCCACATTTACCAGTACATGCCATTGCCACAGGCTCGCAGCCTATGGCGCGCTTTGTAATAGCCGATTTGCAAAACGACTATAAACCCTTTTATAAACCGTGGCTGAGCAAAGTAAAACAATGGCTTGATGAAGGTAAAACACCCTACGTGTTTTTTCATACTGCCGATAACCGAGAAGCGCCATTATTAGCAAGGCAGTTTTGTAAAGACCTTGGTTATAATCACAAAGCATTAAACCCATTTACTGGCGAAAAAGAAGCCCACCAGCAAGCACTTTTTTAAAAGTAAAACGAAAGAGAAATAATAATGAGTGAATACGCACGTTACTTTACCGGTTACCCAGCTAACATTGTTGAGCAAGTATTAAGCCTTATAAATAACAAAAAGGTATGTGACTACTTACTTAAAAAGTATCCGCAAGCACACACTATTACCAGCGATAAACTACTTTATAGCTATGCAACCGAGCTTAAAAAACAATATTTAAAAAATGCGCCACCATTTGGGCGTGCTGCTTTTAAAAAGCAAGGCGATATGGTCACCAATGCACTCGGTACACATACGTATCGAATGCAAGGTAAAACCCGTAAGCACGATTTAGCGATAAACAGCGACTTGCTCCGCGCTCCCGAGCCGTTATTAAAAGCGTTAGTGGTACATGAGCTCGCCCACTTTAAAGAAAAAGACCATAACAAAGGCTTTTATCAACTTTGCTGCCACATGGAACCGAGTTACCACCAATTGGAATTAGATTTAAGGATATTTTGTGTGGTAGTGGCGATGGGAGAGAATCCGTATGGCTTGTAATCTCAGATCAGTTTCCATTGTTACTTCTCTCTTCCCAGATTGAAATGTATTTATCCTTCAAAATTTGTAGAGAATCTTCAAATCTTCGGTGTGTTTCTTGCGATTCACTTAACATCCTAGCTAATTCTTCAGCACTATTGTTCAAGCAAGCTCGATATATTTCGATATTCTCTTTAAAGTTATTTATCTGTCCTGAGCATTTAGTTGCGTATATATGAATAAATTCTGCACTTTCACTATCAAATTTATCAAGGTATCTCTTTAAAACTAGCGACGTAGAGTGTGCTTTCCAAGCGTAAGAAGTGGTTCTATATGATAAGGTAGCTAGCCCAACTTCATTTTTTTCTGTTAAATCCTGAACAGCTTCGCAACCTAGTGATTCAAGTTCATCAAAAGTATTAATGAAAAATGATAGCAACTGTTGCTGTTTTTCATGCTTTATGCGCTTTTGGAATGCATCACGTTGGTCTTTTTGAGACTCAATAGCTAACTTTTCAGAAGCAAGCCTATCCTCTGCTGCCTGTTTATTTGCTAGAGCTTGAACTTTATTACTATCCGATTGAAGATAAACGGTATATATAATCGCAGTAAAAGATAAAAAAGAAAGTATCGGACCGAGCACTCCACCAAAAAAACTACCAAAGTGTGACCAAGTCTCTGAAGTCCCTCCGTACCCTACACCTAAACCTTTGAACCAAAGTGTAAATATGCCAACCATTGAAGCTATTGCTAATACAATTAGGGAAATCAAAACCCCCTTAAAAATTTTATTATTTTTCTTATCGATAACTGCCATGTAATCGCCCTTTCCCTTAAATTTTAATTTTTATGAATAAAAAAACGCGATATCAAATCGCGTTTTTATGCAGTCGTATCAACCTACTGAAGGCTGATAACTGAAAATTGATAGCTGAGCAAACGTTGGGTTTCGTTTCACTCAAACCAACCTACGTAATAAACTTAAAGTCCTAAGCCTGCCATAAAGTCGTCATCTGCATCATCTTGCACAACGTCTTTAGCCTTTGCGCTTTCTTTTTCAGCCTTCTTTTTAGCTTCGTTTTCAATTATGTCGTCTGGGTCTAGTGCTTCTGCAATATCAAAGTCGTGTAATTTAATAAACTCTGTTTTATCCATCGCTAATTCCAAGTAAAATATATTTTGTTTACTTGTGGTGAATGTTACGCGGCGGGCTTGCGGGCGATCCATCGTGGTATCTACCGATATTTGCACTTGCTTGTTTATTGCCATCATTTTTGGCTGATTTTGCGTAATAGAAGTATGTAACTGCTCACGCACTTTAGAAGTAAAGTCGCCAACAATTTGGTTCATCAACTCGCCTAGTACGTTTGATACGTCGTCTGATAAATGGCTATGCGCTATTTCATTCTCAGGCATACCCATATTACGCATGTAATCGCCATAAATTTCCATCGCCGCTTGCGAAGTAAAGTTGGTAATTACAAGGCCGGTAAAACCGCCGTCAAATAAAACAAAGCAGCCAATATCTGGTCGCATACATGTACGCGTTATTTTTTGTACCATAGCAGAGTAGCTAATACCATTACCGCTGGCTGATGTGAGTACGCCTGTCACTGAATGACAAAGGGTTGCTAATATATCGTCTGTGCTGATGACCTTACTTTTGCTCATTTAATCTTCTCTTTTATACTTATTATTCATAATTCTAGTCAAGCTACTGAATTTATCACTGACTATCCAGTATAAAATGTTAAAATAACTCTATTATTTACAAAGAGACTGCCTTCGTGACCATAAAAGACAGTATTTATGCCTCTGAGCAACAAGTAAAAGATTTTAGCTTTGACCAAAATGTAGTCGAAGTTTTTCCAGATATGATTCAGCGCTCGGTACCGGGCTACGCAACGATTGTCAGTACAATGGGTAAGCTTGCGGGTGAGTATGCACAAAGTAACTCAAATCTTTATGATTTAGGCTGTTCACTGGGTGCAGTAACGCTTAGCATGCGACGAAATATTCGCACCGATAACTGCCATATAATAGCGGTAGATAATTCTCAAGCTATGGTTGAGCGTTGTAAGGTACATTTACAAGGTTTTAAATCAGATGTGCCTGTTACTGTTACTTTAGGCGATATTAACGAGCTTGAGATTCAAAACGCCTCAGTAGTAGCAATGAACTTTACGCTGCAGTTTATTCCACACGCACAGCGCCAAGCCGTGCTTGAAAAAATATACGCTAACTTAAAGCCCGGTGGCGTGCTGCTACTTAGCGAAAAAATTAAAGCTGAAAACGAGCAATGCGACAATTTATTGATTGATTTGCACCACGACTTTAAACGACACAATGGTTACTCTGAGCTTGAAATAAGCCAAAAGCGTACCGCCATCGAAAACGTTATGCGCCCAGATACACTAAGCGCTCACTTTACTCGCTTACAAGATATTGGTTTTAGCCAAACTCAAGTGTGGTATCAATGTTTTAATTTTTGCTCAATGGTAGCAATTAAATAAAGAGAGTGACTTATGTCTCAATGGTTTAACCAATTTTACGCATCTATCGCACAAAGCCCTCTTAGCCACTGGCTAGAAACCCTGCCGGCACAATTAAAACACTGGCAAAACGAGGCAAGCCATGGCGATTTACCTAAATGGCAAAAAGTGCTTAAAAATTTGCCTGAAGTAGCAACTACGCATGTAGATGTCTCTACCAAGGTAGAAATAGGCGCGTCAGGGGAGATGAGTGATGGCGAACAAAAACAGGCGATGCATTTATTAAAACGCATGATGCCATGGCGCAAAGGCCCATTTAGTTTGCACGGAATTGAAATAGACACAGAGTGGCGCAGTGATTGGAAGTGGGACCGCCTGCTTCCTCATATTGAGCCATTAAAAGGCCGCACCGTTTTAGATATTGGTTGTGGCTCAGGTTATCATTTATGGCGTATGCGCGGTGAAGGCGCAGAGTTTGTAGTGGGTATTGATCCGTCTGATTTATTTTTATGTCAGTTCCAGGCAATTAAACACTACAACCCAGACGAAAACGTGCATTTACTGCCACTAGGCGTTGAAGCATTACCTGAGCTTAAAGCGTTTGATACGGTTTTTTCGATGGGCGTACTTTATCATCGTCGCTCACCTATCGACTTTTTAGCGCAGTTAAAGGCGCAGCTTCGCCCCGGCGGCGAACTTGTACTTGAAACGCTAGTAATTGAAGGTGATGAAAACACAGTATTAGTCCCTACCGACCGCTACGCTAAAATGCGCAACGTTTGGTTTATTCCAAGTACTGCAGCATTAAAACTCTGGATGGAACGCGTTGGCTTTAAAGATGTACAAATAAAAGATTGCGCTATTACCACGCTTGAAGAGCAACGCAAAACCGACTGGATGGAAAACGAGTCGTTAATAGACTTTTTAGATCCAAACGATACAAGTAAAACAATTGAAGGCTACCCCGCTCCACTTCGAGCCATATTAACCGCAAAAGCATAGCTGTTAATTTAACGTCTTTAATTACTAAAAAAACGCCTGCTGGCGTTTTTTTGTTTATTTAAACAACAGACAGCGGACAAGTGTCCTTGTTAATTATTTCAAAATTACATTTGAGCTAGCCGCGACCTTGCAATTGTTGTAAAATACGCGCGTTTCTAAGCAACCCAAAACAACTATTTTGAGGAAAACCTGTGAGCGAACAAAAACAGTCTCTAAGCTATAAAGACGCGGGCGTAGATATCGACGCTGGTAATGCACTTGTTGAGCGTATTAAAGGCGTAGTTAAAAAAACTCGTCGTCCTGAAGTAATGGGCGGAATTGGTGGTTTTGGCGCACTTTGCGAAATTCCTGAAGGCTACAAGCAACCAGTCTTAGTTGCAGGCACAGATGGCGTTGGTACTAAACTACGTTTAGCAATCGACTTAAAAAAACACGATACGGTTGGTATTGATTTGGTTGCAATGTGTGTAAACGACTTAATTGTTCAAGGTGCTGAACCCCTGTTTTTTCTAGATTACTATGCAACTGGTAAACTAGATGTAGACACAGCAGCTGACGTAGTTACAGGTATTGGCAAAGGTTGTGAAATTTCAGGTTGTGCCCTAATTGGTGGCGAAACAGCTGAAATGCCAGGTATGTATGATGGTGAAGACTACGACATGGCAGGCTTTTGTACAGGCGTTGTAGAAAAATCAAAAATTATTGATGGCACAAAAGTAGCAGCAGGCGATCAGCTTATTGCACTTGCTTCAAGCGGCCCTCATTCAAATGGCTTCTCTTTAATTCGTAAAGTACTTGAAGTGTCAAAAGCTGATACCAGCGCTGACTTTGAAGGTAAAACATTAGGCGAAACCTTACTTGAGCCTACTCGTATTTACGTAAAACCTTTACTTGAGTTATTCAAAAACGTTGACGTACATGCGCTTTCGCATATTACTGGCGGCGGTTTTTGGGAAAACATTCCACGTGTATTACCCGCTTCAGCAAAAGCTGTAGTTAAAGGTGATAGCTGGCAGTGGCCACCTATTTTTAACTGGCTACAGGAAAACGGCAATATTACTACACACGAAATGTACCGTACATTTAACTGTGGTGTAGGTATGGTTTTAGTAGTTCCTGCAGACAAACTTGAGCAAAGCTTAACAATGCTAAAAGACTTGGGCGAAAATGCATGGCACCTTGGTGAAATTCAAGATGCAGCAGCTGGCGAAGAGCAAGTTGAAATTGTAGGTGGTGCTAAGTAATGGCACCGACTCGTCTGGTAGTTTTAATCTCAGGTAGTGGCTCTAATTTACAAGCCATCATAGATGCCTGCGAACGTGGCGAGATAAACGGACATATAGCGGCTGTTATTAGTAACAAAGCAGACGCTTATGGCCTAGAGCGTGCAAAAAAAGCAGGTATTGCTACAAAAGTGCTCAGTCATAAAGATTTTGACTCGCGCGAAGCGTACGATGCGCAATTAATGAACGTTATCGACTCTTTTATGCCAAATCTAGTTGTATTAGCTGGGTTTATGCGTATTCTTACTCCTGGCTTAGTGCAAAAATATGTTGGAAAAATGTTGAACATTCATCCATCTTTGTTGCCTAAGTATCAGGGGCTGAATACCCACCAAAGAGCAATTGATGCAAAAGACGATGTTCATGGCGTAAGTGTTCACTTTGTTACTGAAGAATTAGACGGCGGTCCCGTTATTCTTCAGGCGCAAATACCTGTACTCAAGGATGATACAGCAGAAACATTAGCAAAACGCGTGCATGAGCAAGAGCATATAATTTATCCTTTGGTGGTCAAGTGGTTCAGTGAACACAGACTTACTATGGAAGCAGATTATGCAGTTCTTGACAAAAAACAACTTCCTGCACACGGCGCGCACTACTCACAATAAAAAAATAAGTGCCCTGTTGTTATGTGCGGGCGCTTTACTTCCAACTAGCCTAATTGCAGGCGAATTGACCCAATATCAAGCTAACTACGATATTTTACGCAAAGGTAAAAATCATGGTGAGGCTGTTCGTGAGCTCAAAAAAATGGGCGACGATACTTATGAACTAACATACCACAGCAATATTGAGTGGATGATTTTCTCTGATTCTCGTGAAGAAACATCAAAGTTTACCTTTAAAGATGGCAAGGTCACCCCGCATCATTACAATATGATCCGCACCGGTACAGGCCCTGATAAAGATTATAAAATTGATTTTGATACAACAAACAAAGTAGTGACTAGCAGTGCTAGCGAATACCCTCTTAAATGCGAATGGACTGATGACTTTCAGGATGCTATTTCGTACCAAGTACAAGTACGCGAAGGATTGAAAAAAGGCGAAACGAGCTTTTCATTCCCGCTTATTGATAAAAAAGGTAATCGCCGCGACTACAATTTTGAAGTATCTGGCACCGAGATGATTTCGTTGCCTATCGGTAATGTAGAAGCTATTAAAGTAAAGCGTTTATACGATAACGATAAACGCCAAGCAATTGCATGGTTTGCGCCAGAAATGGATTACATGCTGGTACGTATGTGGAAAGGTGAAAAAGGCATGGAGCAGTTTGAAGTTCAAATGAATTCATTTACTGTTACTGCACCTACAGCTGTTGCGCCTGCTATAGCACAACAACCTCAAGAAGCTAACTAGCTTTAAATAAATCAGTAATAAAATAGGTGGGCTAAATTAGCTCACCCATTTTAAACAATGCAAACTCCCCCGGCTCCATTTTTTGCCAGCGCTCATCATTTGTCAAAGGTCTTGTGGCTATTACTGTTACTACATCGTTTGGTGTGGTCTCTTGTTGAAAATCAACCACCATGTCGGCATCAATCAACGTTGCTTTACCAAATGGCGCACGGCGCGTTATGTAATGTAAGTTATTAGTGCAATACGCTAGAACAAACACCCCGTCGGTCAATAGCATATTAAACACGCCTTTTTCACGCAACGTATGCGAGAGCTTAGCGGCGTATCTAAAAACCGATGCCATATTACTTGGACGTTTTGGGTATTTTTCGCGAATTTTATCGAGTAACCAACAAAAAGCGAGTTCGCTATCGGTGTTCCCCACTGGACGATAGTACTCTGTTTTTAAATCATGATAATTTGATAGTTGCCCGTTGTGTGCATAGGTGAGCTCACGCCCCCACAACTCTCGTGTAAACGGATGGGTGTTTTCCAGACACACTCTACCGCGGTTCCCTTGTCGAATATGGCTAATAACCGATACACTTTTAATTGGGTATGCTTTAACGAGTTTAGCTATTTCAGATTGATAACTCGGCTCAGGATCTTTAAAGGTTCTACAGCCTTTACCTTCGTAAAACGTAATACCCCACCCATCTTTATGTGGGCCGGTATTTCCACCACGCTCTAAAAGGCCTGAAAAACTAAAACAAATATCGGTAGGCACGTTGGCTGACATGCCAAGTAATTCACACATTAATAAAATAACCCTTAAAAACCATACATTAAAAATAAATAGCGTTATATTTTTACATTAGGCGTACACTAATTTACAGCCCACTATGATTACTATACTTACTTAAAAAGTGTCATTTTGCTATTAGATTTATTTATTTTTACGTTAACAATACTTGCAGCTAACGCTTTGACTATACGATAGTAATTAAGCGTTCCTCTGTCGGGTAATTAAATATCGTATTTAAGTTACTTTCTACTACAATTTAATATCGTTATGTACTTGAAAATTACTGTTACTAGCGCTACTCTAAGTGAGGTGGTCTGACCTCTATTAAGGAATAAAAATGACACTCATATTTACACTGGTTCTAATCGTGTTGCTTTGCACTGCGATTTACCACAGAGCAAGTTGGAACACAGCACTTGGTGTTTCAGCTATTACTTTATTAATTGGTACCTTTGCGGGTGCTTTTGGTTTAATTAGCTGGTTGATCTTTTTGATCATCGCGGTTCCTCTTTCTGTTACTGGCATTCGTCAGCAATATATTATCAAGCCAATTTTTGCTATGTTTAAAAAAGTAACGCCAAGCATGTCTGATACTGAAAAATCAGCTATTGATGCCGGTACAACGTGGTGGGAAGCTGATTTATTTTGTGGTAACCCAGATTGGAAAAAGCTTCACCAATACCCAGTTCCTAAACTTACTATTGAAGAGCAAGCCTTTGTTGATGGCCCTGTTGAAGTAGTATGTAGCATGTTGGACGATTGGGAAGCAACGCACGAACTAACCGACCTTCCTCAAGATGTATGGCAATATCTAAAAGATAATAAATTCTTTGCCATGATCATCAAAAAAGAATATGGCGGTTTAGAGTTTTCTGCATTTGCACAGTCATGTGTACTTCAAAAACTAACAAGTAAATCAACATTACTTTCGTCAATTGTTGGTGTACCGAACTCTTTAGGCCCAGGTGAATTATTACAACACTATGGTACAAAAGAACAAAAAGATCATTACTTGCCGCGCCTAGCGAGCGGTCAAGAAATTCCATGTTTTGCATTAACGTCGCCAGAAGCGGGTTCTGATGCAAGCTCAATTCCAGACTACGGTGTGGTATGTAAAGGGCAATGGAATGGTGAAGAAGTTGTGGGTGTTAGTTTAACGTGGAATAAGCGTTACATTACACTTGCCCCAGTTGCTACCGTACTTGGTCTTGCGTTTAAGTTACAAGATCCAGATGGCTTAATTGGCGACAATAAAGAGCCAGGTATTACCTGTGCACTTATACCAACGGATACTCCTGGAGTTGAAATTGGTCGTCGACATTTCCCGCTTAACGTACCATTTCAAAATGGGCCTACTCGCGGTAAAGACATTTTTGTACCACTTGATTACATTATTGGTGGTCCAGATATGGCTGGTCAAGGCTGGCGTATGCTGGTTGAATGTTTATCGGTTGGTCGTGCAATTACATTGCCGTCAAACTCTGCCGGTGGCATTAAAATGATTGCTATTGCGACAGGTGCTTACAGCCGAATTCGTCGTCAGTTCCGTTTACCTATTGGTAAAATGGAAGGTGTTGAAGAGTCACTAGCTAAATTAGCTGGTTACGCTTACAGCTCTGATGCTGCGGTTAGCATGTCTACGGGTGCGGTTGATTTAGGCGAAAAGCCATCGGTTGTTTCTGCCATTATTAAATACCACCTTACAGAGCAAATGCGTGATGCAACTATTCATGCAATGGATGTACTTGGCGGTAAGGGCATCATGCTTGGGCCAAATAACTATTTAGGTCGTGGCTATCAAGGTGCACCTATTGCCATTACCGTTGAAGGTGCAAACATCTTGACCCGTAATATGATTATTTATGGTCAAGGTGCAATTCGCTGTCATCCATTCGTACTAACAGAGCTTGGTGCATGTGAAATAGAAGACCGCGAAGAAGCGCTTAATGTATTTGATAAAGCGCTAATGGGCCATATTGGTTTTACTATGTCGAACCTTGTGCGTACTAAGTGGCTTGCGCTCACAGGTGCTCGTTTTACAAGTGTGCCGTACAACGACGAAACAGCTGAATTTTACCGTATAGCGTCACGCTTTAGTGCATCACTTGCTCTTATGTCTGACATTAGCATGGCAGTATTTGGTGGTTCACTAAAACGTAAAGAACGTATTTCAGCACGTTTAGGTGACTTACTTAGTTACTTATACTTAGTGTCTGCAACGCTTAAGCGTTACAACGATGAAGGCCGTAAAAAAGAAGATTTTGCGCTAGTAAAATGGAGTTGCCAAGATCACCTTTACCATTGCCAACGTGCACTTGCTGATTTAATTAATAACATGCCTTCGGCTCCACTACGCGCCGTGTTAAAAGTATTGTTATTCCCGTTTGGTCGCCCGGTTCGTAAACCAACTGACCAACTTGAGCATAAACTTGCGCAACTACTACAAGTACCTAGCGAAACGCGTAACCGTTTAGCAAGCTATGTATACTTAACAAATGAGCCGCTTAACCTTGTAGGTCGTCAAGAGCAAACGCTTAAAGACGTACTTGCTGTTGAGCCATTATTTGAAAGAGTATGTAAAGAAAAAGGCCTTAAACTGCCATTCTTCCAGCTTGATAAAGTAGCGCAAATGGGGCTTGAAGCAGGCATATTAAGCCAAGCAGAGGCTGATAAACTAGCTGCTGTTGAGCAATCTCGTTTAGATGTTATTAACGTTGATGACTTTGACCCAGCTGACTTACTTGCAGGCAAAGCCGCGCGTAATAGCGTTAAAAAAGAAGCTGATGCGGCTTAATTAACTAAGTAAGCATTTGAATACTAAAAGCCAGCGCCTAATGCGCTGGCTTTTTTGTGTAAAATAAATTGTTATATATCAAATCGCACATATCAAGCAATCAAATACTCGTCGACAAGTGTAAATTAGCGCTTATTTATCAATCGCTTCCATGCTAAAACTATGCCTGTATACACTAAAAAACATGCGAACAATGATGCCAAACCAGCTAATGTTTGCCCTAAAAAACCAAAGTATTCACCGGTATGTAAAAATCGAGATGTTCCCCATGCTTGATCGCCTCGCGTCCAATCCGATTTTTTAAACGTTTTAGTTACGTCGCCCGTGTGAGTATCTAAAAATAATGAATACGCATATTCTTGACGATTCCCAATACTGGTATCAATATAAAAACGTGCTTCGTGTTTTTTGTCACCTAATTCTAACCACATTGAATACCAATCAGCGGCACCATTATTAATTGCATGTATTTGAGCTTGTTGGAATAGAGCATCGTAAGGTACTTTATCAGCCGATAAATCTAATACTGGTAGATGCTTTTCTCGCTCCGGTACGTTTTGCCCAAACGCGCCATATAACGCTTTATTCGCCCAGTCAAAATGAAACAAAGTAGCCGTTAATGACAAAACGAGTAAAACCGGTAAACACCAAATTCCAAAAACTAAATGCCACTGCCTATTTCGATGATGTGATGATTTGTAACTCTTTGCTAGTAATAAATATCCTTTTAATGCAGAGCGATTAAATCGCTTTGGTAACCACAGATAAGCACCCGATAGTAATAAAAAGATAAAAAATAGATTAGCGTAGCCATTTATATTTTTGCCAATCACTTGTGAAGCGCCATGCAGTAATAAATAACGATGTATATCAGTTACAACGTGAAAAAAACCAGCCGCTAGCCCCTCTCCTTCACGAATAACATCTCCCGTATAAGGGTGTAATAAGTAGCTATGTTTTCCCGCCCAGGCAGGAATAGCAGCCCCTTCTCGATTTACCCAACGAATATAAATATGTGATTGACTCGGATGCGATTCTTGCAAAATATCTACAACATCATCAGTCGATAGCCGCTGTTGAGCATAGGTGCTTTTTACAGTAAATCGCATTTCATCTAGCTCAACAATCTGTCGCTCATAGGTTAATAAAAAACCCGTGAACGACATGCTAAAAATAAATAAACCGGCGATTAAACCTATAATTAAGTGAGCCCAAAAGACCCACTTTTTAAACAATTTTAAGAACATAAAATAAGTTACTTATTCTTAAAACTGATAAGAAATCGATAAGCGAATATCGCGCCCAGATTCGTATGGACCAACAACAGTGTCAAATACTTCACTGTAATCACCCACACTTGAATGATCGATATATAACTCATTAAATAAGTTAGTAACAGCAACATTAAATAATAATGCATTTGTCACATTCCACTGCCCATATAAATCAACAGTGGTATAGCTTGGTTTATTTAGGGTATATAAAGAATCGGTCCAACCAAGGTCAACAGCTTGATGAAGAGTATTAATATCGAGTGAATCGACTTTAATTACACTAAAACCAACCTTTGCATCGGTGTTAATGTCGTAATCAACGCCGGCAACCCATGTATTGCCTCTGCTATTACCTAAACCGACAAACTCATAGCCATTAATATCAATTGCATCATAACTTACACTGTACAACCCATCACGTGGGTCAAGCTCTGTATCAGTAGCTGAAAATCCAATGAAGAAATCAAATGAATTTAAACGATATGCTAGGTCAAACTCAAACCCTTTAGTCTCTAACGTGCCTATATTGTTATAAACCGAGTTTCCTTCATACCCTTCAAATATCACATCATCTAAAGACGAATTATAAATACTTGCCTTAGCGGATAAATTTTCATTAGTGTACGTTATGGATGCTTCAATATTAGCTACGGTCTCAGGTACTAAACTTTCATCCGCTACTGGAATATCTGAACCGTCATATAAATATCCATCAATGGTAAAGCCATCCCCTATTTGTTTACCACGCGCGGCTTCAGCATACCCAAGCCCTACTGTCCAAGCATCATTAATATCGTATGCTAAACCGATATTAAAGCTCACTTCATTGTCGTCTAAACTCGATGCGCTTTCTGTAATTGCAGTCCCATAATATTCATCTAATAGGATGTCTTGTTTAAACTTATAACTATCAAAACGCACCCCATAACTCAGTAAAAGTTGTGGAGTAATATCACTATAACCTTGTGCATAAACACCCAGTACACTGCCTTGTTCTGAATTTTCTTTTGCACCAGCTGCAGACCCACTCGATACTTCATCGTTTCTATAATCAATGCCATAAACAAATTTATGTTCATCAATAATACTTGTATTACGAATATCTAAGCCATATGTGTCAATGTCAGCAAGCCAAGCAAATCGGCCGCCATTAAAAGATGATTCGGTTTTGTATGCTGTCGCCTCTAAATACAATAAGTTATTATAAGAAAATATATAATTAGCAACGTAAGTCTCTCGCTCTGCTTCACTTGGGTACAAAGCATCACCCTCTTGTACCGCCCAGTTAGGGCGTGCTGAAAAATCCCCTTCTTCGTCGCGTTTTTCAATACTTACCGACAAATGATGATTATCTGCTAACTCACCACTGGCTTTAATAAACATCATATCTTGATCGGCGGCCGTACCATAAATAGTATCGCCATCACCATCTTCCATGTTCTCGCGATTCACAGTACTGAAATATCCTAGTACGCCCCATGTATCACTTAATTTACCGTATACACTAGTGCTTAAACGCGTACCGTCATTTGAAAAGTAACTTGCTTTAACACGTCCACCAAATTGTTCACCTTGATTAAGTAAGTCTTGCGCGTCTTTAGTTTTAAAGCGGATAGAGCCGCCAATCGCACCAGGACCACTTGTTGCTTCGCCGGCACCTGCTTGCACATCTATTTGCTGTAATAGGTCAGGATCTATTGTTACACGACCAATATGATGAAATAACGTTGATGTTTGCTGTGCACCATCAACCGTTATATTTAATAAAGAATCTTCAACACCACGAATATAGATCTTTTGTGCAACGCCTACCGAGCCGCCCACGCTAACAGAAGGTGAATGTCGAAAAATGTCAGCCAGATCACTTGCTTGATATTGTTCTATTTCTTCAGCTGTAATACTCAAATTAGTTGCAGAACCAACTACAGATATTTTTTCAACAGACGCTGTACTTTTAGTAAGTTCTTGCGCGTATATAGGTGAACTAAATGATGCACAAATGGCACTCATTAAGGCTAATTTTTTCAAGGGGGACGTTCCTTCTTAATTGCAAATAAGAAGGATTATCATTTTCTTTTAATGAAAAGCATAGCAACTTTACATTTGTTACATTTAGGACATATACAAAGACGCGTTAGGTGCAACCTACTTTAGTTGCCTAAAAATATGTAAGTAAGGGCGTGAACAGGACGAGAAAGCGTTGCTCAGTTTTACAAGCACACAATATGAAATGTAATTTATACACCTTTAGGAACCGTTACAGTCATTACTAAACCACCTGCAGTATCATTTTTAGCACATACTGTTGCAGCAATCGCATGTAATTGCCTTTGTGCTAAAGCAAGCCCTAAACCAAAGCTATCACTGTTGCATGAGCGAGCTGAATCAATCCGGAAAAAAGGTCTAAAAATAGTATTTAAATGCTCTTTAGGTACTCCTGGACCTTGATCTGCAATAATAATTTTATATTCATGTTTATAATCAATGAGGCTAATCCGTACTTTTTTATTAATGGGTGTGTAACGTAGTGCATTTCTAAGTATATTCTCCAGTGCTTGACCTAATGCTCTGTGATTACTGTTTTCAATATGGGCTTGATTAGGTAAGTCAGCAGAAATAAGTTTATCTGGGTACTCAAAACGCCCATCTTCAATGAGGATTTCGAGTAAATCGACTAAATCCAAAGATTCGATGCGCAACTGAGGTGACTCGTTATCTAACCAGGATAACGTAAGTGTGTCATCCACTAACTTACGGATATGCTGTGACTCTTTGTGAATACGCTCTAATTTGATTTGCGTGTCTTCTACACCCTTTTCCCTGTGAGTGAGTAAATTGTCAGTTGCTATATCTAAACGTGTTAAAGGTGTTCTCAACTCGTGAGACAAATCAGTTAATAATACACGTTGATGCATAATTTGATCACTGATCCGCTCTGCCATTAGATCAAATGTTTCAGCTAGCTGAGATAGTTCATCATTGCGTGAGCCCAACTGCTCCCGAACTCTGACACTAAAGTCTCCTTTGCTAAATGCCCTACTTGCTAAGTCGAGTTCTTTAATAGGGTGCATAATATGACGATATAACACAATCGATAAACACACCAATATCAGCATTGGCAATAAAACTTGTAACGACAAACGTGTTAAATTCCAAAGTGATCCTGGGTGCATTCTTTGCGGCAACTGCACAACAAGGCTAGTTGCACCATCTTTAAAGGGTAATTGCATAACGGGTGCATGCTCAAAATACAGATGGATTTTCCAATCAATACTTCGCCCCAAGTTATACCCTGTATACTCATAACGATGAGAACGATTACCTGCTAACTCAATCACATTGGCTTTAGCAATTACAGCCCAAATACTCTCTTGTTGTTGTAAATCATCAACCCAACGCTCAAGTTCGCTCATATCGCCTTGATCAAATATAACCTCAGCCTTTTTTTGCCAATTAATTAACTCTTCTCGGCTTGAGTCACTTAGCATGCTCATATCATTTTCAAAATGATTAACCGCGACATTAATTAAATAAAACATAGCAACAACACCAGTACCAATAATTAAGCACAGCTTCCAAAATAAACGTCGTGTCATTTAATACAGTACCCTTGCCCATGTACAGTGTGTAAACGGCTGCCATCCCAGCCGGCGTTATTTAATTTTTTTCGTATACGACTCATATGCATATCTAAACTACGATCGTACTGACTGAAACGCTTGTTAAGCGCCACTTGATATAAAAAAGGTTTTAACAGTATTTGTTCTTGGTTTTTCATTAAAATTTGCAGCAAGGCAAACTCAATAGGCGTAAAAGCTAATAGCTCACAATGCAGAAAAACCTGCTGCTGTAGGCTATCTATTTCAAGTCCATCAATATTAGCAATGTAAGGGGTATTTGTGTCTTGTTTAAAAACGCGCCTTAGTACTGAATCTACGCGTAGTAATAATTCTTGGCTATTAAACGGTTTTGCTAAGTAATCATCTGCACCAGCTGATAGACCTAGTATGCGCTCTTCTTCAGCATGTTTTGCCGATACAATTATTACAGGGGTGTTATTACAACTACGTAAAATATTAAGTACTGCTAAACCGTCTTTGCCCGGCAACATAACATCTAATAAAATAAGACTAAAACGTTGAGAAACCGCTAAATCAAGCGCTTGATTACCATCAAAACACTGTGTAACAGAGTATCCTTGATTGCCTAGTAATTCAGTAATTTGATCATTAAGTAATGTATCGTCTTCAACAACTAAAATATCAAAATCAGATTTGTTGCGTTGATAGGCCTGTGGTGCAGACATAGAAAGCCATAATTTTTATAGTATTAAAACAAGTTAAAGCAAATGGTAATACAAATCAATATCAAAAGCAGTATGCAGGAAGAAAGTTAATTTTTTAAGTGTTTTGAGTGTTTTGAGTGTTTTGAGTGTTTTGAGTGTTTTGAGTGTTTTGAGTGTTTTGAGTGTTTTTTAAACATAAATTTATTATTGAGGAAATAACAAGTGGCGGAGTGGACGGGACTCGAACCCGCGACCCCCGGCGTGACAGGCCGGTATTCTAACCAACTGAACTACCACTCCGCAG
>NZ_JADYXC010000028.1:0-40655 GCF_015864505.1 Pseudoalteromonas sp. SWYJ118 | reverse complement strand
TCATCTCGTTATTTTAAAAATGTCGCTGAGCGAGTCGTTGTTCAATAACTAAACGCTAAGGAAAGCCAATGCAACCTAATATTAAAAACATCCCGCAACACCTAGGTCAGTACCTTTATCAGCAAATAGATGCGCCATGGCATGAAGCTCAGCTTATTTTAGATTGCGAAAACAACAATATACTTAAATGCAAAGCACTCTTTATTAAACCAGATGACGATACACAGCATGCAATTGCTGTATATGAAAATATCACTGCGTTGTTTAAAACGTTATTTGACCACGCCATTAAAAATGAAGTGGAAGATTGGCAACGCGCTATTTTTACAATTACGCGTAAAGGCCAATTTAACTTAAACTTTGAACGCGATAATAATGACGAAGAATTAATATCCGCTGTTAAAACATATTAAGTATTAATGTAACCCGCTCATTAACAACATGGATGTTGTAAAGCTAGGCGCTGCAGCCTTTTAATATTAGCACCTTAGCCTGTATTTCAAATTGAGCCCCTCATTTACTTCTCATTCTTTCCTCTTGGTGCAAAAAATATTTTAAGTGAATTATTCACAAAGAGGTTAAGAGGCGCTGCGCTTAAAGAGTAAAAGCTTAATGTGCCTACTGGCTCTACGTTTTTACAAACAAACAATAATATAAGCATTACGGGCTCAGGTAATGGCGATTTAATTATTCACAACGCAGGCGGCGAGATAAAACTCGACAGCCAAGGTAATGTTGATATTACCGCCACTAACGTACTCACACTCGATGGCACATTTATAACCTTTGATGGCCCGGTTGATTACGACATAACTAGCCCACAAACAGCGCGGGCACCAAGCACCGCAAGCCCTGTCGATATTAGCCAAGTGACTGCGTTTGATTTGGGTGACAATACGCTATCCGCAGGTTCACTCGCTCAGCTTGAACTTGAATATCTTTATGATGATGGTTCGCCCGTTGATGGTATTGACTATATTGTTATCGATAATGAGGGCATTGAACATACCGGCTCACTGGCAAACGGTGTAGCCACCTTGGCTAATTTACCGCAAGGTAAAAGTGATGTTTTGCTGCGCGCAACCACTCAAGCTGATGAGCAACAACTCATCCAACTGCGTAACGACTTTAAACAACACCTCACCTCCATGCTTAATGAAATACGCAAACAAGCAGCTATTGGCGATGCTATTTTTGAGCAAGAGGACTTTTTTACCCAATGGATGATTGAAACCGGTGCACGCGCAACGGGCCTATATCAAGGCGCAAAATCCCTTGTAACGGGTATCGCTGATTTAATCGTATTGGGTATAGATATCAATATCAGTGTGTATTCTGCCTGCTTTAGGATGATTGATGCTGTTGCCAGTGGTGATAAGCACGCAGTTAAGCACGAACTTGAAACAATTTTAGCCTTTAGCCAAAAAACAACCAGTGCATTATCAGATGCCTTTGAATTATTACTCGCCTTAATGGACGATGAAGACACCCGCGATACACTCGCGCGCTTCCCGTATGACTATATTGAAGCCCACTCGTACGTAGATAAACAGCGCATAACTGGTGTAATGGCCTTTGAAATATTATTAGCGATATTAACCGGCGGGGTTGGTGTGGCCGCTTCTGCAGCAAGTAAATCAAAACACCTTGCCAGCGCCAATCGCGCACTGGTTAATATCGCCGATATACTTAAGCGCAAACAGCTAGATAAAACAATATCGCACACAGTATCGCCTGAGCAGCCTAAGTTAATTGAGCGCATTGACAAACCTGATGCGAGATTACAAGAGAATCAAAAACATGCTCACAGCTTTGTAAATGCAAAACCAATTGAGTTAAATACTAAAGGGCAGTTCAGGGATATAAATGGCTTATTAAGAACAAATGCAGGACCAAACGCTCCTGAGTTTAAAAAATGGCTCGAAAATGGGGGAACGGTTCGATACGATGAACTCACTGATACCATCCTTTATGGTAGGCCAAATATGGAAACATCTTCTTTAGGGCAAGTTGATATTGAAATACCCTATATATCAGGCCCACCTGACGGCGCTCGTTATCCTGATTTTAATGAATATTCAATTGCTAATGTAAAAATCGAAAATATGACAGGTGTCAAAGAAAGGTATATTGAATTACCTGAAGTTGGTGATTTTTCAAAAGCATGGGAGAAGATGTCAGGCCAAAAAGGTGATCTGTATTTGACGGAAAGGTTTGGAATAAAAAGACGAATAAAGGGGGACAGAGTTGGGCAATGGCCAGATAAATCCCCATTAGATTTCACATGGCATCATCATGGAGATCAATCATCGATGTTATTAATTGATCAAGAGATACATGATATTTTTACACATAAAGGTGGGGCATCGGCTTCACGATAGAAGGGCTATTTATAATGAGCTTAATTATGACGCTATCAGAGAAAAACATTTCAGTGGAAGATGTAAATAATGCTGAGGAAAAGCTCGCTCTCAAGCTACCTGAACTCTATAAACTTTTTCTACTGCAAAATAATGGAGGAGTTCCAGAAAAGTATGCAATAGACTTTCAAGCAAAAAAACTAAGACTCCAAGGTGATGACATTAAAATTTTTTTTAGTATAGGAGGAAAAGTTACAAATGATATTACATTTAAAAATAAGCCAATAAATAACTCATTGCCACAAGGTTTAATTTATATTGCTAATACGCATTCGAGTAACTTTATTATACTCTCAACTAGAGAAGATTCTTATGGGCAAGTATTTTATAAAGATCACGAATTTGAAGACAAATCTCCTTTTGATCCAATAAATAATCAATTACCTGAAAGCATCGTAAAAATTGCTGATGATTTCGATGAATTTATTGCAAAGCTTTACGACCCAGATGAATAACTCTATTTACTAAAATTAACTACTTCAGTATATACCGCTCTTTAACAACATGGATGTTGTGAGGTTAGGCGCTAAAAATTAGCGCCCTAACCTTTCATATAATGGCTGCTTTTTATGGTTAACGCCCTCATTTACTTCTCATTCTTTTCTCTATGTGCGAACAATATTTAAGTGAATTATTTACAAAGAGATTAAGAGGCGCAGCGCTTAAAGAGTAAAAGTTTAATGTGCCTAATGGCTCTACGTTTTTACAAACAATAATATAAGTATTACGGGCTCAGGTAATGGCGATTTAATTATTCACAATGCGGGCGGCGAGATAAAACTTGACAGCCAAGGTAATGTTGATATTACCGCCACTAACGTACTCACACTCGATGGCACATTTATAACCTTTGATGGCCCGGTAGATTACGACATAACCAGCCCACAAACAGCCAGTAGCCCAAGCACCGCAAGCCCTGTCGATATTAGCCAAGTGACTGCGTTTGATTTGGGTGACAATACGCTATCCGCAGGTTCACTCGCTCAGCTTGAACTTGAATATCTTTATGATGATGGTTCGCCCGTTGATGGTATTGACTATATTGTTATAGATAATGAGGGCATTGAACACACCGGCTCACTGGCAAACGGTGTAGCCACCTTGGCTAATTTACCGCAAGGTAAAAGCAATGTTTTGCTGCATGCAACCACTCAAGCTGATGAGCAACAACTCATCCAACTGCGTAACGACTTTAAACANGCAACCACTCAAGCTGATGAGCAACAACTCATCCAACTGCGTAACGACTTTAAACAACACCTCACCTCCATGCTTAATGAAATACGCAAACAAGCAGCTATTGGCGATGCTATTTTTGAGCAAGAAGACTTTTTTACCCAGTGGATGATTGAAACCGGTGCACGCGCAACGGGCCTATATCAAGGCGCAAAATCCCTTGTAACGGGTATCGCTGATTTAATCGTATTGGGTATAGATATCAATATCAGTGTGTATTCTGCCTGCTTTAGGATGATTGATGCTGTTGCCAGTGGTGATAAACACGCGGTTAAGCACGAACTTGAAACAATTTTAGCCTTTAGCCAAAAAACAACCAGTGCATTATCAGATGCCTTTGAATTATTACTCGCCTTAATGGACGATGAAGACACCCGCAATACACTCGCGCGCTTCCCGTATGACTATATTGAAGCCCACTCGTACGTAGATAAACAACGTATAACCGGTGTAATGGCCTTTGAAATATTATTAGCGATACTAACAGGCGGGGTGGGTGTTGCCGCTTCTGCAGCGAGTAAATCAAAACACCTTGCCAGCGCCAATCGCGCACTGGTTAATATCGCCGATATACTTAAACGCAAACAGCTAGATAAAACAATATCGCACACAGTATCGCCTGAGCAGCCTAAGTTAATTGAGCGCATTGACAAACCTGATGCGAGATTACAACCAGGTACCAATCGAGGCGTAACAACGCAAGTGTCAGCACTTAAGTTAGTAAGAAACCCTGCTCTTGATGCCCATTACAAAAACCTAGCGGACTATGAAACGGCATATAAGAAAAAACTAGCCAAAGCTATTAATGATAAAGATTCTAGTAGCCGCATTGGCGCATTTAAAGCGAAGCTGACCGAGGTTAAAGGAGAACGTGCTGCAAGTGCATATATGGCAAAACACTTTTCTAAGCCACCGCCACCTGCGAAAATGGAATTAGGTTTTGGTCCTGGGCCCGGTTTTGACCAAGTTTGGGCTAAGCGTGATAAAGACGGCAACGTGCTAGAATACTTTATTGTAGAAGCTAAAGGACCTGGTGCCAAACTTACTAAAGGAGCCAAAAAGGGAGATCAAATGACTGATAAATGGATTGATAACACTCTGGCTAGCATGAAAAAATCTAAAAAATACCAAGCTCAGAATCAATTAGGTGAAAATTTATTCGATGCTATTGAAGATGGCGATCCAAAAATAAGTAAATTAGTTATCGAAGCTGTTGAAGATAACGGCAAAATAATTGGTGGAAAATTACAACCTTTACCGTAGAGAAATTTTAATGTTAAATTTAAATAAATGTGAAATTGACTTTGAGCGACTATTTAAACGTGCTCCTATTGTTTTAACTAAGCGAACACCTCAAATACTAGACAATTCTGTTTATATGGAAGTGAGGCAGCAAGCCACCTTTGTGGTAGCTAATAAATATATTGAATTAGCATATGCATACTATGTATTAGAAAATTTCCCTGAAACTAAATCATACTTCGAAAAAGCAGCACCTTTTGCATTTTTACGAGGTTTTGACCCTGAGTTAAAAACAAGTCATAACGATTGGACTATTCAACAAGATCTCAATATTGTTCTTCTTTTTGCTGAGCAGGAAGTTTTAGAAAAACTTAAACACAGTGAAATAAAACTATCGAGTGTTCAACATCAAGCCAAACTCCAATATGTTGAATTATTAAAAAATATTGGTACAGGTGGCACACCTGAGCAAAGCGATATTGATGCCGCCTTACTTGAAACCAAAAACACCAAGGATAAAGATGTATTACAGTATATCCTCCCGTTAATCGAAGCGATTTCTGCTTTAACATCAGCCGATATAACACTTTGGCAAGCCAGTATTGATAAAGCCATAAAATGGCATGCTGATGAGTGTAAATTTGGTGATTACAAAGATATGGAAGAAGGCTTTATCTGTTTAAATGCGCTTACTATGGCTAAATTAGGCAAAGACCTGCACGGCTGGCAATGCCAAACCAATTCACTTTATCTACCTTTATTTTTAATTGATTAGTTTCAAATAACTCCGCAACAAGAGCACATAAACTATGAGCAGTTTAATTCACTTATCACTTATTGATGAGAACAGTTACCCCACTACGCTTAACGGTGATGATGAAAGCAAATACCAACAGTTACTGGAAATTACTGAAGAAGAAGCCATTCATTGGCAGTCAATCGAAATAAACCTGCGCGGCTTTGAGCCAGCACTGCAATTGTGGGATGCCATCGCTGGTAATAGCCGCTTATTACTCATTGCTAGTTTTAACTTTTTCCCTCATAAGCTGCTACCACCTGACGCTGATATTAGCGGTACTTTCGGATTTTTCCCTGCTGATATGGTCAAAGATTTATATACCATAATGGAAGAAAAATACGACTTCGATATTAACAATTTAGAAGGACAGCAAATTATTGCTGAAATTGAGCAGAGTGGTGTCGACGAAGTAAATCCCGAAGCGTATGAGCTAGTTCGAGACAAGTACTTTGTAACCTTTAGAGATGCGGCTGAGCAAGGTAAATCAATCGTCGTACTCATTGAGCAATGATTAATAATATAAAATAACGCTAAGGACAGCACATGCAACCCGATATTAAAAACATCCCCCAACACCTAGGTCAGTACCTTTATCAACAAATTAATGCTCCGTGGATTGAAGCTCATCTTATTTTAGATTGCGAAAACAACAATATACTTGAATGCAAGGCTCACTTTATTAAACCAGATGACGAAACACAGCATGCAATTGCTGTATCTGAAAATATGACAGCATTATTCAAAACGTTATTTGACCACGCCATTAAAAATGAAGTTGAGGATTGGCAGCGCGCTATTTTTACAATTACGCGTAAAGGCCAATTTAACTTAAACTTTGAACGCGATAATAATGATGAAGAAGAAGTAATCACTGCTGTTCAAGCTCATTAAGTATTAATTTAACCCGCTCTTTAACAACACGGATGTTGTGAAGCTAGGCGCTAAAAATGAGCGCCTAGCCTTTCAAATAAAAGCTGCTTTTTATGGTTAACACCCTCATTTACTTCTCATTCTTTTCTCTTTGTGCAAAAAGGTAGTTAAGTGAGTTATTCACAAAGATATTAAGAGACGCTGCGCTTAAAGAGTAAAAATAAAACTTAATCACTAACGCCCAATTTAATGCTCTGTACAGCGCATAGATGGTAGTAAGCCACCAAAACTGCGTTATGAAAATGGCGCGTTAGTGGCCGTATCTGACCAAATCGATGTGTTTAATACCCTGTCACAAAAATTAAAAATTAAACACAGCAATTTAAACTCAGCCGCAAGAGCCCGTTTAAAAACACTCGAAACGGCGCGAAATAGCGCCGTGGCACAACGTGACGCCGCACTATTAGCAGGAGACGCTAAAGCATTAAAAGATGCACAAAAAGCCATGCGACTGGCCAGTGAAGACTTAGGTGAAGAAGCCGCCCGCATTTATGTACAACAAAACTACCCCAACGCCAATCCATTAAACACCAAATTACCCGGTAACGGCAAACAAGGTGAGTTTGACCAAGTGTATACTATCGACGATGGCAAAGTGCTTATCATGGAAGCCAAAGGCGGTAATGCAACGTGGGGCAGCAGAATGGCAGGAACAGACCGTGCCCAGCAAGGCTCTCCAGAGTACATGGATTCTGTGATTAATAATTACACAACCAAACTAGATACACTCACAAAAGACCCTCGCTATGGTAAAGTCGGCGAAGAAGCGTTTACTAAGCAGGTTGAGGGGATTGAAGATATGCTGGATGAGTTAGAAATTGCAAAAGAAAACAAAGCCCTAAAATATATTGGCATTCAACAAAAAGCCAACGACACTGGATTAATTGAAGTCATTGATGTGTCTATTTTTGATATCGGATTTTAAGGAGTTATTAAGATGATTAAAAGCCATTACAGCTTTGCACAAAGAAGCTATGACAGAGCAATCAAGTTATACAATAGGTTGCAAGAGGGGGGACTTGGGCGCATTCAAGAAGATCCTAGCCATGGGCTACATAATCATTTTAAGCGTAATCTAATAGACACCTTCCCCATGGAAGCCATTGAAAACCCCAATAGCTACCACGCTTGGTTATACCTATTACGCGCATCACAATTAGGGCACGGTATTTTTCAAAGTAACGCCAATGATGGTCAAGCCTTTGCATTTTTTTATGATGGCGAATACCTAGAAGTAATAGGTAAAGCCGATGACTATGGCACTAAACACGCAACGTGGTTAGAAGCATTATATGCCGCGATTATAGTGCGTAATCAAGACGCTATTGATTTTTTAATCACCATCGACAATGACGTATTTCATCAAGCGCGATTGGGTGACCAACGCAAACCGTTTGATTACGCCTTAGCTGATTTACTCAAAGGGCTATTCAATTCAAACGCCGATTTAGCACACTTACTTGAGCAAGCATATGTCACCTCAAATCCGGATGATTACCCAGATGATGAGATATATTTACTAGTCAGCCGCCTCAAATGGCCGTTAGTGTCTGTTATCGAAGCCATCTTCACAGAAGACGGTGAGCAGGCCTACAATAGCGCCATGGAAAAGGCTTTATTACTGCACCAAGAGTATTACAGCGATGAGGAGCAATTAGGCGCCAATGAAGGTGCTATCCCTTTAGCGTTAACCGCGATGGCCGTTATCGCTAAAGAAGTCAAAGGCTATCAACTTACTATTGAAAATGAGTATATTCCTGATTGGTTAATTAATGTTAACCCACCAAAACCAGAATAAACAAACGTATAAATAATTACCCGCTCTTTAACAACACGGATGTTGGTTAGGCGCTAAAAATGAGCGCCTAGCCTTTCACATAATGGCTGCTTTTTATGGTTAACGCCCTCATTTACTTCTCATAATAATATAAGCATTGCAGGCGGCGAGATAAAACTCGACAGCCAAGGTAATGTTGATATTACCGCCACTAACGTACTCACACTCGATGGCACATTTATTACTTTTGATGGCCCAGTTGATTACAACATAACCAGCCCACAAACAGCCAGTAGCCCAAGCACCGCAAGCCCTGCCAATATTAGCCGTATTAGTGATATAACCATTAATGACTCAGGTATTGCTGCAACAACGTCAAGCGTAGTGGATTTGCTTTATGTCTATCAAGATGGCAGCCCTGTAAAAAACGCACCTTATACAATTAAATTTGATGATGGAACACAAAGCACAGGCCAGCTAGATGAAGACGGTATAGCACAATTAACTGACGTACCAAATGGTCAGTTTACTATTCAATACGGGGAGGATACGCGTGAGTATGAACCTCTAGATAACACGACGCCAAACCCACTTTATAAAAGAATAACCCCCGCCTCTGCAATACAAATGAGCAGAGCTGGGCAAACAGCAACACTTGATGAAGCAAGCAACATAGCCAGCCAAGCAGGTGATTGGTTATGGGGAGCACTGCAAGGCGATTTTAACAAAGACCCTACAACGGCGCAGATTGTGGTAGGCAGTATTATTTCAATGATACCGGTTATTGACCAAGTCATGGACGTGCGGGATATTTTAGCCAATGTAATGCTACTGACTGATGACGATAAAGCCAACGACAGTGATGGCTGGATTGCCTTTACGCTCACCGCGATAGGTTTAGTGCCTGTGCTCGGCTCCGCGGTAAAAGGCGTCGGTAAAGTGGTGATTAAAAACAGCGGCGACACAATAGAAGCCGCAATTGCAGTCCTTCGTAAGTTGGGTAAAGGCGACCCCGTTCAGTATTTACGTAAAATAAATTGGCAAGACCTAGGTAAACAAGCAGCCAGCGAAGTAAAAGCCTTTATAAAAGGCCTGCGCGATACACTTCACGAAATATCAACAAGTTGGCAGTATGATGTGCTATTGCCACAGCTTGCCATAGACGGCATGCAAGCCACCATTAAACAGCTTGATGAAATAGCACCTAAAATAGACCAAGGCGTTAAAGGCGCAGCCAGTGAAATTGGCAATCGCGTAAACAAAGCCCTTGATGAATTCGAACCACCGAAAAGCACCGGTATTGTGGGTAAACCTAAAAAGAGCGTTGCGAATGAACTAGATGCGCCGAAAGGGAATGATTTAAAGGGGGCTGAGAGTAAAAAACTATCTAACTCAGTCAACAAAAAATATAGCTCAAATTTAGTTAATAATCGCAAGATGTATAAAACCGATCTTGACTTTATGTCAGGAATACCAACACATGTTGATTCAAGTGTCCATAAAAGTATTAGAGCTAAAATTGAAGGTGGTTGGTCAAACCTTGATTTAATGAAAAATGGTAATGCCCCTATAGGCAAAGACGGTAAGCAAATAAACTTACATCACATTTTGGGACAAGAGCCAAGCCCAATGGTTGAGCTTTTATCTTCGACTCATAAAAAACATCATAAAGCTTTACACGGTCTAATCGAAGATGGTAAAAGTTTTAGGAATAACCCTTCGCTCCAATATCAGTATGAAAAATTTAAAAAAGAATACTGGAAACTTAGAGCACAAGATTTTGAGTAGGTAAATCTGTATGAATAAATATAGTGAGTTAATAAAACAACTTGATTTGAGTGAACACGAAACCTTTTGGCAAGGTTCGGCTGACTTGAAAGAAATTGCACTTCTTGAACAGCTAATTTCGATAAAACTCCCATATTCATTAGTTAATTTTTTAAAAGAATGTGGTGGAGGAGGAACAATCGATGCCGAGTTATCTGGTATTGAAGATAATAATGCTACTTTGAAGCTTGGAGGAACGATATTAGGTGACACACTTGATTGCAGGGAAACATTTGAATTACCCCCACATTTAATTGTGATTTTTTATAAAGAAAATGAAATTTGTTGGTGCTTAGATTCTAGTACCCAAGAAAAAGAATACCCACTAGTTAATTATAATTTATTTAAAAAACAAGTTGACGGAGTAATAGCTGACTCCTTCCTCTCATTCTTTTGTGAGTATGTTGAGCTTAGAACCTCGTAGAATCTATATAAGCTAATTAAATACGCTAAGGAAAGCCAATGCAACCTAATATTAAAAACATCCCGCAACACCTAGGTCAGTACCTTTATCAACAAATAGATGCGCCATGGCATGAAGCTCAGCTTATTTTAGATTGCGAAAACAACAATATACTTGAGTGCAAAGCCTACTTTATTAAAGCAGATGACGAAACACAGCATGCAATTGCTGTATCTGAAAACATAACAGCGTTGTTTAAAACGTTATTTAACCATGCTATTAAAAATGAAGTGGAAAATTGGCAACGCGCTATTTTTACCATAACTCGACAAGGTCAATTCAACTTAAACTTTGAGCGTGGTAATGATGATGAAGACACTTTATTACTTTAAATAAGCAGTACAAGCATAGCGTTCAATTTATTTAATACTTCATAAATTAATAACAATAATTGAACCTGAGCTGGATACATATTAAACTGTATGCCAATTTGTTTTTTAAACAAACGAAAGTCAAGGAAGACGAGTTAGGTACCCCAACTTATTAATACTCCTCCATGATATTTCGTGACATTTAACATTTATTATTTAAAATAATTTTACGGAGTACCTATGAAAAAATTAAGCGCACTTTTGGGTTTACTGTTATTAAGCGGTTGTTCTACACCTCCTCCAGCCCAAGAAACTGAGCAAGTAGTTTTAGAACCTATTGCAGAGATTAACGAAGTAGCTGCACCAATTTCATTAACTGTTATTACTAACCCTGCTGATGCTCGCGTTCGTATTATGAATATCAACCCTGTTTACAAAGCTGGTATTGAGCTTAAAGAAGGTAAATACGATATTGAAGTAAGCAAAGCAGGATACCTTACTTACAGAAAATGGGTTTCAGTTGATAAAAAAACAATACTAACTGTTGAACTCGATACAATGGAAGCAAGCCAATCGGCTCAGTAAGCTTCTCAGTACGTTTTAGTTTATATGCCTTAGCCTGGTTAATTTAATAACTGGCCTAAGGCATATTAAACCCTTCATAAAGCCACAAATATCCTACTGCGAAATAACTACCAACATTCACTAAAATACATAACCACAACACAATAATAAAACGTCGCTTTTGCGATTTATGACGAAGTAATTGTTGAGCAAGTAATGCCCCCGGCCATCCTCCAAATAATGTAAGTAGCTGCAGTGTACGCTCTGGCGTGCGGTTTACTTTTGTATGTGAAGAGCGCTTAGCTTGTCGCTTATCCCACGCGTACATTAAAAAAGTTATAGCACTTAATACACTTATATAACCAGGTACATATATTGGTATATAAACAGGTAAGTATTGCAGCGGGTAAGCTAACCAAATGGCAGCTAAATAAAGCAATGAGAATGTGATTAATATTTTCTTTATCAATTAATTATCACCTATACTGGGCTTATAAGAGCCTAACAACGAGAGCCAAATTATGACATATTTTAAATCGCTATTCTTAGCATTATGTTTATGCACATTTAGTAGCTTTGCTAATGAAACTGCCAGTAACCTTGATAAAGAGCTAGAAGTGTTTAAACCTTACTTAGGAACGTGGCAAACAGACTTTAAAGTACCAGAAGGCGCTAAAAAAATACAAGATGTTGGCCGTTGGGAACGCGCTTTAAACGGTAAAGCTATTCGTACCATGCACTCGATTAACGAGGGTGAGTATGGCGGTGAGTCGATGATTTTTTATGATAGCAAAAAGAAGTCACTCGTATTTTATTATTTCACTACGGCAGGATTTTACACTAAAGGCACAATAACGGTATTAAGCCCTACTCAGTTTGTAGCCTATGAGGAAGTCACAGGCAGTAAAGAGGGAGTGACTAAGGTTAAATCTACTAGTGATTTAAAAGACGATAAGTTTATTGTATCGACCTCTTATCTTAAAAAGGGTGAATGGACTAAGCCCGAAAGCAGAAGTTATACACGCAGTACAAAAACGGTTAAATTTAAATAGCCGCGATTTATAAACACAAAAAGGCAGCCTAGGCTGCCTTTTGTCATTTATAAAATCGTATTTATTTTACGTATTTTTTAAATGCAGCGTCTACTGGTGTATCAGCAAGGTGATTAGTGTAGTTGCTCATTACTTTTTGAGACAAGCCTACAATAATTTCAAGTAGTTGTTGCTTACCGTAACCTGCTGCAAAGAATTTTTCGATTTGCTCATCGCTGATCACGCCACGTTCACGTGTCATTGCGAGTGTAGTTTCACGAAGAGTTTCTAGCTTAGGGTTTTCAAGTGGTGTTTTGTTTACAAGTGCATCAACAACACCTTGATCAACTTTCATTGCCGCTGCAATACCACTGTGAGCAGGAACACAGTAATGACATGCGTGCTCAACGTTAATTGATTGCCATACTACTGTTAGCTCTTCTGCATTGAATGATGTTTTTTGAAACAGCTCATGCAGTACTTGGTAACCTTTAAGTAATGTTGGTGCTTCAGCCATTACTGCATGTAAGTTAGGAAGCATACCAAATGCTGCTACTGAATCAGCTAGTAACGGTTTTGCTTCTTCTGGTGCGTTTTCTTGAGTGTATAAAGTAAATTCGGCCATGGTTAGCTCCTAATAATTAATAGTTTTAAGTAACTTCGAGACACATAGTATTTGATTTTGAGCGACTGTTCAAGTTAAAATTGAGCAAATGTTCAAATTGATTGAGAATGATATGGCTAATAAGGTTAAATTTGAACGCGATAATGTAGTTCGCGTTGCAAGCCAGCTATTTTGGCAAAAAGGTTTTCATGCAACCTCAACGCGTGACTTACAAGAAGCCGTTAATATGCGCCCGGGTAGTATTTACTCTGCGTTTGGCTCTAAAGAAGGGCTATACTGCGAATCGCTGAAAGATTACACAGTACAAATGAAAACCCAAATAGAGGGGTTTTTATCAAGTGCCGATACAGTACTTGGTGGATTACGTGCGTTTGTTGAAAACGTGGTAATTAAAACAAAAGATTGCAGCCCAAGCGCTATTTGTATGCTGGTTAAAGCAAACAGCGAGTTTGCAGAAAAAGACTCAAACCTATATGAGCTAAGCTTAGATTTAACCGCTCAATTTGAAGCTTATTTAACGCAGTTGTTTACACAAGCAATAAACAAAGGTGAGTTAAGTAATACGTTGACCGCTGTTGAATATGCGCGCTTTTTTCAGGTGCAATTTACAGGTTTACGCGGTTATTTTAATCGTCCTAATGTAGAGCAATTTGCTGAGCCAATGATCAACCAAATGTTTATGTTGATTAAAAAGTTATAAATAGCAGTTATCGCGCATTCTCAACAAGTTATACTTATTTTACTAAATAAAAATGGCCAGTATTAACTGGCCATTTTTTTGTGCTTAAAACTTAATTTATAAGTTACGTTTTAAGCTTATTTAGCTCATTATCTTGCTGGGCAACAAGTGCATTAAGCGCTTCGCTGCTATCCCCTGCTTGTGTAGATAAGTCAGCAAGTTGCGATGCGGCATCAGATATAAGCGTTAAATTACGGTTTATTTCTTCAGTCACTAAGCTTTGCTCTTCGGCAGCGGTGGCAATATGTGTAATTTGATTGGTTATTTCATCAACTTTAACGACAACACTGTGCAGAGCATCAAAAGCTACTGATGTTTCATCAACGGCATTTTGTGCACGTACTACGCCTTTTTCAATAACGGTAGATGCGTTACCTACTTCAGATAATAAACTATCAATTAACTGGCTTATGTCATCTGTTGATGAACGCGTTTTAGAAGCAAGTGCACGTACTTCATCAGCAACAACGGCAAAGCCTCGCCCATGCTCACCTGCGCGCGCAGCTTCAATGGCTGCGTTAAGTGCAAGTAAGTTTGTTTGTTCTGAAATAGTACGAATTACATCTAATATTTGCGTAATGTCTTTACTACGCGAAGCTACTTTTTCAACTGCTTGGTTAGCTTCTTTAATTTCTTCAGACATCGTTTTAACTTGTGTCATCGCTGACGATAAGCTCGACTCACTGCTTACTACCAAGCTATTTATTTCATCGGCTTGTTGGGCTGATTGCTCTGATGCTCTGGCGACTTCGAGTGCTGTTGCGCTCATTTCGTTCATAGCCGTTACCACACTTTCAATTTCTTGAAATTGAGATTGAACATTATGCTTAGTATCAATAGCGATGTGTTGTGCTATTTCGCCTTGCTGTTTAGTTTGCTCAGACACCGCTTTTAGTTCAGAAATTAAATCACGTAGTTTTGCTAAAAATCGATTAAACCCACCAGCTAATGCAATAAGTTCTGCGTGGCTATCAACATGCAATGTATGCGTTAAATCACCCTCAGAACTTGCGAGGTTATCAACCCGCTGTTGAATTTGTTGTAGCGGCGCTATTACACCTGCAATTACTAATTTCATAATAACAAAAGCAACCACAGCAATTATTAAGCCTGTAATTAAAATAATAAACCCGAGTGATGCTGCTGTTTCTTGCATGTTTTTTTCTAGCGCTTCAGGCCCTGCAAGTGCTAGATCTGTAGGTACTTCTATGATTAATGACCACTGAGTGTTTGCTAGTTTTATATCAATTGGATAATTTACTAAATATTCACTATTTGTTTTAAAAATACCGCTTTGCCCTTTAGACTTTTCAATATCATTAAATATAGTAGAACTAACAGCCTCTTTAATTGGACGCCCTAATTTAGATTTATAATGACTGCTGCCTACAACTAAACCTAAATCACTTAATAAGGTTACTTTAGCTTGACCATTGTAAAGCTGCTTAGAAAGCTGCTCAGTCATTACTTGAAAGGTTGGTAGAGTTAAATCAACGCCTGCTAAACCAATAAACTGGCCTGACTTTAAAATAGGCACGGTTAACGAAGTTAGCATTACCGAATCGCCCGATGGGATTTCGTATAAATACGGTTCCATAATACAAGGCTTAAGTGTGTCTTTTGCGCACAAATACCACTGCGCTTCGCGAATACCAAACTCATTAAGCGTTGTTATGTATTTATCGGCGGCATTCGCTACTTTTTGTTGTTCAATTATGCCTTTTTGATCGCGAGTTATGTATACCTCTAACGTACCAGCACTATCTACTGAATGCTTATACCCTTGTTGATATTGAGAGTCTTGCCCATCAAAAGCGTTTGGTTCAAATTGAGAATAAATAGATGATAAGAGAGTGTTTTGTTCTAAAACCGCTTTATTTATACTGACAACTGTATCTCGGTCTAAAGTGCTTTGTTTTGCTGCATCGCCGAGTAGTGCCGCTAATGAATAAGGAACACGGTAAGCTTCATTAATAAAGCCAGCAATTTTTTCTCCGTATCCAGCCGCATGAGCATTAAGCTTTTCTTCTACTTCTACAATAATGTACTCTTCGGATTTGGTCGCTAACTGCTTATTACTTGATGATAACTGCCACCACAAAATGCCTGATAGCACTAGTACAGTTATAAATATACTACCGACACTTAGCCAGAGTAACTTTTTTGCTAACGATATTTCTCGCATTCATCACACCCTTTAAATTAAAACTACTGATACAGTTTAGTAGATCTAACCAACGAAGCTATGAATATCGTTAAACAAATTGAATTTAATACAATACGTTGAGTTTTTTAAAGTTTAGCCAAACGTGCCGTTGTAATTGAGGCTGCAATTAATAAACATACACTTACCCATAAACACGCACTAAGCCCATATACTTGAAAAACCCAGCCAGAAAGCACCGTACCAAGCAAACGCCCTATCGCATTGGCCATATAATAAAAGCCAACGTCGAGCGACACCCCATCGTTTTTAGCAAAACTTACTATTAAGTAACTATGCAGCGATGAATTTACAGCAAATACACCACCAAAAATAAGTAAGCCGATTACAAGCGTAAAATGTACCGCTACATCAAATTGCATCAACAACGCTAAAATGCCAGTTACGCCACTTAATAGAGCAACCCACCAATACGCTTTTTTGACTGAATGTGAGTTTGAATCACTTTGCCCTGTTATACGCGGTGCTTGCGACTGCACCAATCCATAAGCAATTACCCACAAAGCCATAAAGCCGCTTACCCACCAGTGATCCCAGTTAAACTGAGCGGCTAAGTAAACCGGCAATGCAACCACAAACCATACATCGCGCGCCGCAAACAAGCATAAACGCGCTGCACTAAGTAAGTTGATTGCCCGCGATTTAGAAAATAATTCTTTAAACTTAGGTTTGTTTTTAGCTTTACCAATATCGCCTTTTAAAAAAATTAAACTAATAACCCACGCAACACTAAGTAAAGCAATTAGGCTTATTAATGCCCCCACAAAACCAAATACGGTAAGTAGCAAGCCACCTAAAAAAAAGCCCACTCCTTTTAACGCATTTTTAGAGCCTGTAAGTATGGCAATCCATTTATATAATTGGCTTTGCCCTGCATCGTCTTGTGGTACTAAATACTTAATGGCGCTCTTTGCGCTCATTTTATTTAAGTCTTTAGCTATGCCACTCAGTGCTTGCGCTGCCATAACATAGGCAACGGTTAGCCAATCCCCAGGCACGCAAAGCATAGCTAAAGCTACAAGCTGCAGCCCAAGCCCTACATTCATGGTTTTGTTTAACCCTAAATGTGCTCCTAGCCATCCACCTACTAAATTGGTGATTACGCCAAAAATTTCATAAAACAAAAACAACATGGCTATTGCAAATGCACCATAACCCAACTGATGAAAATACAGCACCACCAGCATCCTTAGTGCGCCATCAGTAAGGGTAAATGCCCAGTAATTACCGGTAATTATTAAATATTGTTTTATAGAACTTGGTAAATTAGCTAACTGCGCAAGCATGAATTTAAACCTTTTTAAACGAGATTAAACCACATCACTTTGTGCAACTTTAAGCATTAGCTCAGCCGTACGGTTTGCATAACCCCACTCGTTATCATACCAAGCGTATAATTTAAGCTGAGTATTGTTAATTACCATAGTTGAAAGCGCATCTATGGTGCAACTACGTGGATCTGTTTTGTAATCTATAGATACAAGCGGTCTTTCTTCGTAGCCTAAAATGTCTTTTAGCTCGTTATTTGCAGCATTTTTAAACCAGGTGTTTACTTCATCTTGTGTAACACCGCGCTCAAGCTCAAAAACACAATCGGTAATTGACGCGTTAGTAAGAGGTACACGCACAGCATGGCCGTTTAATTTCCCCTTAAGCTCAGGAAAAATATGCGTAATGGCTGTTGCACTGCCTGTTGTTGTTGGTATTAAACTAGTACCGCACGAACGTGCACGGCGTAGGTCTTTGTGGGGTGCATCTATAATCGTTTGGGTATTAGTAATGTCGTGAATAGTGGTCATTGAGCCGTGCTTAATGCCTACTTTTTCTTGCAGCACTTTTACAATGGGCGCTAAGCAGTTAGTTGTACACGAGGCGGCTGTAACAATTTTATGCTCACTTGGGTTATAAAGGTTATCGTTTACACCCATTACTATATTTAAAATCCCGTCTTCTTTCACAGGAGCCGTTACTACAACACGCTTAACACCTTGTTCTAAATATTGCTTTAGCAATTCAGTGGTTTTCATTTTTCCGCTGGCTTCTATTACTACATCGCAATCTGACCAATCAGTTTCATTTATAGTTTTATTATTCGTCACTAAAATAGTGTGTTTACCTACACTAAAGCTATTATCATCACTAGTAACCTGCTGCGCTAAGCGTCCGTGTACTGAGTCAAACTCAATTAAATGTGCGTGTGTTTTAGCATCGCCCGCTACATCATTTACTTTAATAAACTCTATTTCTGGCCAATCAACTGCTGCACGCAGTGTTAAACGTCCCATACGGCCAAAACCGTTAATACCTACTTTAATAGTCATAATTAAATACCTTTAATAAGTTAATTTATTTACTAATTAGTTAACAACAGCTAGCTGCTCGTTCAGGGCGATTACCCATAGTATTTAACCGCGTTAAATCGTTTTCATAAAATGAAGGGTTTGCAGTCAGGGTTTGCGTTAATACATTTTTAGCCCATTCAGGCAGGGCTTTATTAATACTGTAATAAACCCATTGATTTTGCTTACGGTCGCTCAGTAATCCGCATTGTCTTAATTGTGCTAAATGGCGCGACACTTTAGGCTGGCTTAATTCAAGTGCAGCAACAAGTTCGCACACGCACAGCTCTTCTTGGTCGCTAATTAATAGCATTGCTTTTAAACGCGTATCGTCCGCTAAGCATTTATAAAATTGAAGTGGGTTGAATTGTTCCATAGTGTCCTCGCAGTGTTAGTGCATATACAATAAAACAAAAACTAAACATATGAAATAGTGAATATACGATTATTTGTATATTTAAATTATTTTGCTTTAAAACGCAAAAAAGCACACAACGACTAGTTGTCGTTGTGTGCTTTTATAACTTTTCTTTATTTAGTTATTAAATAACAGAAAGCTCTATTTCAATATTGCCACGTGTTGCGTTTGAATAAGGGCATACTTGATGCGCTTTATCTACAAGCTCTTGCGCAGCTGCTTTATCCATATCACCTAGTGATACAGCCAATTTTACTGCAATACCAAAACCGCCTTCAATAGCACCAATAGACACTTGTGAATTAATATGTGTGTCGCTTGGTAAATCTATTTTTTCGCTACCTGCTACAAATTTAAGTGCGCCAATAAAACATGCTGCATAACCTGCAGCAAATAATTGCTCTGGGTTAGTGCCTTGTCCGTCATCGCCGCCTAAACCTTTAGGTGTTGATAAATTTACATCTAAACGACCATCATCAGATTTAGCTACGCCTTCACGGCCGCCAGTTGCAGTTGCTTTTGCTGTGTAAGCTACGTTTTGTAATACATTCATAATGAACTCCAAAGTTTTAAAATATCAATCAATTTAGTTTGTGTGCAAAATAATAGAGCAAGTAATTAGAGATTGCAAATACTTTGTATGCAAATTAAAATAGCATGTATTGAAATAAAGGATAACGTTATGCCGTTTGAGCAATTAAAGTTAAAAAATCAGTTATGCCACCGGTTATATATGGCATCTAACAGCATTGCGCGTGCGTATCGCGAGCCTTTAAACGAGCTAAATTTAACTTACCCGCAATACGTAGTAATGATGGCGCTGTGGGAGCAAGACGAAATAACAATTGCAGGGCTAATAGATAAAACCGCGATAGACGGCGGTGCAATGACCCAAATACTCAAAAAAATGACAGACAAATCACTACTTGCTGTTATTAAAGACGAGCGCGATAAGCGTAAACGACTCGTGCAACTTACCCAACATGGTCAATCACTTAAGTTAAAAGCGGCTGATATACCTAAAAACATTCAATGTAAATTCGACAGTATTAATACGGCTCAAGCACAGCAGTTAATGCAACTGCTCGATTTAGTAGTAAACGACTTAGCCAATTAGGCACTTTATAGTTAACCAATCAATTTACTTTAAAAGGTATAAATTAAATGACTCATATAAAAAAATTACTCTTAGCAGCGGCATGTAGCACTGCACTTTTAGGCAGCAACGCCGTACTTGCTAATACCGCTAATCAAAATGCTGATTTAAAAACAGTAGCCACTTTTGATGCGCAGCACCCACCGGGTAACATTGCTATTACCCCATCGGGCAGAAAGTTTTTATCTGTGCACGGTTTTTTTGGCCAAAAGCAAAAAATTATGGAGCTTTTAAGCGATGGTACAACTAAGCCCTACCCTAATGAAGAATGGGCATACGCTTACAATAACGGTAAAGGTTTTTACGATGTGCTTGGCATAAACGTATCAAGCGATGGCGTTTTATGGATGCTCGACACTTCAGGGCCAGATCGCGCTGGGCGCTTAGTGGGTTGGGATACAAATAAAGAGCAACTGCATAAAATTATTTATCTGGCTAAACCTACCATTACCGACACCTCATTTTTAAACGATTTAGTCATCGATAATAAGCATGGCGTTGTATACATTGCCGACACAGCCCAAGGCAGCCAAGCCGCTATTATTACGGTAAACCTTAAAACAGGTGTAGCACGCAGAGTGCTACAAAATAGCCATTACACCACAGCCGAAAATATCGATATGGTTATTGATGGGCGCACAATGAGCCTTGGCGGGCAACCTGCGCGCTTAGGTGTTAACCCAATTACGCTTGACCCTAACGAAGACTGGCTTTACTTTGGATCTATGTCGGGCACGTCGGTTTACCGTATTGCCACCAGCGATATAAATAACGAGAGCCTTTCGGCTAAAGCACTTGAGGATAAAGTTACGCGTTACGGCACTAAGCCAATTTCAGACGGTATTATTGTTGATGGCGGCGGTAACGTATACGTAACCGACATAACCAACGGTGCAATTGGCGTAATTAAACCTACTGGCGACTACGAAGTATTATTTAAAGACGATCGTCTTAGCTGGCCAGATGGTTTTAGCTACGGAGCTGATGATAAAATATACTTTACCGTTGATGATTTACATAATTCGCCTGTACTTAATAATGGCAAAAATCAAAGCCACGGTAAGTTTAAAGTAATGTCGTTCGAGCCTTTAGTAAAAGGAAAAGTAGGCCGCTAATTTACTTTTTAAGTGACTGTATTTTTTAAAAAGCCTTGCACATTTAAGTGACCCAATAGTTGCAGGGCTTTTTGTTAAAAACACACCACACTGGTGCATATTTTAAAAATACTTCACCTCTTTGGTGCTAATTCTTTAGTACATATTTACACTTAAATACTAAACACCTGATTTCTATTCATAAAATATTCAAGTTAATGTTGGCATACTTCTTCCTATAAACTGATGTGTTCAGTGAAAATACCAAGGAAAAACCATGTTCAATTTATACCATACTCTTTACCTTTTATGGCGTTTAGACATTAGCGTTTGGCAAGTTAATGATCCAACAAATACCCGCACTACTGCTGATAAAGAACGCGCCTATGTTAAGTAGCATCGTATTGTGTAAAGGCTTGGCATAAAGCTTAAATGTATAAACCTACTTTAGGCTAAGCTTTTGCACACTATGAAATTTATGAATAAACCTTATTTAATTACTTATTAGCCACCTGATATAAAAACGAAGCTCCCTGCAAAAAATCACACATATAAAAACATCGAAAAATTAGTAAAAACACTGCGTTTATAACTTTGCAAGCAGCCCTATTGCGTTGTATTGTTGCACCCTATTGAAAATTTTTAGTTGGAACGTGTATGCACGCTTTGGAAGTTAATTTTGATGGCTTAGTTGGCCCTACTCACAACTACGCTGGTTTATCGTATGGTAATGTTGCCTCGTTAAATAACGCAGCAAGCTTTTCAAATCCTCAAGAGGCTGTGCTTCAAGGCCTTGAAAAAATGAAAGCCATGCACGACAAAGGCCTAACTCAAGGTGTATTTGCCCCTCATGCGCGCCCCGACTTAAACGTACTACGCCGCTTAGGCTTTACCGGTAACGATGCGCAAGTTATTCATAAAGCGTTTAAAGCCGATCCTATTTTATTACGTGCGTGTTACTCAGCGTCTGCAATGTGGACAGCCAATGCCGCTACGGTATCGCCATCTCCTGATACAACCGACGGCAAAGTACATTTTACTTCAGCTAATTTAAATAATAAGTTTCATCGTTCATTAGAGCCTGCAACCACTACGCGCTTATTAAAAGCCATGTTTAATAACGATAAGTACTTTGCACACCATACCCATTTGCCTGACCAAGGCTTTTTTGGCGACGAAGGTGCAGCAAACCATACTCGTTTTTGTGACAGCCACGGCGAGCAAGGTCTTGAAATGTTTGTATTTGGTGCCAGCGCGTTTAACAGCCAATTACCAAAACCCGCTAAGTTTCCTGCAAGGCAAACACTTGAAGCCTCAGAAGCAATTTGTCGCTTACATAACTTAAAAGATTCAAGCCAAATTTTACTACAGCAAAATCCAGACGTAATAGACCAAGGCGTGTTTCATAACGATGTAATTGCAGTAGGTAACGCCAACGTATTACTGTGCCACCAGCAAGCATTTTTAAACCAAGCTTTGGCACTGCAAGATATTCGCGAAGCGTATGTGGGCAATAAAGAATTTTATATTATTGAAGTACCTACCGATAAAGTAAGCATTACCGACGCTGTAAGTAGCTATTTATTTAACAGCCAGCTAGTGAGCCTTGAAGATGGTTCAATGCTGTTAGTGGCACCACAAGAGTGTAAACGCAACAGCGCGGTTAACGCCTACATTGAAGAAATGATTATGGCTGATAACCCAGTAAACCAAGTGCAGTTTTTTGATTTACGCCAAAGTATGCAAAATGGCGGCGGCCCAGCTTGCTTGCGTTTACGTGTAGCTCTTAATGAGCAAGAACTTGCTGCAGTAAACCCAGAGGTTATTTTAACTGATACTAAATACACACAACTGTGTGACTGGGCAAAACGTAACTACCGCGACAAATTAGGCGCAAGTGACTTTGCAGACTCAGCCCTATTAACTGAAAGCTACCAAGCACTTGATGAGCTTACACAACTACTTAATTTAGGCTCAGTGTACGACTTTCAATTAGAGCGTTAATACCTCAGTCAATACAAAAATAGCGAGCCAAGGCTCGCTATTTTTATTTATGTTTATGTTTATTTTTATGCTAATACGTATTTAAGCATCTTTTTTAACAGTTATTGTCGATGCCATCGACTCAGATATATGCAGCGTACGCTGCGGAAACGGAATACTCAGCCCAGCACCTTCAATAGCTTCTTTAACGCGTTTATTTAGATCCCACACGGTTTGCCAATAATCACCATTTACAGTCCATGCGCGTAATTGAATGTTTACCGCGCTTTCACCTATTGATGTCACCATTACTTTAGGTGCAGGCTCTGCGAGTAATCGGCTCTCTGATGCGGCTAATTCTTTAAGCACATTTAAACCAACGTCAATCGAGTCGCCATACGAAATACCCACCACTATGTCCATTCGTCTTTTGCCATTACGGGTAAAGTTTTTAATATTGCCACCCCACACTTTACTGTTAGGGGATGCAATATAAAGACCGTCGGTGGTTTTAAAAATAGTAGTAAATAAATGTATTTCACTCACCGTGCCAAGCGTGCCACTGGCATCAACAAAGTCGCCTATTTTAAAAGGTCTGAGTATTAATAGCATAATTCCAGCGGCAATATTGCTCAGCGTATTTTTAAGAGCTAAACCAATCGCTAAACCAGCAGCGCCCATTAGCGCAATTAAGCTTGCCGTATTAACGCCAAAAATATCTAAAATAAATAGCCCGCCAATTATATAAACTAAATAACCAGCAATACTCGATAAAAGAGGAAGCAGCGTACTATCCACTCTTTTTAATGGCGATTTAGAGTTTTTAATCGCTTTTTTAACCGAACGTGCAATAAGCGCGCTCGCAACTAAAATCGCCAATGCTAAAACCACTTTGTAACCTAAAGTGATGATTGCTTCTGAATGGCTTTGCCAAAACGCTAAAAGTTTATCTTTCATGTTTGTTCCGATAAATGTGGCTGAAACTCAGCAAAATAATGGTTAAATTTAATAAAAACCGACTTCAAAAGAAGTGGCGCGAGTATATAGAATAAAAAATTTTAACCTATCTTTTTTAATCACTTATTTCAATTTTAAAAACAACATTAAAACCATGATTTTTGAGACGCAAAGCCCGCCTATTTACGGCGAATTTATAGCGACTATTCAATGTAGGTTAATCGTTTATTGGTATGGTCGGTTTAAGTTTTTTTACGTTTATTAAAGAGGTTATTCATGGCAAAAGAGAAAATAGTACTCATAACCGGCGCTTCAAGTGGTATTGGCGAAGCAACCGCAAAAACCCTTGTTAATAATGGTCATAAAGTAATACTTACCGCTAGACGCGAAGATAAGTTAACTGAGTTAGTAGAGTCATTAGGCTCAAATAATGCACTGGGCGTAGCTGCGGATGCAACCGACTTTACCGCGCTTGAAAACGTAGTTGCCAAAGGTATTGAGAAGTTTGGCCGATTAGATGTTGCCTTTGCTAATGCAGGCATGGGTGTTTCAACCGCTGGCACCGAAAAAGGTGATCCCGATGAGTGGTCAACTATGATCGACATAAACATTAAAGCCCTACTGTGGACTGCAAAATTAACACTGCCGCATTTACGCCAAAACAAAGGTCACTTTATATTAACCAGCTCTGCCGCTGGCCGTAAGCCAATTGGCGGCTCTATTTACGGTGCAACTAAATGGTTTGCTTATGGCTTTGGACAAAACTTAGCTGAGGAAATGAGCGAATGGAACGGCCGCTGCACAACCATAGCACCAGGGATGGTAAACACCCCGTTTTTTGATGACGCTAAACCCGACAAACTCGACCCACAAGATGTAGCCGACGCCGTACTGTTTGCTATTGAAGCAAACCAGCGCAACAGCGTACGCGAGATTTATTTAATGCCGACTAATTAACGTTGATTGGTTGAGTTCGGGCTGTCAGGTTTAATGCTAATGGTGTTAAACCTGATGGTTCTTAGTACTTAGTTTGGGTTAGGTGTTAGTAGGTAAGAATGAATTAAAGGTATTACGCATTTAAAGTCTTATTAATTGCCAATGCTGCCCTTAAACCATATGTAAGCAAAATATAAGACAACGGCAATATATCCAAAAGAAATAATTAGGTTTACTTTCCAAAGGTTTAGCCAAAAATTGCCTCTGAAATAAGTGCGTTCTCTTACTTCATGGTTGAACAATGCTACTGAAGAGGGCACTAATATTAACGCAGACCAACCAAGTATAGGTAACACCATAAACATAATGCCTATGCCTGTACCTCCTGCTGAAGCGTCGGATGCTTCACCATCAATTGGGGCTAGCATCACGTAGCCTAAAATAAACCCGGCAATCGCAAGTATAAAACCTAAAAGCTGAAGTGTTCGCATAATTATCCTTGGCAACTAACGAGACTGTAAAATAACGCCAACAGCCAAATTCAATTAAAAACAAGATCCTGTAATTAACTCTAAGCGTTTTTAAAGCATTACAAAATTTAGGTTGGGTGTCACTGTAATTCACATAGTAAACACTCCGTTTTTTGATGAAGCTAAACCCGATAAACTCGACCCACAAGATGTAGCAGACGCCGTATTATTTGCCATAGAAGCAAACCAGCGCAACAGCGTACGCGAAATCTATTTAATGCCGACTAATTAACGTTGGCTCGTTAAGTTAGGGCCATCAGGTTTAATGCCTATAGCGTTAAACCTGATGGTTGTTAATATCGAATACATTTTTAATGCACACTGAAAAAATGAAATAAGAGCATTGGTCGTCTAAAGTTTTTGTACACGTACTGAGAACTTAAAAAATTACTTTAATTCACCATAAATGTAGTTATTTCCATGATCCCAAAGTTCTATTTTTTTCCCTTTTAAATCACCGTATATGTAGTTGTTCTCGTGATCCCATAATTCAAACTTAGTGCCTTTTAATTCACCATAAATATAATTATTTCTATGATCCCACAATTCGATTTTATTATTAGGCTTCAATTCACCAAATATGTAGTTACTACTGTGATCCCATAATTCAATTTTAGAATTCATACTATCTCCATGTACATATAACGCCCGAGGCACGCGTGGCTTTGTAATGAAGACGAAGCCTCAACGGAAAAGCCATCGCTGTGACTGAGCTTGTTAAATTCCTAGCACTCGGACTTGCAATATTGTGGAGTAAAGCCACAAAATCAGTTGAGCGCTGCGTTTCTCTGTATTAAAGCTAACTTCACTACCGTGAAGAATTTTATTTCTCGTTTTAGGAATAGTTTCTTCCGAGTCGCCTGCAACAAGCTCGTATGTCTTAATTTTTGAATAGTATGATTGCAGTTGATCTTGTCGAGTTATTGCGTGTTCAAGCTTAGGCACTAAACCCGTTAAATTAGATTTATTGTTAACAGAACCGTCTTCTTTGACTGGGTTTGTTTTCCTTTGATTTATAATGATGTAATTAGCTTTCTCAAATGATTCCGTGAGAACACCTTCAATCTGTCCATAGAGCAAGCAAATACTACCAGCATAGTGACCACTGTTATGTAATTCCAAAGCTTCTTTTATTAAAGGCAATCGATTTTCATCTAGTGTCAAATTGGAATAAAAATTAATAAGTGAGGATTGAAAAGCTTCGCCAGATATTACATCAAGAAGAGAAATTGCACTGGGGTCTTGTTGAAGATCTATAGTTTCAAAAATATGTGCTAATTCAACAACGTCATTCGCAATTTCAAAGTCAGGATCATTTAACCCATAAGTGATGTTATTTATGTAAGGCTCAAGTTGAGGATAAACCTCAGCGAATTGAATCCATAACTCAATACTTTCTCTATGCTCTTCGATAAACTTAGATAACGCTTTGTTCACAGCCACCGCAATTTGCTGCCATTGCTTAATGTGTGGCTCCAGAGCTTTACGAGTAGCAATCAATCCTGGGCCAAAGTCCTCTTTCCACCAAGTCAAAAAATCCTTATGTTCTGGTTGATTACTCACTATACCCTCCTCTGGAATTTGACAATTTAGCCTACAACATTTGTCGTTTTACAAACCGATAAGTGTACCTGTATTACAATGATTTTATCCTAGCTATAAAATAAACAACTGTAAACAGATAGTTAGCTTAGCCTTATCTTTTCTAAATACAGCAAAACCACCAAATTGGTGGAGATCAGTAATATCAGACAAATCGTTGTTTAGTTATACAGCTTGATTATTAGTTAAAAGGTTATATTTTAAATATCTGTGTTTAAACCAATAACGCGTACACCCCATAATTATTAAACTTGTAACTCGTTATTACTTATAAAATTAGTTAAAAATCACAATCTACTCCTATTGAATCCTGTGTATTTTTACTTCATATTAAATACTCTTATTTCTCACTTATTATGCTGTTATGTCATTTTTAAAATTTAGCCATGCACTTATCCTCACACTTGCTAGTACCTTACCGCTTACAAGCCATGCGGCGCTTGATAAAAACGAGCGTGAAATAATAAAACAGGTCGATAAAAACATTCCCCAAGCACTTAAAGAAATAGAGCAAGCTGTAAATATTAATAGCGGTTCGCTTAATATTGAAGGTGTAAAAAAAGTAGGTGCGCTGACAAGCGAGCAACTTAAAGCCATAGGTTTTAAAGTAGAATGGCTTGATGGCAGTGCGTTTAACCGTGCAGGGCATGTATTAGCAACCCATGAGAGTAATGATCCCGATGCAATAAAAATACTGATGATCGGCCATCTAGATACGGTATTTGCCAAAAACGATGACTTTACCACTTATAAAAAGCTTGATGCCAATACAGCCAGTGGCCCAGGCGTTGCCGACATGAAAGGCGGTAACACGATAATAATTACCGCACTTAAAAGCTTACAAGCCCTTAATTTACTCGAAAATGTAAGCATAAAAGTATTATTGACTGGTGATGAAGAAAGCAGCGGTCGCCCACTTAGCTTATCTAAACAAGCTATTGTTGATGCGGCAATTTGGGCTGACGTAGCGCTTGGCTATGAAAATGGCGATAACAATATTAAAACTGCTATGGCGGCGCGCCGTGGTTATACAGGCTGGACGCTAAACGTAACCGCCGATGCTGCACATTCGTCACAAATATTTAGCGAAAGCGTTGGTTATGGCGCTATTTACGAGGCATCGCGTATTTTAAATGACTTTAGAGAGCAACTTGCCACGCAACCTAATTTAACGTTTAATCCAGGGCTTATTGTGGGCGGTACCAATGCCGACTACGACAGTACTAACTCGTCAGCAACGGCGTTTGGTAAAAGTAACGTAATAGCACAAACCGTGCATGTTGCAGGTGATTTACGCGCACTTTCGCCAAAACAATTCGAAAACGCAAAAAGGTCAATGCAACTCATTGCTAGCAACAGTTTAAACGGTAGCAAAGCTGAGCTTATTTTTGAAGATGGTTACCCGCCAATGGCATTAACTGATGGCAATAAAAAGCTATTAGAACTTTACAGCGATGCAAGCCACGATTTAGGCTTCAACAAAGTAGTAGCAGCAAACCCACGTAATGCAGGCGCTGCAGATATTTCGTTTGCGGCAAGCCATGTTGATATGGCACTTGATGGTTTGGGCTTAATGGGCAGCGGCGCGCACACTAAAAACGAAACAGCTGACTTAACCAGCCTTGATAAAAATATCAAAAAAACCGCATTACTTATTTATAGATTAGGGCAGCTACAAGAGTAGGTTTTTTTACAAGTAAGCGAGGGCCAAATAAACTCAGTCCTACGCTTACTTACCGTTACTTTTAAGACATTATTTTAAACAATAAGTCTTTTACTGTTGCAGGCTCAAACGGTTTATCACAAATTGCATCTACCCCTGCTTGGGCTATGTTTGCTAGGTGCGTTTCGTTGGCTTCTGAGCTCACCATTAAAATAGGAATATGCGAGTAGCTATTTGAGCTTCTAACGGCTTCGGTTAGTTCGCGTCCGTCCATTTCGGGCATGTTGTAGTCGGTTACTATTAAATCAAACGATTGATTATTTAAGTGCTCAATAGCTTCTTTGCCGTTTTCAGCTTCTACTGGTGCAGGTATTCCCATACCGGCAAGTACGCGAATAATGTGCTTGCGTGCAAAGCGACTGTCATCTACAACGAGCACCCGTAGTAATGTTACATCGAAATGTTCAAGCTCTACTTCTTCTTCACTAATTATGTCTAGCGTGGCTTTAAGTGCCCGTGTAATAGCGGTTGCACTAAAAGGCTTTGGTAAAATGGCTAATACACCCGATTGACGAAGTTGCTCTAAATACTTTTTATTTCGCTCGCTTGATACAAGCATAAACGGTTGATGCTCGGTGCTTGGGTTTGATCTGATTTTTTGCAATAAGGTGTCGGCTGTTCCATCGGCCAAATACATGGCGCTTATTACTAAATCTGGTTGGTATTTAATAAGCAGTGCTAATGTTTGCTCTTGTGTGGTTGCCGTTTCTACTTGTTTAACGCCACTATCTAATAACGATTTTATAATTATTTTTTGTTGAACGTCTGAAGGTTCTACTAAAAGTATTGATAAATTGGCTATTGCGGTTAAATCACTCATTTATGTCTCTTGTATATTATTATGTTTTTATAAAGCGATTGCTTTTGCTAATTAATATTATAGAACAACATGTATAACTGGAGAGATAAAAACTTTGCAAAATTGTAAATAACATTAAAGATTGCGCGTTAAATACTCATAACGCGCTTACTTTAGTTGTTTTGAATGTACTCCAGTGCCGTCATTTTTTTATAGCTTACATTCGGGTGTAAAATATGAGCCGGCTCGGGGTCTACAACTTCAATGGGAATGTTGTAATCGCGGGCTATTTCTATTGCCATTTGTGTAATATTAACGCTAAACGAGGTACCCATAAATACGATTTTATCGGCGTTGCTCATACGCTTTTGCGCTTCGCTAATTCTATAAAGCTCGGTGTAGTACTCATCAAACAATAAAACATAAGGTTTAAAGGAGCAATTAAGCTCAGGTGCTTGGTTTTTAATATTAAACACTTCAAATAATGAGTTGTGCAAGCAGCTTTCATCAACGTTTTCCCACGGAGCGGTAAATGGCGTTACATCGTCGCCTTGCTCATGAAACAAGGTCATTTGATCGAGCCTGCCGTGTATAGCTATGTAATTTTGATTACCTGCTTTACCATCAAGCCCATCTATGTTTTGAGTGATTAAGTTTTTATTACTCAACCAATGGTGCACGTCGTTTGGGCCATGGTTACGATACGTCGCAAAGCGATGGTAATACCATGCTAAAAACTCTTTAGGAGCGTTTTGGTACATTGCGCGTGTTGCCATTTCCATAGGCGTATAATTTTTACTGCCTATGGTCCAGTAGCCATCCTCACCTCGAAATGTGGGAATACCACTGGCTGCGCTGACTCCCGCCCCGGTAATGTAAAGGGTGTTCATTTTTGAACCTCGTAACCGAGTACGTTAGCACTTACTTGCTGGTTATTATCAATACCGCCAATTCGGTATAAAACACCGTTGTGCTCAAGTAAACCACGGTGATCCATACTTTTTACGTCAACCGGTGATAAAACCTGCCATTCGTTTTTATCAACACTAAAGCGCCAAACATGATTGCTTGCTGGTGCAGGTTTACCGTCGTAGCCTATTGCACTGTAGTTATATGGGTTATTAGAGCCTGCCAGCATATAAATATTGCCGTTATAGCTGGTGGCTGCCATTCGGTAGTGAGCAGTACCCGTTGGGTGTGGCAGCGTGCGCCAATCTATTTTTTGTGGATTAGTTGAATCTATAGAGCCTTTTAAGCACTGTGCTACGCCTGCAAACGAGCGACGCGAATCAGGATTAGCTTGTGTTTTAACACCATCACAAATAACAATGGTATTGCCGCTAATTGCAGCGGCTTGGCCAAATACGGGTTCACCGAGAAATGGCGAGGCTTGTTGCCATGTATTATTTTGTGTGTCGTACACTTGTACTAAATTTACGTTGCCGTCGTTATGCCAGCCGCTAATTAAGTAAATGTAACGCGCTTTATAACTTAGCGCTACGCTGTCGTCTACGGGTACTGGCATGCTCGCAAGGTGGGTGTAAGTATCTTTTATTACGTCGTACTTATATACGTCTGGGCTTGAAACTTCAGTATGATCCTCTGCTACCGTATAGCCGCCAAACACATAGGCGTACTCACCTAAACCCACTGCGGTACTAGCTAAGCGCCCTTTTAGTGGCAAACTTGAAGGCACGCCAGTTTTAGATTGCCACTGTGAATCGCCAATTTTAAGCGCCCACACTTTGTTATGCACTGACGAGTGCTGTTTATCGCGGCCCAGCCCCATAAAGCTTAAAAAATAGGTTTGGTTTTGTGCTGTTACTTTAGCTACCGCATTATTAGCAACAGGCTCTGGTAAAGCGGGAAGACTTGCTAACGCAAGGGAAAAAATAAGGCTCATAAGGCAAATAATTTAATAAAGATTAATATACCCAGATTAAATTATTTTAGCCTTATGAGCCAGTATTGTTATATCTAAATAATCAAACGCTTTTAATTGATAATTAGGCTAGTAGGCAATACTAATATGCTGATTTACATGCGCCGCATTTTGCGCTTCATCAACCATTGCAGTTGCATAATCAGTGACCGATACCTTGCTTTCGCCTGCATCATTCGTAAAAAATGTATTACTGCCGATACGGTAATCGCCTTCATTATCATCTGGACATAATTTGTGGGCAGCCTATTTATCAAGGAACTACCAACAAACTGTTGTAAGAGCATTTATAGATTTTTTAGCGCAGCACTGGCAAACCGATATTAAAAAATATGTCGGCAAGTAAGGCATTGTAGTTAAGGACGCTGTGACTATTGTTTAACCTAAGGTGATAGTTCAGCTTAGTTATTGAGGTAAATAGGTTACCGTTATCTAAGCCTCGTTGTTTATTTTTGTACATAGCTTGATCAGCATACTTTATGAGTTCGTGATCTGTTTGGCCGTGCTCGGGGTAGTTTGCAATTCCTATACTGGGTGAAATATTTAGTAGTACGTCATCTAACTTAAAGACGGCTTTAAACTCAGTGAGGACTTTATTTTTTATTCTGACGGTTTCGTGGCTAGAACTTAAGTTATCTAAAATAATTAAAAATTCGTCTCCGCCTAAACGCCCTACTGTGTCGTAATGCCTTACTGACGCTGAAAGCCTTTTTGCTATAGCGCATAAAAGCTTATCGCCAATTTCATGTCCGTGAGTATCGTTTACTGCTTTAAAGCCATTTATGTCTATAAACAGTAAAGAAAAAAACGTGTTGTCTCTGGTTGCACTAATAATTACTTTTTCTAATCGATTCATTAATAAAGAACGATTTGGTAGGCCAGTTAACACATCGTGCCGTGCCATATAATGGAGTTGATCTTCCATTACTTTACGTTCAGTTATATCGTGCGCGACAGCGATTCTTACTTGATGTTGCTCTGACCAACGAACAGACCATAATATATGAACTACTTGACCATCTTTTCTCATCCAACGGTTTTCAAAGCGAGGGTTCACCATTCCGCCAGACAACAGCGAAGTTACGGCATTATGCGTTTTATAATGATCACCTTCGTAAACATAGTTAATCATTTTTTTGCCTACAACTTCGTCGGCCGTATAACCAAAAATTTGCTCAAATGCTGCGCTTACAAAAACAAATGTGCCTTGTTTATCTACCACGCATACCGCATCAAGCATTAAATCGAGTACTTCTTCTACATTAATTAATTCATTTTTTTCCATACTTTGGTGCCTTCAAAGCAAAACCAAGCGAATTTAAGTATTCTATATACCTTTAATAAAAGCAAAGAGAATTAAGTACTCAACAATAGTTAATTTAACGTTACACTATAATTTTATTTTTATGCCACTCTCTCTACCTTTATAAAAACATGGTCTAAAATATTAATGACCTAAAAGTGCTTTTAAATCCCTCTAAAATAGACTAACTTTTAACTTATATAACTGATAGCTATGAGTAACTTCCTCTTTGCTTACTCTGCTGAAAATATTTATATGAAGGCTGTATACTTTATTTCCAGATTTTTTTTACAATTCGTAACGTGTAATAAAAATTTAATAACTACAAAATTGATTTGTTTGATTTAATCGTAATTATACTTTTACATTGCTAATATATGTTAACATTGTGTGATATCACATGTTTTACAAAAACAATGACTGTTTTTGATTTTTTGATTGCGCTGGAGACTTTTGGGTGAAAATATCACAACGTTTATTTTGGCCGTTACTTTTTGTTTGCCCACTTTTAGCGGCTGAGCCGTTTGAAGACGAAGACCTTGATCTTGATGCTTTAATGGGTATGGATGTGCAAGCAACCTCTGCAATGAAAAGAGCGCAATCAGCATTTGATACCGCTTCATCTATTTACGTTTTAAGTAAAGAGCAAATAACAAAATCTGGAGCAACCTCTGTTCCCGAAGCACTCAAAATGGTGCCTGGTTTAATTGTACGTCAGCTCGATAATAATCAATGGGCTATTTCATCAAGAGGCATTGCCTCTCGCTTTTCAAGCAAACTGTTAGTAATGATTGATGGGCAAAGCTTGTATACCCCAAAATTTGCGGCAGTTTACTGGGAAACCCTAAACGTGCCTTTGTACGATATTGAACGCATTGAGGTAATACGCGGACAAGGCGGGTTACTTTGGGGTAGCAACGCAAATAATGGTGTAATTAACATTATTACTAAAAATAGTATTGATACTCGCGGTGGATACGCAAATATAACCACTGGTAACCAAATAAATGCTGATGCAAACCTTCGCTACGGTGGTGATATAAGTAACAAAGGAAGTTACCGAGTTTACGGCCACTTAAAAGATGCCAATGAGTCAAAAAAAGGAATTTCACTCACTCCAAGCGATACAACCAAGCAAAATTCTTTAGGTTTTAGGGCTGACTTTACCCCTAGTGATGAGTGGTCAGCACTACTTCAAGGCGATATAACTCACTCAAAACTTGGCCAAAACTATCGAGGCGTTATAGATGAAACCAACGCAAACATTGCATTTTCGGATGATTTAAAACGAACAGACTCACGCATAATGGCAAGGTTAGAAAATAGAATGTCGCCAGATGCAAACCAGATGCTACAAGTTTCTTGGCTTAAACAAAATGGCTCTCAAAATTATATTAAAGAAGACTTTCAATCGATAGATATTGATTATCAGATGAACTTTATATATCAATCTCTACAACTAGATTGGGGCTTAAACTACCGATACAATTCTATATCTTTCGCAGAAAGCGTATTTTTAGATAGTGATAAAGACTTCGATAACCTCACACAATATGGTGCACTTGTCCAAGCTCAGTACAATGTGATTCCTGATACCCTTGACTTTATTATTGGTACTAAACTTGACCATAACGATTTAACTGGGTGGGAAAATCAACCATCAGCAAGACTTATTTATAAGCCAGCCGACAACAACATTGTATGGGGTGCTGTATCACGAAGTGTTCGAACTCCTACTCTAATTGAGTTTAACGATAACTTTAAAGTTAATGGTACAAAAGTAATAAACCTAGCGGGTATCAGTTCAGGCTTTGAACAAATAGACAACTATAGAATTCCAACATACCTAAATGGTAATGACAATGTTGAATCGGAAAACTACTTATCTTATGAGCTAGGCTACCGATTTACAACTAACGACTGGTCGTTAGATTTATCGTCTTATTATACTGATGCTAAAAATGTAGCGGTTATTGATATGAATACTCATGCTGAGCAATTCATTCCTATACTCGATTTATTTCTAGCAGGGAGAATTCCAGAAGTCTTTCAAGCACTAACAATGACTCGCTTAGATTTAGACTTTGCATCTGTAGCAGACACAACCACTAAAGGGTTCGACCTAGTTGTATCATGGCAACCAGTTGATAACCTCAATACTGAGTTTGGCTATAGCTATACTGACTATAATTACGACTTACCTCCAAGAGTAGAACCGGCTATCGGCTATGACTCTAAAAACAGGCAGTTATTTGTAAAAGCCGATTATACATTCTTAGATGACCATAATGTATTTGCGACATTACGATCAGTAAACTCCAATGCATATAACACCGATAATTACACAACGTTAGATATTAGTTGGAATTGGCAGGCTACTCCAGTGTGGTCTACTGCAATTTCAGGTAAAAACCTATTTTCAGGTTCACATATTGAGTACAACAATACGCGCGAAACCTATACATTACCGAACTATATTGATGAATGTATTACATTCACTATTTCAGCAAATTTCTAAGTTAATTAGATGATTAAGTTAAGAAGTATAATTCACAGTAGCTTAATAACATTGACACTTTTTAGTGCCAGCGTTAGCGCTGTTGAAAAAGAATACATGTTAAAAGCAGGCTTCTTATATAACTTTGCACGTTTTGGACACTGGGATTATCAATTAGAATCCCTTAATGAATTTACTATTTGTAGCCCTGATAAATACTTTATTAATGTGGCTAATACCGCTTTAAAAAATCGCACGATAAAAAACTTACCTCTATACAACAAATTAATTACTCTTGATGAAGTCTCAACTTCTGCGTGTAACATGCTATTTATTACCTCGGATACATTTGCTCAATGGCAAAACATAACTCCTTTAGATCTAAAAAATATTATGGTCATTGGTGAAACAGACTCATTTATTGAAAATGGCGGCCATATCAAATTCTTTCTTTCCAGTGGTAAAATTCGCTTTGAAATTGCACCACAACAGCTTAAAGATGCAGGCATTACTATGAGTTCAAAAGTACTACGCCTAGCCCGCGTTGTAGAAAGGTAATGTAATGAAAAAACTATTTTCACTCAATACAATAAGTAAAAAATTATTATTCATCTTAATGAGTGTAGCGCTCGTATCTACCGCAATAGTGACGATTGTATTTAGTGCTTATGAGATCAGCAGCGCTAAAGAGGAGCAAATAGAAAGCTTAGGTTCTCTGTCAAAAATGCTTTCACCCAATATAACTACCGCACTTATGTTTGACGATATAGACGCAGTACAAGAACTTATAAACCCAATACTGATGCGAGCAGATGTCATTAGTATAATGGTAATGAGTACGACTGGTGAACAATTAGCTATTGCACACTCCGAAGATACACAAACAGAACAAAGCATTGAAGTTAATACTTTGCTTCAACTTGATATGTATAATTATGGTGTATTAAAGATACGTGCTAACGACAGCTACATTAAAGAAAGAATCACTTTTTATACCAAGTTTATAATGATCCTGATGGTATTTACCTTTGCGGTTAGCCTTATTTTGTCTCTTTTACTAAGGCGCCGCTTTTTAAACCCAATTTTATATTTAGCACAAACAGCCAGTAAAATAACAACATCACATGACTATAGTTTACGCGCAGAACAACTATCACAAGATGAAGTCGGACAGTTAACATCTTGTTTTAACGATATGTTATATAATATCGAAAAAAGAGAAAACTCATTAGAAAATCAAGTAAGGCTCCGTACTAATGAACTTGAAAATGCAAATATTCAGTTGCAACAATATGCCTACCAGGACGGATTAACCGATTTACCAAATAGACGGTATTTTTACGAGAAACTACAAAGCTTAGTAAGTGTTGAAGGAATGAAATTCGCACTTATATTTATAGATTTAGATGGTTTTAAAGAAGTAAACGATAGCCTTGGCCACGACTACGGGGATTTATTATTACACCAAGTAGGAGCCAGGCTTCAAAGCTGTATAACAAGTAAAGATACAGTAGCTCGTTTAGGCGGAGACGAATTTACATTAATTTTAGAGGGTGTAAACAGTCCAGATGAAGCATCAAAAATTGCCGAAGCTATAAAAAACAGCTTAATGCAGAGCATTAAAATAAAAAAAGAAACGGTATTTGTTACTGCAAGCATAGGTTTAACGTTTTTTCCTACTGATGGTTCAACAGTAGAAGAACTCGTTAAACGTGCGGATCAAGCGATGTACTTGTCTAAAAATAAAGGTCGAAATCGCTACGAGTTTTTCTCGTATACTATTGAAGAAAAAGCCACAGAAAAACGTCGCCTAATAGAAGAAATACGCATAGCAATAACTCATAATCAATTTGAATTATATTACCAACCTATATTTTCAATTGATGGACAATCTGTGCCAAAAGCTGAAGCCCTTATTCGTTGGAATCATCCTGACAGAGGCCTAATAGGACCCAATGAATTTATACCCGTCGCTGAAAAAAATGGGTTAATAAACGACATCGGTCAATGGGTAAAATCTCAAGCGATTCAAGATACCGTTCAATTTAACGTTTTGAGTAAAAAAACAATTCAAATAAGTGTAAATACATCACCGCTTGAAATTGATCGTGCTGGTTGCTGGGTAGATGATTGGATTGCAGCAAGTAAGGAATATCAGCTGCCTGCAAAAACTATATTAATTGAAGTAACTGAAAACACACTAATGGATCCAGACTCGTCAATACAGCGACAATTAAAACGGTTGAGCGCCATTGATATAGATATAGCTATTGATGACTTTGGTGTTGGATACTCTTCTCTTGCGTATTTACAGCGTTTAGACATCGATATTTTAAAAATAGATCGCTCGTTTATCAATGACCTTGAATCTAATGATAATAGTATCGCTCTCGTTAAAGCAATTATTACTATGGCACATAATTTAGATGTTATGGTTGTTGCTGAAGGCGTAGAAACACAAAAACAATACGATCTATTAAAGCAGCTTGCTTGCGATTATATCCAAGGCTACATTTTTTCAAAGGCAGTTTCTAAAAAAGAGTTTATTAAAAAATATATAGAACAAAAAGAAGTTATCTAGCTTATGCCTGTTATGCTGAAATTTATTAATCCAACATGGAGCAACCCACTAACTCTTTAATTTAAATCCTATATATTTAGAGTTTAATCCCAAGCTATAACCAACGAGGCACAAGTTGTTTATACTCTTTGTATTGTGTAGAAAAACGATGAGCTAAATGAGCCTCTTCAACTAACGTTTGTCTATAAATAGCTGCAAAACCAATAACTAAACAGATCAAACTAAATATACTAGGTAAGGCTAAAAAGAAACCCACCTGCGCTGCTACAACACCTAAATACATCGGATTCCTAGAGTATTCATATAGTCCTGATGTTTTAAGCTCATGCGGTCCCTTGGGATCAATTCCTGAGCGCCAAAGTGCTGCCATATGAAAATGTACAAACATCGTTAAAATAAAGCCTGCGGTCAATAATACATCACCGAATAATACACCTGGCCAGCCATTCAGAATTGGGAATAATCCAAGATAACTATCTAACTCAGGTACAAACACCCTAATTACACATACAAACCAAATAGCAGCTCTGAAAAATTTAAAAACCATATGGTTCCACCAACTAGTACAGTATTTATCACCGGGATAAATAACGCCTGATGGTGTATCTCGATTTTTATAAATAATTCTAAATGTATAAAACCCCGCAACAAAAGTATAAAAAATAGCTAAGTAAATACGTGTAAATTCAACTAGCGAAGTAGAGTCATCTAAAAATGTTTCATAGGGCATCTAGTTACAGCTCACAATCATTATTGGTAGTAATTTTAAAACAACTAACTCAATAAATTTTAGTTATAAGGTCATGAAATTATATTAGTATTCATTGCCTTCATAAACAAGTTAAGTCAGAGGTTTGTTAACGAGTAATCATTAACTAATACCATTAATTTAAAATAACTTTGATTTATGAGGATCTCATACTTTTTATATAATACCAATCTGCTTATATATTTGAATTGATATTATTCACTCATATTTTTACATTCTATATATGCAAAAAACGACTATTTCGGTTAGGACTTTCTTTAATTTGAAGCTTTGTACAGTGCAATAGTGCCCTCAGCGTTAGGAATTCACAGTGAAAGACTACACTCGCATCGGCGATGCCACTTTAACTAGTTAAATTAAGTAGATTATTCACTGAGAGACGCTTCGCTCTAGAGAAATACCTAAATCATTTTTCTGCAAATGTAAAAAAGCCCAGATCGTTAGGTTCGGGAGTTCTACAACTTAAAGCTTGTATGATGTCATGATACCTACAGCGGGGCAGAGTCACAGTGAAATGCTGCGAACTAATTGCTGAGCGGTGAATTTTATGATTTTAGCGTCGGGAGTCGCTTCGCTCGCCCGACCTACGCGTTGGGTGTTGAATGAGTGTACATTAATTGTGCGCATTTTACTTTTCTGCAGACGTAAAAAAGCCCGACTATTTGAAGCCTGGTAATGTCGTGGTGCCCACAGCGGTAGAAAGTCACGTAGCAAATGCTACTTTATTGGCCGACTGAGATATTGAGGGATTTTATTGTGATTTTGGTGTGATTTTAAGCGTCGGGAGTAGTTACGCTCGCCCGACCTACGTGCTAGGTGCTGAATGAGTGTGCATTAATTACGCAGATTTCACTTTTCTGCAGACGTAAAAAAGCCCGAATCGTTAGATCCGGGCTTTCTACAATATGAGGTCGGTGCGCTACGTAGTAGGATGTCGGAGTGCCTACAGCGGTAGAAAGTCACAGTGAAATGCTACTTCATTGGCCGACTGAGATATTGAGGGGTTTTGTTGTGATTCTAGCGTCGGGAGTCGCTACGCCCGACCTACGTCGTGGGTGTTGATGAGTGTGTATTAATTGCGCATATTTCACTTTTCTGCAGACGTAAAAAAGCCTGAATCTTTAGATTCGGGCTTTCTACTATTTGAGGTCGGTGCGCTACGCAGTAGGATGTCGTAGTGCCCACAGCGGTAGAGAGCCACAGTGAAATGCTACACTATCTTTGTGTCGGGGCGGCCTTCCGCGGGGCTCGCCTTCGAGCTGTTTTGTTTCACTACTGAGTTCGGTAAGCGCTCTTGGCTATTTATTAAATCCCAGACAGTAAAAAACCCGTCACATTGCTGTAACGGATTTCTACAATTTGAAGCCTGGTAATGTCGTAGTGCCCACAGCGGTTGAGAGCCCCATAGCAAATGCTACACTATCTTTGTGTCGAGGCGGGCTCGCCTTCGAGCTGTTTTGTTTCACTACTGAGTTCGCTATGCGCTCTTGGCTATTTATTAAATCTCAGACAGCAAAAAGCCCGTTACATTGCTGTAACGGGTTTCTACAATTTGAAGCCTGGTAATGTCGTGGTGCCCACAGCGGTAGAAAGTCACATAGCAAATGCTGCGAACTCATTGCTGAGCGGTGAATTTTATGATTTTAGCGTCGGGAGTCGCTGCGCTCGCCCGACCTACGTGATGGTTGTTGCTGTGAGTGGATGTTAATTACGCAACTTTTACTTTTCTGCAGACGTAAAAAAGCCCGAATCGTTAGATTCGGGCTTTCTACAATTTGAAGCCTGGTAATGTCCTACTTTCACATAGCAAATGCTACACTATCATCGGCGCTGTTTCG